>JABJMA010000012.1 GCA_018659605.1 Rickettsiales bacterium
TCCCATAAGGAAGCTTTTTTTTATGCGAGGAGTAAGTCTAGGATGAGAGCCTTAAAAGGTTCGACCAATTTAGCGGCAAGCTAAATTTGGACACCGAAGCGAAGTGTAGGTGCCCTTTAGGGTGGTAAATACCTTAGTATTTACTAATCAATCCTTTCGGACGCACCATCAAATAAAACAAGCTCCCATAAGGAAGCTTTTTTTTATGCGAGGAGTAAGTCTAGGATGAGAGCCTTAAAAGATTCGAACAATTTGTCGGTAAGCTAAATTTGGACACCGAAGCGAAGTGTAGGTGCCCTTTAGGTTGGTAAATACCTTAGTGTTTACTAATCAATCCTTTTGGACGCACCATTAAATAAATCAAACACCCATAAGTATGTTATTTTTACGTAGAGTAAATTCAGTAAGGGTAACCTAAATTTTAATAAATTTATCTATAAGTTAATTTAAATAGATAAGGATAGTTTGGATGAATTATAGATTGGTAAATATTTTATGGTTTAATAATTAATCTTTTATAACATACAATTGTAATATGCTTAAGTTTTGTATTTATTTTTACTGCATATTTTCTATTATGCTATTTATATAGGGATAAATTAATATATTATATTTATTATGGAAATAATATTGGCTACAGGTAATAAGGGTAAATTAAAAGAGATGAGAGGTTTATTGTCTGGTATAGATGTTAATCTTAATGTGTTAGATTTTAATGAAGTTGCTGAGCCTGAAGAAACTGGTTTAACTTTTGAGGAAAATTCTATTATAAAATCAGAGTATTATTCTAGTTTAACTAATGGTATATGTGTGTCTGATGATTCTGGCCTGGTTATTCCAGTTTTAAATGGAGATCCTGGTATATATTCTTCTAGATGGGCTGGTCCTGAAAAAGATTTTAATTCTGCTATTCAAAAAATACGTAATAGAATGCTACAAAAGGGAGTCTTTATTGAGAGTGGAGTCGTTGACGCTTTTTTTTATTGTTCTATTGCTATTAAAGTTCCAAATGAGGCAGTTAAAGTTTTTGTAGGTAAGGTTGATGGCAAGTTGGTATATCCTGGACGAGGCTGTAACGGCTTTGGTTATGATTCAATCTTTATTCCCTTTGGTAGTTCTGTTACATATGCTGAAATGACTTTTTTGCAAAAGAGTGCTGATAATCATAGGTTTAGAGCTGCTGTTAAATTAAAGGATTATATTAATAGTTGCAAAAAGAACACAAGTGTTGTATAATTATTATATGGAGACGGGTTTTTACCTCCTTTGCCCGTCTCTATTTTTTTGTTGATTTTAACAAATTATTCATATCTTATCTAGATCCAATTAAGAGTTATATTATTTTCATGACAGATTTATCGCAACAAAAATACAAATGGATGAAGCCTTTCCAAAGAGAGTTATATCAAGGCCTTTGTAATGAATTTAGCCTGGGTAGTTTAACAGAGATAGGAAATTTTCTTGGTCTTAACAACCCATATCATGGCGCTAAATTAATCTTTGGTGCTCAAAAACAAAATCTATACCTTAAGAAGTTAGTAGAAGTGAAGCGTGAATCTAGTTCGCATATTAATGACTTAGAAGTGTCTCTGGCCACATTAAAAGATTTTCGTGAATTTCTTGATGATTCAGTTAGAAATCTTACCTATTCTTTAGATTCTGTAAGAGAAATAAAAAAAACTCTTGAAGGCAAGTAATTATCCTTTATCCTCTCAGTTTATTAAAACACAAGCAGGCTATAATTAGTGTAGATCTTTCTACTTAGCTTGCTGAGGTATAACTAATTATTTAAGGTTTATTATGGTTAATGAGTTAAATCTACCTAAGGTAGATGTAAAAGTTTTGTTAGAAGCAGGTTCACATTTCGGTCACAGAAAGAGACGCTGGAATCCCAAAATGGCACCGTTTATTTACGGTTCTAAAGGAGATATGCATATTCTAAATTTGGACAAAACGAAACAAATGCTTGAAATTGCATTAAAAGCTATTGCTGATATTGTTAGAAGTAATGGTAAGATTTTATTTGTTGGTACTAAAAAACAAGCATCTGGAATTATTGCTGCTAAAGCGAATGAGTCAGGTCAATTTTATGTAAATCATAGATGGCTTGGAGGTATGCTAACTAACAACCTTACTGTGTCTAATTCAATTAAGACCATGGAGGCTATAGAAACCCTGTTAGATGACAAAGAATCTAAGTTAACAAAAAAAGAAAAGTTAAGCTACTCACGAAAGTTACAAAAGCTATATTCATCCCTAAATGGTGTAAGGGATATGAAATCCTTACCAGATTTAATGGTTATTGCTGATACTAATAAAGAGCTGATTGCTTTAAAAGAGGCTACTAAGCTTGGTATACCTGTTGTAGCAATTGTAGATACAAATGCTACATTAGAAAATGTTAAATATCCTATACCAGCAAATGATGATTCTATAAAATCTCTATCTGCTATTTTTACTTATATAGCTGACACTATTAACTTAGCTAAGCCAACACCACAAAATGAAAAGGTTGTAAAAGAAAGTTTGGATAAGCGGGGATTATCTAAATCTGTGACTCAGAATGTACAAGTAGCAGATGTTTCTAGTAATAAGTCTGATGCTGCTGAAGTTGCTGATAAAGCTTCTTCAGATGAAGTTAGTAATGAGAAGGCAGTTAAGCCTAAGGTCGTAACAAAGAAGGCAGCTCCAGCAAAGAAGGCAGCTTCAGCAAAGAAGGCAGCTCCAGCAAAGAAGACAACTCCAGCAAAGATAGATGAGGCTTCGAAAAATGACTCTAAAACCGAAGCTAAGTCATCAAATTAAAGGGTTTAAAGTAATTGATATTGGTTAAGAAATATGGTTAAAATTGAAGATGTAAAAAAATTAAGAGAGATAACTGGTGCTGGAATGATGGACTGTAAAAAGGCTCTGTCTGAGTCTGATGGTGATGCAGATCTAGCTGTAGAGTGGTTGCGTAAGAAAGGTATTTCTCAAGCTGCTAAGAAAAATAGCAGGACTGCTTCAGATGGCTTATTAGGTGTTTTAGTTGAGGACTCTGGTGCTGCTATTATTGAAGTCAATTCTGAAACTGATTTTGTAGCTAGAAATGAACAATTTCAGAATTTGGTAAGAACCGTGTTGGATAATGCCATTAATTGTAAAAATAATATAGATGATCTAAACTCTTCAGCTCTTCCAAATGGTCAGAAGGTAAGTGATTATATTGTTGAATCAATAGGGTCTCTGGGTGAAAACATTGTTATTAGACGTGTATCAACTTTTAATAATAGCGATTGTTATATTTCTTCATATATTCATAATGCAATTGATGCTAATTTAGGAAAAATAGCTGTGTTGGTTAAGTTTAAAGTTTCTAAGGTAACTGAAGATGTAAAGCAGATAGGAAGGCAAATAGCTATGCATATCGCAGCATCTAGACCTGTGTCTGTTAACAGTAACGATGTTCCTGCTGAGTTAGTTCAAAAGGAAAGGGAAATATTTTCTGAGCAAGCTAAGGCTTCAGGCAAGCCTGATAACATTATTGAAAAAATGGTAGAAGGAAGGATTAGAAAGTACTTTGAAGAGGTTGTTTTGCTAGATCAGGTATTTGTAATAGATGGTAAGACTAAAATTTCAGAGGCAGTTGCTAACTTTAATAAGTCTAATAATTCTGATATAGAAGTTATTGAATTTATAAGATATGAGTTAGGGGAGGGAATTGACAAAGAAGAAAGCAATTTCGCGGAAGAAGTTAGCTCTATGAGTGCAGGCTCGTAAGAAATGACAAATCCCTCTAGTTCTAAAAGAATATTAATAAAACTCTCTGGGGAATCATTAATGGGTGATGGTGATTATGGTCATGATCCCGAAACTATTTATAGAGTTTGTTCTGAAATCAAGCAAGTATATGATTCAGGTAAAGAAATATGCCTAGTTGTTGGGGGTGGTAATATTTTTAGAGGTGTATCTGCAGCCTCTAAGGGCATGGAGCGCGCTAGTGCTGATTATATGGGAATGCTTGCAACAGTTATTAATGCTTTATCCCTACAAAACTCATTAGAAGCTTTAGGTGTTCCAACTCGTGTTATGTCCGCTATTTCTATGATACAAGTATGTGAGACATATGTGCGTAGGAAGGCTATTAGAAATATGGAAAAGGGGCGTATTGTAATTTTTGCTGCTGGTACTGGTAACCCATTCTTTACTACAGATACAGCAGCGGCACTTAGAGCAGTAGAGATGGGCTGTGATCTGTTGTTAAAGGCGACAAGTGTCGATGGTGTTTATGATAAGGATCCAAAAAATCATTCTGATGCCATTCGTTATGATAAGGTATCCTACTCAAAAGTGTTGGCAGATAATTTAAGGGTAATGGATGGCTCAGCTATTTCTTTAGCTAGAGATAATAAGTTGCCTATAGTTGTATTTTCAATCAAGGATCAAGATGAAATTGTTAATGTATTTTTAGACAAAGCAAAATATACAGTTATTACGGAGGAATCATAAAATGGATGAGAAACAAATAAATCAAAGGATGGATACGGCATCAGAAGTATTTATAGATAACCTAACTGGTATTAGAGTTGGTAGGGCGTCGCCTAAGATGCTAGAAAATATAATGGTAAATGCGTATGGATCTGTCTTACCAGTTAGCCAGGTTGCATCCATCTCTTCAATAGATGCTATGACTCTTTCGGTCCAGGTTTGGGACGGTAGTCATGCAGAATCTGTTGATAAAGCAATACGTAATAGTGAGCTTAATTTAAATCCTATTAAAGATGGTAATGTTTTGCGTATTCCATTCCCTAAATTGTCTCAAGAGCGTAGAATGGAGTATGTTAAATTATGTTCTAATTACCTAGAGCAGTCAAAAATTGCTCTTCGAAATATTCGTCGTGACGAAATTGAAAAGTTAAAGAAGGATGAAAAATCTAGTGATATATCAAAAGATGAATTATTTTCTGCCCAAGAACTAATTCAAAAAATACTTGATGAATATATTGGTAATCATGACCAATTATTCGAGAAGAAGAAGGACGAAATAATGAGTGTCTAATCTTAATTCTATTTGCTATGAGTTCTGAATTAGGTCTAGTACCAAACCATGTAGCCATAATCATGGATGGAAATAGAAGGTGGGCAGCCTCAAAGTCAAAAAATCGGCTATATGGCCATGAGCAGGGTGTTAAACAAGTATCTAATATAATTGAATATTCGGTTGAGTTTGGTGTGTCATTTCTTACATTATATGCTTTCTCATCTGAAAATTGGAGTCGTTCTATTGGAGAGATTCAGAATCTAAAATTTTTAATGAAGAGGTTCTTAGATGATTATCGAGAAGATATCCTGACAAAAAACATCAGATTTAGATCTATGGGCAACATAGAGGATTTTGGTAAGGATATAGCAAAAAAGATAAGGTCTTTGGAAGATCAATCTCAGCTGAATACGGGCTTGAATCTCACTGTGGCACTTAGTTATGGAGCAAGGGATGAGATTCTTAGGGCTGTAAATAATATTTTATCACTTAGGCAAGAAGGAGAGGTTACGGAGTTAGATTTTAGAAATTCTTTATATATTAAAGATATACCAGATCCTGATTTAATGATTAGAACTGGAGGGGAGTCTAGACTTAGTAATTTTTTATTATGGCAGTTAGCTTATACAGAGTTATATTTTACAGATGTATATTGGCCTGCATTTGATAAAACAGAGTTTCAGAGGGCCTTAGAGTTTTTTGCCGGTAAGGATAGGCGCTATGGAGGAAGTTGATGCTGTTTATTAACAAATTTTATTGCAGAAGTATTATACTTTACTCAGGTGGTTTCGTTTCTTGCAATTTAAATATTCTATTGTAATTTTTTTGCAAAAGAATCGCTTTCATATTTAATTGATGATAAATCTAGAAAATCTAAAACAAAGGTTGTTTTCAGCCTTGTTGTTAATTCCAATTGTTTTTATATGTGTTTTTAATGGGGGCTTTCTCTATAATTTACTAATAGTAATAGCTGTCGTAATCTTGTGCCTAGAATTGAATAATATTATTAAAGATTCTGAAATATCATTTAAGCAACAAATTGTTTATTCTATTGTCTATATAGCGTTACCATCAGCATCATTGATATTTTTGCGATCCATGGATAATGGTTTGGAGAGTATTATTTATATACTTTTTGTTGTTTGGGCAACGGATAGCGCAGCTTTCTTTGGCGGAAATTATCTAAAGGGGCCTAAGCTAATGCCAAGTGTTAGCCCTAATAAAACAATTTCAGGGGCTTTATGTGGAATTTTAGGCGCGATGATAATAGGTTTGCTAAGCTATATTTTTATAGATAATATAAAACTTATTCAGTTTTTGATATTATCTGGATTTCTATCGATTATTGCTCAGATAGGAGATCTTTTTGAATCTAAGTTAAAGCGCTTATATAATATTAAAGATGCATCTGACTTAATCCCTGGACATGGGGGCCTGCTTGATAGGGTGGATAGTTTGTTGTTTGTAGCCCCAGCAGCATTATTGTTTTTTGTGTTATTTTGAATAACACAAAAAATATGGATAGTTCAATTTTATATTCTTAGTAAGATAATGGTAGGAAAATATCAAACCACGGAGTTAAGAACAATATCGTTATTTGGAGCAACCGGCACGATTGGTGATAATACATTAGAAATTATTAGGAATAATAAAAATAGGTTCAAACTTAAAGTTGTTACTGCAGGCTGGAATATAGATAAATTAGTTAAAATTTGTAATGAGTTCAGACCTGAGGTTGTAGTTATTTTGGACCAGTCAAAGTTAGAATATTTAAAAACCACCTTATCAAAGCTAGGTATAACAATTATGTTTGGAGAAGAGGGGCTCCTTGAGGCTGCTAGTGTTAAAGTCGATGTTGCTGTTATAGGTATATCTGGTATGGCTGGATTAAAGCCAACAATGAAGTTAATTGAATCAGCTGATGTCATAGCTATTGCCAATAAGGAGTCAATAGTCTGTGGAGGTGAATTCCTCACAGATAAAATTTCAAAATATAATAGAATATTAGTCCCCGTGGATTCTGAGCATTCGGCATTATTCCAAACGATAGAGCCTAACGCTATGGATGAGATGAGTTCAATAGTTTTAACTGCCTCTGGTGGGCCTTTTTTAAATCGAAATTTAGCTGATCTTGAGAATGTGAGTTTAGCTGAGGCTTTGAAGCATCCTACATGGCAAATGGGCAAAAAAAACTCTATTGATTCTGCAACAATGGTAAATAAGGCATTAGAAATGATAGAAGCATATTATTTGTTCCCAGTTACTATTGATCAAATAAAAGTTGTGATTCATCCAGAATCTATCATACATTGTTTTGTCAATTTTATTGACGGTACATCTAAAGCTTTGTTGAGTAATAATGATATGACAAAATCAATTTCATATGCAATGAACTATCCCGCTAGATTGCCGATGCCAAAGGAGTTTAATATTGTTGATTATGGATCTTTAAATTTTAGAGAATTAGATGTTAACAGATTTAGTGTAATAGAGTTAGTGTACCAGGTATTACATTTAGGCGGTTCGGCACCTATTATATTTAACGCAGTAAATGAAGAAATGGTAGATTGCTATATTAAAGGCAAAATAAAGTTTCTGGATATTGTAACAAATATTACCAAGGCAATAGAGGGAGCGAAGATAGAGAAAGTTGAATCTTTAGATCATGTATATGAGATAGAGCAATCTGCTCGGTCTTTAGCTAGAACATTTTTATAATTAGATATGGCAATAATAAATACAATAATTTCTTTTATCCTAATAATGTCATTCATTGTTTTTATACATGAATTTGGGCATTTTATAGTTGCAAGAATTTTTAAGGTAAAGGTGGAAGAATTTTCTATAGGGTTTGGTAAGACAATTTTTGGATTCACGGATAAAAAGCAAACAAAATGGAAATTTTCCTTAATACCATTAGGTGGCTATGTAAAAATGTTTGGTGACAATAATGCTGCAAGTGGTGTTTCAGGTGATATCTATAAATTACCAAAGTCAGAAAGAAGTAAGAGCTTCTTCTTTAAGCCGCTTTATCAAAAGTTTCTCATAGTTTTGGCAGGTCCTTTATTTAATTATTTATTAGGTTTTGTAATCTTCTTTTTCTTAATTTGGCAGAATGGTATGAGCAAAACTTCTAATATTATTAATGAAGTTAGCCAAGATTCTCCAGCTTACCATGCTGGGTTAGAGACTGGAGATAAGATAGTATCTGTTAATAATAGAGAGGTATTACGCTTTGGAGATATTCAGCGAGCAGTTCAAATCAATCCAGATATAGAGCTAAATTTTGAAGTTTTGCGAAATGATAATTATTTCAATATTCCGATTATACCAGAAAGAGTAGATACCGAAGATTTCCTGGGTAATAATATCTCGATCGGGAGAATAGGAGTTACTTCTAACGTTGTGACATATGAAGATGCGGGGTTCTTTCTTAGTATAAAATTAGCAATTTTTGAATTATATGATTTAAGCCGCTTAACCTTAGTTGCTATGAAACAGGTTGTAACAGGTGTGCGTAGCTTTAGTGACTTAAGTGGTCCGGTTAAAATTGCTAAATACTCATCCCAAGTGACTGAGAAAGCTATGAGTCATGAAAGTAAGTTTATAGATTTTTCTCTAATATTCTGGTTTGTGGCACTAATTTCTGTTAACTTAGGCTTAGCGAATTTATTGCCAATACCATTATTGGATGGAGGACATTTGTTTTTTTATATGATAGAGTTTGTTACGCGAAGACCTGTTCCAGTCAAGATTCAGGAATATTCCTATAAATTAGGTTTTACCTTTTTGGTAACATTATTTATTTTTATAACTATTAATGATTTTAAGTCAGTAATTCAGTGAAGATTATCCAATTCTATAATAGATTTATTATAAAGATATGCCTTTATTTGGTATTGGGGTCTAATATTGCTTATGGTGCTGTTGATATGACGGTGTCAGGTAATAAAAGAATAGAGTCTGCTACAATAATTTCTTTTTTTCAGAGTCTAGATAAATCCTCAAAGGGGGAATTGAATCAAGCTATCAAAAGATTATATAAGACAGGTATTTTCTCTAATATAAAGCTTGTTAATAAGGGTAAGAATTTATCTATTGAGGTAACCGAGAATCCATTAGTTAATGAAATTCATTTTATTGGTAATAAAAAGTTAGGGTCGGATATTTTAGAGGAAGAATTAATCCTAGCCCCACGATCAATTTATACTAAGCAGGTTTTAAAAAGTGATGTCCAGAGAATTATAGAGGTATATAAGCGAAGTGGTCGTATTGAGATTGAGGTAAAGCCCAAGGTAAAGTTTCTGGATGAAAACAGAATAGATATTATCTTTGAAATAGAAGAAAATGATAAAGTTAAGGTTAAGAAAGTTTATTTTATAGGTAATAATGTTTTTACCCATAATGAATTGCAAAAAGTAATGTTAACAAAAGAACCTAAATGGTATCGATTTGGTAGCTCGTATTATGATCCTGACAAGGTATTGTATGATAAGGAGTTGTTAGCCCGAATGTATAATAATAATGGTTATGCTAACTTTGGAATTGAAAAGACTGATATTGAATATTTACCACAAGAGAAGAGTTTTTATGTTAGCTTTAGCTTTAGAGAGGGGTATATATATTATTTTGATAATATTGTGATTAAGTCAGAAAATGAGCTTATTAATATAGAGCAGGTTTTTAAAGAAATAACTATAAAGCAGTTAGATAAATTCTCCTATTCTGAATTAGAGAAATCTAAAAATAACATTTTGAGCTATTTAAATAAGAATTCATATGCATTTGTTGATATTGAGTACAAGGTCAATCTAGATCATAGGCTTCTTTTGGCAAATATTGAATTTGTAATAAAAAATGATCGACCGATACTCATAGATAAGATTGAAATATCTGGTAATACAAGGACTTATGACTCTGTCATCAGAAGTAGAATGAAAATATTTGAGGGTGATGCATATAATGTTAGCTTGATTAGGCAATCTAAGTCTAGGTTAGATAATTTAGGCTTTTTTAGTAAAGTTAATATTCGCCAGGAGCCATCCAATAAAGAAAACACTATTAATTTAATTATTGAAGTTGAGGAGAAGCCTACAGGGGAGCTTAATTTCGGAATAGGTTATTCAACAACAGATAAATTCCTGGGTAATCTTTCTATAAAAGAACGAAACTTGATGGGAATGGCTCATACTATTTTACTAGATTTTCAGAAATCATCCATCTCTAATCAAGTAGATTTTTCATATAAAATACCTAACTTTAGAAATTATAATTATAACTTAGGTATGGATCTCTTTGATATATCTAGAGAATATGAAGAAAGTGATGCTAATGTGAATACAAATGGCTTTGGCGTTAATATATCTTATAATTACAGCGACCATTTATCTCAAACAATAGGTTATGATTTTAAAGTTGATGATATTTATGATGTAGATAGTAATGCCTCAATTTATATTAAGGAGCAGGAGGGGAAAAGCTCTACTTCTCAAATTAACCAGGGTCTTACTTATAACAAATTAAATAATCGCTTTGTTCCAACCAAAGGCTTCTTTCTGAAATATAACACAACTATCACAGGATTTGGAGGCGATGCTAAGTTTTTTAAGCACGAATTATCAACAAGTAGATATATACCTATATATAAAGATAAATTTATATTTAAGGCGTCACTTCGTCTAGGGCAGATAGAGGGTTATAATAGTTATGATGTTCGAATCAATAATAGATTCTTTTTGGGAGGGGCATCATTTAGAGGTTTTAGAGCTTCTGGTATAGGTCCTCGTGATTTTGATGGATCTGCATTAGGCGGAAAGTATTTATACAAAACAACATTTGAGACAATCTTGCCAACGGGTCTTCCAGAGGAATTGGGTATAAAGGCATCAATTTTTTCGGATATAGGAACCGCATTTGGCTTAGGCCAAGATTATGGCGATGTGAATGATACAAAATCTATAAGACTGTCGATAGGCTTCGGGATTTTTTGGAATTCACCATTGGGGCCTATAAGACTTGATTTTGGTAATGCTATTTTAAAAGAAAGTTTTGACAAAACCGAAAATTTTAGAATAAGCTTCGGTGCAACTTTTTAAACAATGAATTATGATTTTTAGAATCTTTTTTTACATATTGGCTGGTCTAACTCTTATAACAGGTCTATATGCCAAGGATTTAGACTCAAAACCTCTAGTATATATTGATGTTGAATATATAGTTTCTAAGTCTACAGCTTCTCAACAAGTGAAGAAAATGATAAAGGTTGAGGTTGATAAATTTCAGGCTAACATGCAAGAGAAGCAGGAGATTATCTATAAACAGGAAGAGTCTTTGAAATCAAAGGTGCAAGTATTATCTCCTCAGGTATTAAAGCAGGAGCAAGAAAAAATAGTTGCACAATTTAAGGTTTTTGAAGCAGAACTCGCAAAGAAGAAAAAAATTCTTGATAAAACATATAGTGATTTTTTGGGTGAAATTCAGAGCCATATACAGAAAGTGGTTGTTGAGTTGGCTGAGAAAAATAACTATCAGACCGTAGTAACTAAGAGTACATTAGTCTATGCTGTACAAAGCTTAAATATTAGTGATGATGTGGTTATTATTTTAAATAAAAGAGTTCCTCAAATAGATATAAATTTCGAGAAGTGATAGATAGTAGCTTTTATAATAAACATAATAATGATATTGATATTGCAAAGCTGTCAGAGCTAATCAAGGATCATGTAATCGAATTAGTTGGAAAGAGTCAGGATGTAGTTTTCTCGAACATCACAACATTAGAGAATGCTAACAATACAGATATTAGCTTTATACATAATTCTAAATATTTACCTGCATTAGATAGCTCATCGGCTGGTATAGTTCTGATAGAGCAAGAATTATATGATATAAAAAGAAACAAAGATCAGCTGTTTATAATTTGCCGTGATGTATATGGTGCTTGCTCTTTAATTCTTAATTATTTCTATGGTTACAAAACTCAAAATTTGAATTTCTCTAATCAAGGGGTATCTATTCACCCTGAGGCTAATATTAGTAGTACAGCAGTCATTTCTCCTAACTGCTTTATTGGTAGAGCTACTATTGGAGATAATGTTGAGATTCATCCCAATACAGTAATTACCGATGGGGTGACGATTGGAAATGATGTGGTTATTGGAAGTAATTGTTCTATATCATATGCCCATATTGGAGATAGTAGCACTATTGCTCCGGGCTGTAAAATTGGATCTGAAGGTTTTGGTTATACAGTTGGTTCTAATGGAGCTAATAGAATTAAACATTTTGGTAGAGTAATTATTCATAAGAATGTAGGTATAGGTGACAATACTGTTATACATAGGGGCTCGTTAAGAGATACAGTAATTGGCGAAGGGACTAAGATAGATTCTTTAGTGCAGATTGCCCATAATGTGGAAATAGGGAAACATTGTTTTATAGCAGCCCAAACTGGCTTTGCTGGTAGTAGTAAGATAAAGGATTCGGTCTCATTTGGAGGGCAATGTGGTATAGCGGGTCATATTACTATTGGATCAAATGTTAGATTTGCAGCCCAAGCTGGTGTCACAAAAAATATTAATGAAAATAGTGGCGATTATTATGGTATGCCAGCAGTACCAAAAAGAGTTTGGCAAAAAACGCAAATTATGCTAAGAAAAATTACTAAGAATAAATGAATTTTAAGAGAAATATATGTCAAAAACTATAGAAGCTGCAGAAATCATAAAGTTGATTCCTCATAGATATCCAATTATGCTTGTTGATAGGGTAATTGATTATAAAGTGAATGAATATGCAGAGGGAATAAAAAATGTCACTTATAATGAGCCGCAATTTAATGGTCATTTTCCTGGATATCCGATTATGCCGGGAGTGTTAATAATTGAGGCATTAGCTCAAACATCGGCAATATTGGTTTCTAAGTCCAGTATTGATAACCCTGAAGAGAAGCTAGTTTTTTTTATGTCTATTGATAAGGCAAAATTTAGGAAACCAGTGATTCCTGGTGATACTTTGAGACTTAGGGTAGATGTGGTTCAAACTAGGGGTAGTGTATGGCGTTTTGAGGGGAAGGCTTATGTACAGGATAAGCTGGTAGCTGAGAGTAGCTTTGCAGCAATGATTAGTGATAAAAAAGATTAAATGGATAATATAAAAAACAACATCCATTCAACAGCAGTAATTGATGAGTCAGTAAAATTAGGTAGCAATATTACGATAGGACCTTTTTGCTATATAACAGGTAATGTCGTTATTGGTGATAATTGCAAGATTGATTCTCATGCTGTAATTAGAGGTAGTACAATTATTGGCAAGAATAATACTATTTATCCATTTGCAGTTATTGGGTCCGCCCCTCAGGATTTAAAATTTGCTGGGGAAGAGTCAAAGTTAGTTATAGGTGATAATAATGTGATTCGTGAGCATGTAACTATTCATTCTGGTACTAGTGATGGAAATAAAAATTTTTTAGAAAAGTCTCTGACAAAGATAGGTAGTAATTGTCTATTAATGGTTGGTAGTCATGTTGCGCATGATTGCTTTGTTGGTGATTATGTTATTCTAGCTAATAATGCCACATTAGCTGGTCATGTAACAGTAAATGATTACGTTATAATAGGTGGGTTATCAGCTATAAAGCAATTCGTTAGAATAGGTGATCATGCAATAATTGGTGGTATGTCTGCGGTTGAACGAGACGTAATACCATTTGGTCTTGTTATGGGTGAGCGGGCCAATTTATTAGGTATAAACCTAGTTGGTTTAAAAAGGCGTAAATTTTCATTAGATAGTATAAAGTCGCTTCAAAGAATGTATAAAGAGTTATTTAAAGCTAGTGATATGGTTTTTTCTGAAAGATTAAAAGCAGTTAGACGTGATTCTACAGATAAAAATGTAACTTATGTTATTGATTTTATAGAAGCTGAGAATGCAAATGCAATTTGTAATCCTAAGAGTAAATGAAAAAGAACTTTTTTGGTATTATAGCTGGTAGTGGTGAGATACCACATTACATAATTAATGAGTTATCTGCACAGAATACACCATTTTGTGTAGTCTCAGTGGGTGGTTTATTTAAGCGTGATAATAATTCTGAGATTCTCTGCAATGAATTTTCTATAGGTCAGGTATCTGGCATTCTTAACTTTTTACATAGTAATAATGTTACCAAGCTTTGCTTAGTTGGTAAGGTTACTAAACCTAAATTCTCGGAGCTAAAGGTTGATCTAAAAGGGTCTGTTCTATTAGCACAAATAGGTAAGAATAAATTATTAGGAGATGATAATATTCTACGTACTGTAATTAGTTTTATTGAAAAACATGATATTGAGGTAATATCTGCTTTGGATATTTGTGATAAATTAATTATGCAGGATCGGGGATTATATACTAAGTCTAAATTATATAAAGATTTTGAAGCAGATGTTAATATTACCAAGGATTTACATCATGATCTTGCAAAATTTGATATTGGTCAATCATTGATAATGCAGGATAAGCGGATTATAGGTATTGAGGGTTCTGAAGGTACTGATAATTTGATAAAGAGATGCGAACCCTATATTGATGTAAAAAATCGCAAGCCAGCTATCTTAGCAAAGTTTGCCAAAAAGAATCAAGATTTGCGTGTAGATTTACCAACTATTGGCTTACAGACTTTGCAAAATATGGTTAGAGCTAACATCAAAATATTGTTAGTCGATTCAAAAAATACTCTTTTTGTAAATAAACAAGAGGTATTAAGTTTTGCCAATGAGAATAAAATTTTAATTTATGGAATATAATACCCATTCTCCAAACAAAGAGAATCAGGAGAAATTATTTGATTTTACTCGTATCTATAGAGCTGATCCTTTGATTCTACTTTCAACTTTCTTTCTATCTGTATTCGGTTTTGTAGTTTTATATTCAGCTGGGGGAGGGGATTTTAATTCATTTGCATTAAGGCAGATACAAAGATTCTGCCTTATTATACCATTAATGATTTTGATTATCTGCATAAATACAAAATTTCTTTTTAAATATGTTTATATTACTTATTTTGTGGGACTATTATTATTGGTTGTAGCTGAGGTTAGTGGAAGTACTGTACTGGGTGCAAAAAGGTGGGTTAGTATTGGTGGTTTGAATATTCAGCCTTCAGAGGTAATGAAGATTGCAATTATCCTCACTTTAGCAAAATATTTTCACAATACTCATATGTATGATATGAGAAAAATTATACATATTTCATTGCCTGTGATATATATTGCGATACCTTGTGCATTAATACTTGCTCAGCCAGACTTGGGCACGACATTAATTCTCTTTGCTACGGGTATTAGTATAATGTTTTGTGCTGGTATAAATATCTGGTTCTTTGCCTTTTCAGCTTTATCAGCGCTTTTAATGATGCCAATTTTATGGGTTAATTTAAAGTCATATCAACAGCAACGTGTATTAACTTTTTTAAATCCTGACTCGGATCCTTTAGGAACGGGATATAACATAATACAATCTAAAATTGCAGTTGGCTCTGGTGGTCTTTTGGGTAAGGGTTTTTTGTCAGGGACTCAGAGTCATTTAAGTTTTTTGCCTGAAAGTGAGACTGATTTTATTTTTACAATTATTGCCGAGGAACTCGGGTTTGCGGGAGCTTTAATCTTAATTATTTTGTTTATGATCTATTTTTTTAGAGCTTTAAATTTGGCTGGAAAATGTCGTCATCAATTTGGTAAGCTAGTGATTCTAGGTATATCAGTATTTCTATTTCTTCATTTTGCTATTAATATATCAATGGTAATAGGTCTTATTCCCGTAGTGGGTGCACCGCTACCTTTCTTCTCATATGGAGGTACCATGATGTTAATTGTATTAGTTGGGACAGCTTTAATCCTCAATATGGATATTAATAGATCTGAGTTTATTGATTCAGTTACTTTGAAATATTAATTTTACAAAGTGATCAGGTGCTAGAATTTTATTATTAACTTTTATGCCAGCATTCTAGGCATAAGTCGTATGCTGGAGTAGTTTCTGGATGGGTTATATTATCCCAGTAAACAAGGCGGAATGCGCTAATATTCCAATGTGGTATAATATAGTAATTGCTTAGTAATAATCTATCAAGAATTGAAGTATAGGATTTTAGCTCTTCTAGTTCAGTAATATTAGGAATTATTTTAACAATTTCGTCAATACGTGGATTATCAATTCCAGCAATATTTCTGCTACCATTAATATCTTTGTTATTGGAATGAAGATATGCGTATAACTCATTTCCTGGTATCATAGATATAGGAAAAACACTCACAGTAATATCAAACTCAAAACTCTCTAATCTTTTTTGATAAATACTAGAATCAACCAGCTTTATATTAGAGCTTATACCAAGCTTCTTTAAGCTTGCTATATAAGGTAAAATTACTCTTTTAAATGAGGAGGAGGTTATAAGGAACTCTATAGTAAAAGGTTGATTTGTATTAGGATCTATTAATTTGTGGTTGTTTATATGATATCCTGCTTCTTCTAATAATAGCTTTGCTTTTATTAGTGATTCTCTGTTATAACCATTCCCATTATTAGTGGGTATTATTATGTCCGATAAGTTATTAATCTCAGTCTGACTATAATTAAATTCAGATAATATCTGCATTTCTGAATTTGTAATTTGAGGCAGTGCTTTAAAAACAGAGTTATCAAAAAAGCTTCTAGTACGATTATAGCTGCCAAAAAAAAGATTTTTATTTGTCCATTCAAAGTCAAATGCGAGGTTGATTGCCTTGCGAACATTTAAATTAGAAAACTTTGCTAATCTATTATTCATGCTAAAACATTGCATTGAAGATGGAATCGAATGTTGAACCATCTCTTGCTTTAGATGTAATTTTATTTTGGGATCTTTATATTGAGTAGCCCAGTTCTTCGCAATGTTCTCATATCTAAAGTCATACTCATTTGCCTTTAAACCTCTTATTGCGATATTGCTATCTCGATAATATATGTAGGTAATTTTAGAAAAGTTATAAAGGCCTGTATTTACTGGCAGATCTTTGCCCCAGTAGCTTAGGTTTTTTGTGTAAGTAATAGATTTTCCAGGCAAGGACCCTGATATTGTGTAAGGACCACTACCCATGATTGGTTTTAAGGTCGTTTTTGTAAAATCATTCTCTTCAAAATACTTTTTACTCAAAATAGGCATCTGAATTATTGTGAGAATCAGATCCTTATTCTTTATGTCCTTGAGAGAAAAGGTAACATTATATTGGTCGATGATCTTGATAGATAAGATATCTCTTAACCCTACTTTATATCTTGGGTGCCCTTTGCTACTTAAAGTTTCAAAAGTAAATTTAATATCTTTAGCTGTCAGGTAAGAGCCATCATGGAAACGTACGTTTTGATTTAAATTAAAGCTAACTTCTGAGTTGGTAGGGCTAATGTTTATTGACTTTGCAATAAGGGGATAGGCCGGTGCTAGTTCATCCTTAGACTTGGACATTAATGAGTCAAAGCTGAATCCAATCCCATCTCCAGGATTCCCCTGCAAAATAAAAGGGTTGAGGTTATTAAATGATCCTACAGCTCCTATTCTGAGCTCGCCACCTTGAGGTGCATTAGGCTCAATGTAATCAAAGGACTCAAAATCCTTGCTATATTTTGGGTTGTCAAAAATAGAAAAGTAATAGCTAGCTGATAGATTTCCTACCAGAAAAATATAACTAATTAGGCAGAGGTAGAGGATTTTCACTATTACTCCTTAGAAACGCTATCATTGAGGCAATATCTTTTTGTTTTTTGAGTCCACCAAAAGACATTTTTGTGCCAGGAGCATATTTTTTAGGTTTGTTAATAAATTGATACATTGCATCATAATTCCAATTCCCTTCTAATGAGGCGAGTGCTTTTGAGTAATTATAATTTGACTTAGAGGCTATATCAGAGTTCATGATATTCCATAAATTAGGTCCAATTTTATTTGGCCCACCTTGATTAAATGAGTGGCAAGATGTGCATTTCTTTGATAAGGATTTACCCTTATTTAAATCAGCAAGTAGCATTATTTTAGACATATCAATTTCTTCAGGAGTATTGCCTTTAGATGAAGCTGCTTGTGTGTCTTCAATAACTACTTCATAACCACGTTTTTCTTGACTATAGTCTGGTTTGTAGAATATATCTGTGAGGAAACTGCAAAGCATTGCAATTAATCCAGAAAGCAATATGCTTGCTATAATTTTATTTGATTCTAAATTTTTCATAATCGGATAAATAAAAACTAAAGAATCGATAAACATAATTCATGAAGAAATCAACATTTTTAGGAAAATTTCGTTATTTTTATTTGTTAATATTAATAAGCGTGCCAATAGTAATGTATTATCAGCTCCATAAGGGTTCTAATGTTGAAAATGTAGGAGTTAGGCTAGGTGGTAAATTTACTTTGACTAATCAGGAAAATATAAGGGTGTCTAATAACGATATGCAAACTGATTATTTGCTGATATTTTTTGGTTTTACTAATTGTCATATGGTTTGTCCAACAGGTATGGATAATATTTCTAATGCTTTAAAAGCACTGGATAGTAATTTATTAGAGAAAGTTACTCCAATTTTTATTACCATTGATCCTGAAAGAGATGATTCTGAAACCATTAAGGAATTCTTAACTCCATTTCATAAGAAATTTATTGGTCTAACAGGTTCTCAAACAGAAATACAAACTTTAGTGAAAGAGTTTGGAGTTTTTAGTAGCAAAGAGGAGTTGGATGAGAATAATGATTATCAAGTTAATCACTCGTCATATATTTATTTGACTAGTAGGGAAGGTGATTATATAGCGCATAACTTTTATAATGTTGATACTAAAAATCTCACAGAGTTTCTTCAAAAATATTTAAATTAGCCAATGAATGATATAGTTAAAAAATTTATAGAGTTTTGCAAGGATAATTCGATTAAAATAACAGAGCAGCGTAAGGCAATAGTAAGAGTTGTTGCAGATTCAAAAGATCACCCAGACGTTGATCAGATATATAGTAGAGCTAAGTTGATAGATAATAAAATTTCAATTGCTACAGTATATAGAACAGTTAAGTTATTAGAGTCAGCTAAGATTGTTGAGAAGCATGATTTTGGCGATGGTAAAGCTCGTTATGAAGTTGATGAAGACCACCATGACCACATTATCAATGTTAAGACTGGAGAAATTATAGAGTTTTGTAATGAAGAGGTTGAAAAGCTACAGAAAAGCATTGTTGAAGATTTGGGCTATGAACTTATATATCACAAATTAGAATTATATGTTGTTTCAAAGAAAAAAGATTAAAAACTTATTCTGTTTATTAAGTTACTATTAAAAATGAAAGGCGAGTATATGGAGACCCGGAATAAAAACTTATACATAAAAACATATGGATGTCAGATGAATGTTTATGATTCTGAACGTATGCTGAACTTATTGTTACCGTTAGGCTATAAGCAGGTTGATAGTTACCGTAATGCTGATTTGGTTTTATTAAATACTTGTCACATAAGGGAAAAGGCTGCAGAGAAAGTATATTCTGAGCTTGGTAGAATCAATGTTGCAAAGCAAAAGTTAAAAAAAGAAGGAAAGCAGATGATGCTAGTTGTGGCTGGATGTGTATCTCAGGCTGAAGGGGATGTGATGTTTAAGCGAGCGCCTTTTGTTGATATTGTTGTAGGTCCCCAGTCATATCATAATTTGCCAGAATTAATTAAGCGTAACAGTAAATCTATAAAATTAGATTTTATTGAAGAGAAGAAATTTGATTTACTACCGAAGCATGAGGCCACAGGAGCAGTTAGTGGCTTCTTGTCGATACAAGAGGGCTGTGATAAGTTTTGCAGCTTTTGCGTTGTGCCATATACTCGTGGTGCTGAATTCTCACGCCCTGTTGCAAAAATTCTAGAAGAGGCCCGAAGTTTTGTTGAAAATGGCACTAAGGAAATTACACTGCTAGGCCAGAATGTTAATGGTTATCATGGGCTTAATGAGAAAGGTCAAACTAGCAACCTGGGCAAATTAATTTTCGAATTAGAGAAGGTAGATGGTCTAGAGAGAATAAGATATACAACATCACA
>JABJMA010000013.1 GCA_018659605.1 Rickettsiales bacterium
ACCTCTCAAGTTGTTTCACTTGAGCATAATAAAGATAAAGAATTTAAAGATATTGCCTTTGACAGACGAAATCATGCATTATTTATGGGATTTGCACCATCTAAGAAACCTAAATTTGCTATTTCTGTTATTATTGAACATGGAGGATCTGGCTCAGCTGCTGCTGCACCATTAGGAAGGCTAATTTTATATAAAGCCCAGAAGATTTGGGAAAAGAAGAAAAATTAACATAGAGCTTTATTTAATAATTAAATATGAAGTGATAGCTACAAATTATGTAGATATATTAACTCCATAAATCCTATAGTTAAGTATATGTAGTAATAGTAGTTGGAACATAGCCTACAGATATAAACTGAGTGTTTATATGGTAAGTTGTATTGTTATTAAGTGCTAATGATATATTTCCAGTGACAGACATACTATTACTACCAGCTTGGCAAGACAGAAAGGTTAAACTAAAATCTATTCCGCTGTTATTATTGCTGGAATCTACTAATGGTGCAGAAATGCTTTCTCCAATATTATAGTTAGTTCCATCATAACTTATATAACAATTAAAACTTCTTGATGCATCTGATACAATATTATAATTTGTACTTGTATCAATAACATCATTCTCTTCTAGATCTATAAATTCAATAATACCGTTATTATCAATTGTCACTGTTATCTCATCGGCCATAATGACTGATATATCAAGATTTGATTCCCCATTATAACTACTTGCGTTGGCGGTTAAGGAAACAAGCGATACTAAAAGAATTAAAACGTTTGCTAAATAAATTATCATATAAATCCTCATTAAATGAATTAGGTTGTAATTTATTTTAGCATCTTTTTGTATCACAGTCAAGCATATACGTTACCTTAATACAACACTCTTTGTAAGTACGGAAATATATCTTACATATAGCTGCCAAGATTTATTTATTTGGGCGCTTTAATAACATGATGACTAAAGAGATATATTAAAACAAACTCCAAACATAATATACCCAATTCATAAATAAAAGTGGGAAAAATCATGTAGTTAGCTTTACCTAATAACAAATATACTGCTAAAGTCAGGAATGGTGACCCCTACGGGATTTGAACCCGTGTTACAAGCGTGAAAGGCTTGTGTCCTAACCACTAGACGAAGGGGCCTTATAATTAAGAAAGAATCTCTTATGTGATAGGAGAAAAATTTTCTATATGATTATTCATAAATTTCAAGTAATTTCTCCTAGTGATATGCCAACCACACGGCTCTTATATATTTAAAACATCTACTAATTATAATAAATTAGCTATAGAGTTATCATAGAATGATATACCTAGTGATACCAAAAGTTTTTGCTCATAGGCATATAACCTGGATGATCAAACTGGAAGCTAATGATGACATTAGGTAATTTTAATACTCCAGAAGTTATTATGATATTCGCTACAACCAAAAACCATGACAAACATAAATTTGTTTTATAACTTATGCTTTTGATACTTAAAAATTAGGTTTACATGATAAGTATAATACTGAACAGTTGAATATTACATGTAATAACCATAAAAATAACCGCCTTGTATAAAAGATAAAACTTATGACAGATCAACCATTACCAAAATGCCCAAAATGCGATTCTATTTATACTTACGAAGTTGAGGATTTATATCTTTGCCCCGAATGTGCTTACGAATGGCCACAAAATGATACTTCCACAGAAGACAATAATGATGATCTAGCTATAATAAAAGATTCTAACGGAATAATATTATCAGATGGCGATACGATAACCGTTATTAAAGATTTAAAAATTAAAGGCAGCTCTTCTTCAGTTAAAGTTGGTACTAAAGTTAAGAATATTCGCTTATGCGATGGCGACCATAATATTGATTGCAAAATCAGTGGTGTTGGAGCTATGAAATTAAAATCTGAATTTGTTAAAAAAGTTTAACTAAATAATTCCAAGCTAAAAGAAATTATGGCAAAATCTTAATATTTGAGGATGTAGTTTTTATTTATCAAATACTTCACTGGCCTCTAATTAAGTAATTACCTCTGGAAGCCTCTTTACGGCTTCTTACCCAACTCTATTATTCATTATCGTTAAAGCCTTGAAATCACAATTCTTTTCCAAATGGGTGATTCTAACTATCAATATCTCTACTAGAATCAATTATGTATATTAATTCGGTTCTGATTTATGTTAACGAATCCATGATTTCCTTACAAATAACAACTGGGTCTTGATGATTTGTAATTGATCTACCTATAACTAGATAATCCGATCCATTTTTAACTGCCTGTTGGGGAGTTACAACCCTCTTCTGATCCGATAATTTATTAGATTGAATTTCCTCATCTAATCTAATACCAGGAGTAATAAATTTTAAATTACTTACATTATTATCTTTTAGAAGTGATACCTCCTGAGCGGAACAAACAACAGCATCTATACCAGACTCTCCAGCTAGATTAAACAAATTCAGAACCTGTTCTTGGCTTGAGAATCTAGATCCTATCATATGTAAATCATCATCATCTAGAGAAGTTAGAACGGATACACCAAGTAATTTTACATTCTTATTGGTTTTATCGCGAGCTTCTTTGGCAGCTTTTAACATCGAAAGCCCACCCGAAAGATGAACTGTTAGCATATCAATATTAAGCTCACATAATTGGGTAATGGAGGCAGCAACAGTGTTCGGGATATCATGTAATTTTAAATCGAGAAATATGGGAATTTTACGTTCAGTAAATTTCAAGACACCTTCAGGACCATATTTTGAGAAAAATTCTAAACCAAGCTTAAAGCTATGAACATAAGGCCCTAGAGCAGAAGTTAAATCTATTAACTTAATGATATCGGTATCATCTAACGCAACAATTATAGGAGATTTTGAAGATAGCATCATTTAGACCACAAAAAAAATGGAGGCCGGAGGCAGAATCGAACTGCCGATGGAGGATTTGCAGTCCCCTGCATTACCACTTTGCTACCCGGCCAGCGTGTTGTTTTTTATTGTTTTTATTGCCTGCAGTCAAGTGTTAATTTAGTTTGCCAATAAGTTAAATATTTTTCTCAAATATAGCAAAATAATCACTAACTTATAGTAAAGAAATCAGATCAGACTTCCTCACCATAATATTCAACTATATTCGTATCTGTTTCTCTTAAAACTAATTTATACAGCATATTATCAGCTATTTGTTCTTGTAGAATTTTCCAAATAACAACAACAACATTCTCAGCAGTAGGAATTATTTCTTTAAAATGAATTACATCCTCATTTAAATGCTTATGATCCATTAATTCAATTATATGTTCATCAACAATCTTTTTAAGGCTAGTGAAATTAATAACCATCCCTGTCCTCTCAGATATTGGGGCTTTTAATGTCACCTCTAATGTATAATTATGTCCATGACCATTTGGGTTATAACATTTATCATATATAGCTATATTCTCTGCCTCAGAAAGATCTTTATTAATTAATCTATGAGCAATACAGAATTCCAGCTTTTTAGTAATATAGACTATTGGTCTTTTATCAAATTTCATATATTTGTATTTATTGGTATTGTTGCACCATTCATATGGCCAGATTTATCATTATCGCATAAAAAATCAATTATAGGAGCAATATCACTAGCCTCAGTTTTTGATTTTAACCCTGGTGCCGCTTTAGCTAACATATCAGTATTAACAGCTCCAAGTGCAATAGCGTTAATTCTAATCTGCTTTTCTTTAGCTTCAACAGATATAATCTCAGTCATACCCGTTACTGCATATTTAGAAATAGAATAAGCACTAAATCCAGGAAATTTCTCATAACCTGGCAATCCTCCAAGTGATGAAATATTTACAATAGAACCGCCCCTACTCATATGTTTAAAAGATTCTTTGATACAATATAGGCTTCCTTTAAAGTTAACATTTATGACTTTATCAAATTCATCCATATCTACATCCTTAAACATAGCACTACTAATCATAGCGGCAGAATTAACCAATATATCAATATTTCCAAAATGCTGTTTTGTAGAATGAAATAATTTCTGGACCTGTTTATATTCTGATACATCACATGAAAGAGCCAATACAGAATCACCTAACTGCTGCTTTGCCTTATTAAGATTTGACTTTGACCGTGAGCAGATAACAACATCATAGCCTTTGCTGACAAATAACTTCGCAACATTAAAGCCTATCCCTTTTGATCCTCCAGTAATAATTGCAACAGTCATATAATCAAATAAATTATTGGTATGGAAAATAAGTAACTTTCTCATCAAATATTTCAGGTAACTGATCCTCAGAAATATTCTCTATTAGATAATAATAGCTACCATCAATATGAAAGGGCTCTGATTTAATTGAATCTTGTTTATGATTAGTTTTGACAATTAAATTACCATCAAATTCTAATGATTTATAATCTGATACATTATGAATCATATTACAAATTGGTGATTCTACATTAGTAATATAGGCCTGAATATCACTTAATACTGCATGAGCGGTTTGTATACCACCGGCACCATGAGATACCAAAGCCATATCAGTTGCCATATCAGTGCTAAAACTCACAGCATTTAATGCATGATCTATGTTATATAGAAAATTATTTGTTATGCAGAAAGCTGGTGCAACCCTTGCATACAAAACTGAGTTAACAAGCTTGGCCTGCGCCACTAATTTAATCTTAGCACCAAAATTCTCAGCCGCTTTAACATCAGTCAATGAAACTTTGTCAATACCAGTAACCTGAATGTGATCAGCATTAAAGCCAACATTATAAATCAGACTATTCATAATCGCTAACTTCTGCGCAGCATCGATTCCACAAATATCAAATGTTGGATCACTTTCGGCTAAACCAAGCTCCTGAGCCTTAGTAATAACGACATCTAAGTCCTTCTTCTCCTGATGCATATTGGTTAAAATATAATTAGCTGTGCCATTTAATATCCCCGTAAATCCACTAATTTTATTATAGTTAAGATTACTCGATAAAATTTGAATTATTGGCACTGCGCCACCTACAGCAGCTTCAAAAAATAATTTTGTATTATGTTCTTTTGCTAATGTCAGCAATTCATCACCTATACGAGCAAGTAATGCTTTATTTGCAGTAATAAGAGTTCTTGACTCAGATAAAGTTTTTACTGCAATATCATGAGCAATACCAGTATCTCCACCAATTAATTCACAAACAATATCTGGGTTCTCTTTATCAATCATCTCAATGGGATCATTATACCATTTATAAGGAAAATCCTTTTTACTTCTCGAGCTAATAGCAACTATCTGTAAATTTATATTAAATCTTTTAGCAAAATAAGACTGTTTCTCAGATAGGCTTGATACAAGATTTCCACCTACAACTCCAATACCAGCAACGGCAATTTTTATTTTTTTCATTTAATTACTTTAATAATAGTTTTATATTTTTTGTGGCCTGTCTAATACGATTTATATTTTCAACTAATGAAATTCGTACAAAACCATCACCCTCATCTCCAAATCCAATTCCTGGTGACACTACAACATTGGCCTTTTCTAATAATAATTTCGAAAATGCTAATGAACCTAAGTCCGAAAATTTATCAGGAATCTTTGCCCAAATAAACATTGAAGCATCAGGAACATCAACTTTCCAACCAGCCTGTTCAAGCCCCTGAACTAAAACATCTCTACGCTCTTTATATTTTTCTCGGTTTTCATCAATGTAATTATCACAATCACGAATAGCATAAGTTGCTGCTATTTGAATTGGGGTAAAAATACCATAATCCAAATAAGATTTCATTTTAGTCATTGCAGCAATTAAAGTTTTATTACCTGCTGCAAAACCTACTCTCCAGCCAGCCATTGAGTATGTCTTAGATAATGATGTAAATTCTATTGCCACATCTTTTGCATTTTTTACCTGCAAGATTGAAGGTGGTTTATTATCTCCAAAATAAATCTCAGAATAAGCAAGATCAGAAACTACATATATTTGATGAAAACGACAAATATCAACGAGCTCCTCATAAAAAGCTAAATCAACTACTTCAGCTGTTGGGTTGCATGGGTAGTTTACTATAGTAGCAACAGGCTTAATAGGTGCATTATCTAGGAATGATTTTAAATTCTCTAGATAATTATCCTCTGGTAAATTACGGATGGTTTTAATTTTACCTCCAGCAATAACACTTCCCCATACATGAATTGGATATGCCGGGGATGGAACTAGGAAATAATCATCAGGACCAACAATCGCTAGAGACAAAGCTGATATACCTTCTTTTGAACCAATTGTTACGATAATTTCTTCTTCTGAATTAATATCAACATTAAAACGCCGAGCGTAATATTCTGATTGGGCTAAACGCAGCCCTCTTATACCACGTGATACTGAATAACCATGAACCTTATGCTTTATAGAGGTTTCACTTAATTTGTTTATTACATGCTCTGGTGGATGCCCATCAGGATTACCCATACCTAAATCAATAACATCTAAACCTTTAACTCTTGCTCTATGTCTTAGGCGGTTAATTTCTGCAAAAACATAACTTGGTAAATTTTCTAATCTATGAAATGTTGTTTGCATAATAATTAGAATAAATATGTTTTAATATTTAGGAATA
The DNA here is from genome assembly GCA_018659605.1 of Rickettsiales bacterium. Taxonomy (GTDB): domain Bacteria; phylum Pseudomonadota; class Alphaproteobacteria; order Rickettsiales; family JABIRX01; genus JADHOX01. Next base: position 6,623 of record JABJMA010000013.1, read on the forward strand.
TTATCTAGACCAAATCCGTTGGAGACTGGATCATTCTGAATCATTTCTTCTAAAAGAGAGCCTTGTAAGCTATCGACAAATTCCTGAGTCTGTTTTGAACGTTTGTCTTTATACATTGGTCGATATTTCTCAAAATTATTATTTGGGGCAAAGCTATCAGACTCCAATAAATCAAATCGATCACGATCGCTCTGACTAAAAATATTAGTATCTATAACTTGTTTTTTGTTAGTTTTTGTTAAACCTCTATACCTATCTTTCTGCTGATTTCTTCTAATGTTATTAGCTTGGGGAGGCTTATTGCCAGTTGGATTATATTGATAATTTGGTACAGAATTTGGCTGCCCCATATATAAGTTATCCTTTCCCTGCATAGTAGGATGTGGTAATTTATTTGGCTGATTGGAGGAAGTAGGAGGTGCCTTATAGTTATTATTTGGCATTTTATTCTTATTGGCATTTATATTATTTGAACTTCCATATGGGCTTGATCCATATGGATTTAAATAAGGGTTATTATATTGTTGATTTGTAGCCGGAGCCTTATTCTGTGGCGCAGAAGATTGTGGAACAGAAAAACTATCTGGATCTTTTAATGCTGGATTATCAATAAAAGCTGGGATACTAGGAAAATTTGAACCCGGAGGAGAATTACCAACTCCATATAAAACTTTCTCATTATTATAATCAAAATCATATGCTGGAGGCATACAGCCTGATAAGGCTACAGCATAAATCAACAATCCCACAACTCTCATTCTTACTTTTCTACAATAATTAAACTATTCTTATAACCACCCTTTGTTAATTCCTTCTGCAATAATAAAGCTAAATCTCGATTAGCGGAAGGACCAACGCGTACCCTATACCATATACCACCAGAATCATTTTTACGCTCATTAATAACTACATTATTAAATTTTAATAATGGTGCAGTAATATTATATGCATCTTGATATTTTGTAAAGGCAGCAATCTGAACATAGGTTCCAACTAGAGATTTAGGCAATAATTTATATTTTGAGACAATAGCATTATTTGGCACAAAGCCTTCATCTAATGAATCATCCTGGGTTATAGAGACTGGTTTAGACGCAACGTTAATTGCTGCAGTCTCTTGATCATTAATAGCTTTATCTTTATATTCCTTAGATATTCTTTGCAAATTACCAGTATCAGTTTCGTCAATTACAGTAACTTTTTCAGTGCTATCTCCGACGAACAAATTATTAAAGAAGCTTTTATCCTTCTTAGAATCTGACATATATGCATCCTGAACTTGGTAATTATCATAAAATTTATTTTGGCCATCTAAGAATGCCTTATTATGTAACGGAACTCTTCTATTACGCAGATTGTCATTTGCACAAGCGCATATAGATAAAAAAATTGTCAAAGTTAATAATATTCTCATAATTTGAACATCTTTTGATTTATAAAAAGAATAAAGCCAATAATGCTTTCTTGAAATGTTATAGGTTTTAAGATTAGTTTTGCAATATATTAATAAAAAACAAAATTAATTAAATAAATTAATTTGTGATTTAGTATAACTAAATATAATTTGGCTAAATGTCTTTACTCGAAATTAAAAATCTAAATCTATCAATTCATAATCAAAGGATATTATCAGATATTAATTTCACAATTCAATCTGGTAAAATCACTTCTATTGTTGGTGAGAGTGGTTCAGGAAAATCTGTACTCTGCAAGCAGATCCTTAAGATTAATGATAATTCTATTACAAATTCTACAGGAGAGATAACATTCTTAGAGCAAAATCTAAATATTTTATCAGAAAGCGAGTTGCAAAAAATCCGTGGAGATAAAATCTCTATGATTTTTCAGGAACCCATGACCTCGCTAAACCCACTGCATCACATAAGAAAACAAATTGCTGAGGTTTTGCTCTTACATAAGAAATCTACCAAAAATACTATAAACAAAATTATTGATGAATTACTAATAGATGTGGGGCTTAATTATTTAGTAAAACGTGGTAAGATATTTCCACATCAATTATCCGGTGGAGAGCGCCAAAGGGTTATGATTGCAATGGCCCTCGCCTGCTTGCCTAAACTAATTATAGCTGACGAACCTACAACATCTTTAGACAAACAAAATTCTAAAAATATTATAGAGTTGTTACAGAATATAAGTCAGAAGAATAATATCGCTATTATATTTATTACCCATGACTTGCCTCTAGTTAAAAGAATTTCTGACAAAATCTTAGTAATGAAAGATGGTAATATTATTGAAGAAGGTACTAGTAAAGAGATTTTCACTACCCCTAAAGAACAATATACCCAAGACTTATTAGCAATAACTCTTACACCTCAAAAGAAAAAAGATTTTAGCCAAAAAAATGACTTAGTTCAGATTAAAAATCTACATTTAAGCTATTTTCACCATCAAGGATTTAGAAGAATAGAAAATAAAATCTTGGACAATATTAATATCAATATAAAGCAAGGAGAAACTGTTGGGCTAATTGGCGAAAGTGGTAGTGGTAAAACTTCCTTAGCTGAGTCAATTTTGAAATTACGTGCAAGCAAAGGTGAAATAATAATAAATGGACAAAATATAAATAACCTCAAAGGTGAGAAATTACGCTTATTTCGCCGCAATATGCAGATTATTTTCCAAGATCCTTTTGCAACTCTAAACCCCCGTCTACGCGTAATTGAAACGTTATTGGAAGTTATCAATGCCCACAAAATACAAAATGGTCTCGAAATAATTAAAGGTTTATTAGGTGATGTTAATTTTTCTGAGCAGATACTCACTAAATTTCCTCATCAATTTTCAGGTGGAGAGCGCCAAAGAATAGTAATACTTAGGGCCTTATGTTTATTACCTAAATTTATTATTTTGGATGAGCCCACTGCATCGCTTGATGCCACGACCCAAAAACAAGTTATACAATTACTGAAGCGATTACAGGAAAAATACGATCTAACATATCTGCTAATTACTCATGATGAGCATGTGCTAAGAGCTCTTTCACATCGGGTTTATAAGCTATAAATCAGGGGAAATAAATTGGGACCTTTGTTAGATATTACCAAATGATATATTAGGAATGTTTAATTTTAGAATGAAGCTTAATTAGACATGTAACTACAAAATAAGCAATAACCACTAAAACTCCTGCGGGAAGATCAAATATTGCAGCAAAGATAATTCCTAAAATTACCGAAATAATACCACATATCCAAGAAATTAATAATGGGTTTCTCATATTCTTAGCAGCAATTGCCGGAAGTATAAGGCTTGCAAAAACAACATAAATCCCTACTAGCTGAACTGATGATGTGATCGCAATCGCAAAAATTAGATAGAACCCAATACCATTACGTATTTGTGGTTTAAAAAACCATAATCCTATTACTCCAATATAAATTGGTAAATGTTGCAAAATATCTTGAAATGTAACAAACAAAATCTGACCAGATAATAAATGCTTTATTTCATCTGAGCCATGAGAGTGATTTGATAAAAATAAAATACTTAATGATGCAGCCAGAACAAAGCTACAGCCAATAATTGCCTCTTGTATATCTGGCGCTGATTTTTCTATATAATAGAAAAACAAACTAGCTAATATTGCAAATGAAAGAGCAATAAATTGATAAGACCAACTATATTCTGACAAAAAAATACCCGCTATAACTAATCCTAGACCAGCTATTTGTGCAATTGCTAAATCTATAAAAACTATACCTCTTTCTAAAACCTTAATTCCAAGTAATCCATGAGTTAAAGCAACTAATAAACCAACCACTAAGGCTGGAGTCATTATTTCTATCAGTTCCATATTTATCATTTAGTTGCCTCTAACATTAAATCCACATTATTATCAAAAAGGGAGAATAGGTTATTACTCTCTTCATTTCCTCCTACTGTATATGGTAAAACCAATGCTTTTATATGAGTTTTTGTATGGATCCAGTTACTAGCATCTGTAGGGTCAAAAGGAGTCCTAATAATAAACACCTCTGGCTCTTTTCGTAAAATAATTAAAAGACTTTCTAGATGGTTTGAAGTTGGTGCAATTCCTGGCTTTGATTCCAAGCTTGATACCTCGTCTAACTTAAGCCATTCAATTAAATAACTAAAAGATTTATGATGAGGTAAAACTTTTACCCCCTTTAATTTAGATGCTTTAACCTCCCATTTTCCTATAGACTTTTTCCACTTACTTATAAAAATATCGTAATTCTTTTGATAATCCTTAGAATTGCTTGGATCAATTTCTTTCAAACGATTATTTAATTCTGCAGCAACTAATAAAATATTATATGGATTTAGATGAATATGAGGATTTCCATCAGCATGAACATCACCCATTGAACGATCTAATATTTCGGGCTTTCCAATTGTTTCGACATATTCAGCCGCCATTAAATTCCCGATATTGCCAGGTTGCAAATTTCTTGAAGCATTTCGCAAAAGTAATGGAAGCCATCCAGATTCTAAATCAGCTCCAGAACAAATTAAAAGATCAGACTTTCTAACTTTTGAAAGTAGGCTTGGTTTTGCTTTTATGTAGTGTGGATCTTGGAAGGCTGAGGTAGCAGAATAAGCATTAAGTCTATCCTGACCAATTTCTTCAGCTAAAGCTTTCCATTCTGGTTCACAGGCAAAAACATTAATTTTTGCCTGTGAGTTAAAAATGCAGAGAAACACACAGCTAAAAACACATAAATATAATTTAACCATGATAACTCCTATTACTAATATTTATGAGCAGTATGCGCACCAAAACTAACAATATATTGAAACATAAATTGATTATCTTCATTACCATTTGAAAGTTCATTTTCATTATATTGTAACCTTACTCTACTGAACTCACTATTACTCCAATCAACCATTGCAGTATAGCTTACTGGATCAAAGCCATTAGCATTTAAAACGCTGCTATTAAGTCCCACTGGCACATCTGATGTTTGCATTTCACTATATCTTAAACCAACTCTCCATTTAGGTTTAAATCTATAAACAGTTTGTGCATACCAACCAGAGGAATGGTTATCTACAGTAACATCACCTGTTGATGCATCAGTATCATTATATATACCATCTTCTTCACGATAAAAATATTCAGCCTGGAATGTTAATTCTTTTTGTTTTGAATTAGCAGTTGGGGCAAAATTATATTTAAAATCAACAGCATATAAATCAGTATCACCAGTAAAAGTAATAGCATCTTCATTTGATGTACGCCCATCTTTAGCTTCTCCAGAAAGTTGATAGAAACCTAAGCGCCAATTCTGTTTATCGCCAATATCAGAGCCAACTCTATAGTAAATCGAATAATTACTATTACCATCACCAGTTCCAAGGGGAAAGTCATCACCTCTAAATAAACCACCACCTATTTCTTGATAAATGTCTGTAGAAAGTATATATGATGTTTGAACACCATCATCATTAAAGGCTTTGTTTAAATAAACTCTATATGGCAAAGGCCTATCAGCGAAATCATCACTATGAGCATGATGTTCATTTAGATAACCAAATTTCCAAAACGCCCTTCCCGCTTTAAGGTTCATACCCGTGGGTAGCCCAAAAGCTGGAGTAGTTTGAATATATGCTTCTTCAAGCTCAATAATATCACTACCGTCTTCATTAACTACTGCAAGAGTAACACTTCCATAAAATTTGTCATCAATGTTAGATGCAAAATTTAACTCTGATTCACCAATTGCAAAGCCCTCTTTACCACGCTCACCCTCTTCTCCAACTCCAAAACCAGAAAATTCAGATTCAGATTGAGAAAAAGCTGAATATTTACCATTTAATATTACTCCTATTGATGGATTAAATTTATTGTCATAAATATTACGGGTAGCATTAGCGTTATTTAATATTGATCTATCTTTATTTAAATTACTTTCTAAATCAGATATTCGTTTTTCATATGAATTTTTGATATTGTTAAATTCATTTCTGAGCGATTGGATTTCTGAGTTAGTGGCTGCCGAAGCAGAATTTCCCAATAAAGAAGTTGTAAGCACAATTTGTGCTAAGATTTTTATTTTAGTCATTTTTCCTAATAAATTTTAATTTTTAAATAAAATAACATCACCATATAACATATTTATGTTACGAGCTGAGTTACTTTATAATTTGTTTAGTGATTAGTTAGGAAAAAAAGGGGGGAGATCTAGGGCTAAAGGATTTAACTTTAGCAAAAAAGAGCAAACTTTCTTTTGGTAGAGTTACTTCAAGAGTTAATAAGTTTAGATTTACTAACTTAGACAACTCACCATTTAGTAACTTATTGTGATCTGAACTTAAACAAATCTCACAGACCTGACCATTATGATCATGTTTTTCAATACTAAATTCAGCAGCATGCAATAGAGAGAATGCTTGCATGCTAAGGAATATAACAACAATTAGTAATGAACTAAACTTTCTATTCATAATACAAGCATTAGATTATAAAAAAACCCAACATAAAATAACCTTTTAGAACTTAGTTTCAATATTTTTTGCAAAAAGTTTGATAGAGTAATCAAAAAACGATTACATAATTCATAAAGCCAGCATTTTCAAATATACTCCTTTTGGAAAAGAGCGACTAAAATAAAAATTGGAACGTGCCAAATACTGCTATTATTAAAGTCAAAAGGCTGGATGAAATATTAAAGAATTTAACAGATACTTAATTTGTAAATATTAAATGGTGACCCCTACGGGATTCGAACCCGTGTTGCAAGACTGAGAATCTTGAGTCCTAACCACTAGACGAAGGGGCCATTACAAAATATGGCATAGACTATATCAATAATGATCTAAAATTCTAGGAAAAAATCACTAAAACATAATAGATTAACAATCAAACGAATTGCACATTTAAAATGAAAATATTAACTTAAATCACCCGTAACAGTGGTTATAAAATCATTCTCTAAAAATAACTTATCTCTGATTTGATTAATATCATCTAGATTAATATCTGAAACAAATTCATTACGCTCTTTTAGCATTGTAATAGGCAAATCATTTAACAATAAGCCTAGCATAAAAGCTGAAATGGAGCTATTAGATGAAAAGGCAATGTCATATTTTCCCATTAAATATTGTTTCGCCAGAACTAATTCAGCTTCAGTAAATTCCTTGGTTTTTATATCCTGTAATAATGTTTTGATCACGAATGATGCTTGTTCATATTTAGTCTTATCGCAAGCAAAATGCACTATAAGATAGCCTAAATTACTATAATAATTTACATATGAATAACCTGAATAGGTAAGCGCTGACTCTTCGCGCAATCTATTTCCAATAAAAGAATTTCTTTGCGACCCTCCTATCAGGTGATTAAACACATAAAATGAATAAAAATCTTTTGAATTTCGTGCCGGCCCAATAATACCAGAATAGAAAATTATCTGATCATAACCTTCAAGCTCAAATTCTTTATCAGATGATGTAACCAATCCAGCTTTATAATGAGGAATATTAGCATCATTGCTAAATGGTGAAAATATATCACCAATAAATCCCGCCAAATTTGATTCTTGTAAATCTCCTGCAATAGCAATCCTTAATTGCTTTTTATTAGCTAAGTTTTTGACAAATCTACCCACCTCACTACCAGTAATTTTTGTTGCACTTTGATCATTAATAAAAGCATCTCTGCTATATCTTTTATCAAAGAAATTTGTGCTAAAATTCTGATAGCTGATAAAATTACTATTTAAATAGCTATTATTACGTTTATAGCTAAGAAACTCCTTTGCCTTAATAAGATCATCATCTAACACCTCAAATTTATAAAAGAAATGCTGCAAAAACTCTGTAATAAATTTGATATCAGATGGCATAAATTTAAGAGAAATATAAAAATTCTCCATACCACTCTTAAATGAAACGCTAATATTACGAGCAGAAATTTCACTAGTAAAATCATCTCTTTTATCAGCTAAAAATAAAAAATTATTAGCTAAATAACTTACCACAGAATTAATACCTACTAAATCATCATCACTATAGGCTATCCCAGAATTTGTAATTGCAATATTCATTGATATTATTGGTAGAAAATCATCATAAGCATAATATATCTTAACATCATCTATGCTTTTCTCTTGTGGATTCAATCCTGCAGCTATTACTCCAGAGTTTGATAATAAAAATAACAAGATTATTCGAAGTAACATTTATGACAAAAAGATGATTAGGATTAATATTATATCTAGGAAAATCTGAGTCTACTATCTAAATATTTTCTGTTTTTCCAAATAATACTCAAACATAATAGTAGCTATATACAATATATAAGTGAAAATTTATAAAATAATAATTTCATCATTTTCTACTGAGATTTTAATTTTACTTTTTTCAATAATTGTTCCGTCTAATAGACCTGTTGCAACCTTATTGGTAATTTCTTTTTCAATTAATCGGTTTAAAGGTCTAGCGCCAAATTTTGCATCATAACCATTCATAGCTAGATATTCTTTTGCTTTTTGATCAATATCCATTTCTATTTTATAATTAGTAAGCTTTTTCTGCATATCTGCCATCTTAAGATCAATGATCTTCTCCATATGTTGGTAACGCAATTTATGAAATAAAATAATTTCATCAATTCGATTAATAAATTCTGGCTTAAAAAAAGCTCTAACATCATCCATAATATCATCTTCGATATCTTTGACTGATTGCTCATTTGATAATAAATTTAGTTTTACCGAGCCAAGATTTGAGGTCATGATAATTAAGGTATTAGCGAAAATAACTTTACGTCCATGACTATCCGTTAAAATACCATCATCAAGGATCTGTAACATAAGGTTAAATACATCTGGGTGAGCTTTCTCAACTTCATCAAAAAGTATAACTTGATATGGGCGCCGCCTAACAGCTTCAGTTAATGAGCCAGCATCCTCATAGCCAACATAACCTGGTGGTGAACCTATTAATTTACTAACAGCATGTTTCTCCATGAATTCCGACATATCAAATCTAAGTAATGCCGACTTATCATTGAATAATGACTCAGATAATACTTTTGACAATTCAGTTTTACCAACGCCTGTCGGACCAATAAACAGAAATGAACCTAACGGCTTATTCGGATTATTTAAACCAGCTTTTGAACGCTTTATAGCATTAGCTATCGCTATAACTGCATCTTCTTGCCCTATGACCTTTTTACTTAACTCTGAGGCAATATTAAGGTATTTTTTCTTCTCGGCTGCAAGCATCTTCTCAACTGGAATGCCAGTTACTTTAGAAATTACCAAAGCTATATCTTCTTCATTGATAGATTCCTTAATTAAGGAATCTTTAGCTCCATTATTAAAATTCTCTGATTGCTTGGTAAGCTCCGGTATTATAGAATAAGATAACTCTCCTGCCCGAGTTAAATCACCTTCTCTGGTTGCTTTTTCTAATTCATAATTAGCCTTCTCTAATTGCTCTTTAATATCCTTTTCCTTTTCTAAACGCAATTTCTCAGCTTCCCATTTAGACGAGAATACAGATAATTTATCATCCAATATTTTAATTTCATTATTTATAGTTTTCAGCCTAGATTTAGAATTATCATCTTGCTCTTTTTTAAGCGTCTCCGCCTCAATTCTAAGCTGAATCAATTTCCGCTCCAACTCATCCATTTCTTCTGGCTTAGAATCAATCTCCATTCTGAGCTTGCTTGCCGCTTCATCAATTAGATCAATCGCTTTATCTGGTAAAAATCGATCCGTGATATATCTTTGTGATAGATTACATGCTGCAATAATTGCGCTATCTGAGATTTTAATAGCATGATGCATCTCATATTTTTCTTTTAATCCACGTAAAATAGTAACACTATCTTCAATTGTGGGCTCAGCAACATAAACAGATTGGAAGCGTCTGGCTAATGCAGGATCCTTCTCAATATGTAAACGATATTCATCTAATGTAGTTGCTCCAACGCAATGCAGGAGCCCACGTGCCAAAGCCGGCTTTAAAAGATTTGAAGCATCCATACTACCTTCAGCCTTTCCAGCCCCAACTAAATTATGTAATTCATCAATAAATAAAATCACCTCATGATCAGCATGCTCAATTTCATTTATTACAGCTTTTAACCTTTCTTCAAATTCACCACGATATTTAGCACCTCCAATCAAAGCACCTAAATCTAGCGCCATGATTTTTTGTTTTTTTAATGATTCTGGGATATCCCCTGCTGCTATTCTTTGTGCTAACCCTTCAATAATTGCAGTTTTTCCAACACCTGGCTCACCAATTAAAACGGGGTTATTTTTGGTTCGCCTTGATAATACTTGAATGGTTCTTCTAATCTCATCATCACGACCAATTACTGGATCAATTTTGCCGGCTGCTGCTAACTCTGTTAAATCTTTAGCATATTTTTTTAATGCTTCAAATTTATCTTCCGCAGCAGCTGAATCTGCTGTTTTACCTTGACGCAAACTACTCACTATTTCCGTTGCTACAGGTAACTCCAATCCTGATTTCTGTAGAATAGCTGAGATTTTTAACTTCTCATCAAACATAGCAAGTAACAGAGCTTCTAGTGTTATAAATTCATCACCGAGAGCTTTGGCAACTTTCTTGACCGATTGATCTAAAATTGCCATATCCTGCGAGAAATAAATATTTGCTCCACCATTAGATGTCACCGATGGAATCTTAGCCAATGCATCACTTAACTCACTTTTTATAATATCTAGATTACCACTAGCTGAGATAATAAGGTTGGATGTGTAATTATCCGCATCCTCAAGCATAGATTTAAGTACATGCTCTGGAATAAAATTTTGATGACCTTTGCTTAATGCAAGCCCCTGAGCATTAGCAATAATTTCTTTAGCCTTATTACTATATTTGGAGAAATTCATTTATAACTCTTTATATTAAGTTAATTCTATAAATAGAACTATCTCTTAAAATAACGTTTTTAAGGAGATATAGCAATATTATTTTATAGAAAAAACATAAAAGAAATTACTGCCAAAGAAAAAATAGCAGAGTAAAATCAAATAAAATACTAATCCTGTTTTAACGACTTAAAATCAGGAAATTTTGTAATCATGATTATTATCGCTAGAAAAACTGAATAAAAAACAACTTCAATTACCATAGGTGAATCACTATAACCAAAAAATATATGTAATATTTGACCGAAGAAACTCTGCTCATTTAATATCCCAGACATATCCCATAAAATACTAGAATTAGCAGAAAAATAACCCGCTGCCACAAAGAACCTTCCAGCGATAGCTGCCATACCCGCAGCAATAAAAATTAATAACCAACTAGTAATGCTAAATATATATTTAGTATTTATTTTTATCATGCCAAAATAAATAGCCCCTCCTAGCAATGCACCCGATAAACTACCCAATATGGTTCCTAACAATAGATCCGATAAGGACAGGCCAGAAAGTAACATACCATATAAAAATAAGACTATCTCCGAACCTTCGCGTAGAACAGCAAGCATAATAATTATAACCAAGGTCTTAACAGGTAATTCCCCATCGACAACTTGCTTACCTTTTTGTTTTATATGATGAGAGATTTGCTTACCATGCGTACCAACCCAGATAGCAGTCCAACCAATCAATATGCTTGCAGCTAGAGCAATGAAAGCATTAAAAAGTTCTTGCCCTAGACCATTGGCAAAATTCGAAATCCCCTCAATAAAAACTGCTATTAACACAGATCCTAAGATCCCTAATAGGAACCCAACTCCTATCCACTTTCCACGACCAGGCAAACCCTTGGTCGCTACGAACATAAGACTCACTATAAGCGTGATCTCTAAGACTTCTCTAAATATTACTATGAATGGTAAAAACATATAAAAATAATTACTTGGCTATAATCTTACCTTGAGCTTCATCTTCATTAAACTCACCAAAATATTTATACTCACCTGGTTTCAAACTTCCAACAAAAACAACAGATTTTGTATTACCTTTTATAATTTTTTCACGCTTCAAATCATGACTTTCAAATTCTTCAGCTGTTTGATCTTGGTTATCAATAACTAATTTAAATTTCTCACCAGCAGTTACATTTATAATATCAGGTGAGAATTTATGCTCCTTAAGCACTATTACAATTTCCTTTGAAACTTCATCTTCTCCACAAGATGTCAATAAAGCTGATATAGATAGAAAGAATATTAATAAAAACTTATTCATTTGATATGACCTTATTTAATTAATAATGATTATCACTATCATTTTTATAAAGTAAATATTTTATTTATAATTACTGAACTTACTTAATCAAATCCGCTATAGCATATAAGTAATAAACTTTGATTCTATGATAAACAACCACCCTACTATCAATGATAAAACTGGTATATTGATAATTAACCTTGGTAGATAAAGCATAAAACTTTATCTTTACTTATGCACTCATAGCCATCTGGTGAATAATGACTACAATGAAAATTACAAACATCTGTTATAGAAAGACGTAAATACGAAAATGCTCTATTGTAACTATCTTTTACAATCATAAAGAAAATTAATTACCTAGAAACATAATTACTGAATTTCATCAACACAGCCCCATCTAAAGCTCTCGCTAGATATTCCGCAATATCTTAGATTACCCGAATATTATTCGTAAAGCTCACTTAAATCTTGACAGATATACTGCCTCTTGTCATAATGACCGAAATATATTAATGGCATTATGGATAAAATCGACAATTCAATTCTGGATCTATTACAAGAAAATGCTCGAATAGCAAACTCAGACATTGCCAAGAAATTAAATATGGCACCCTCAGCTATTTGGGAACGGATTAAAAAATTAGAAGAGAAAAACATTATTAAGAAATATTCGGTAGTAATTGATCCAAAGGCTATGGACCTAAATATTTTAGCATTTGTTACAATCAATATCGATAGTGCTAATTGGTCACAAAAGCTATCTACGAAAATTCTATCAATTACCAATATTGAAGAATTACATGAGGTAATCGGTGAAGATTCTTACTTAGCCAAAGTAAGAGCCAAAAATATGTATGAATTATCAGATATTTTAAAAAATAAAATTGGCATTATTCCAGAAGTAAAAGCAACCAAAACCACGATTGCTATAAATAGCCTAAAAGAAAACTCACTTTACCAAACAACCAAATCATAAATTAGTGTCATGAAAAATATTATACAACCAAGCAACACTCAAGGAATAGAAGTTACAAGCCCTATCGATGGCGAAGTTATCGGGTCTGTTACCCTTAATACTATTACAGATTTAAATGAAGCTGTAGAGAAAGGCCAGGAAGCTTTTACAAGCTGGAGCAATCTTACATTACGATCTCGTGCTAAGGTCCTATATAAATATCGCGAATTACTAATAGAAAATATTGATGAATTATCTGAATTAATTCAGTTAGAAAATGGCAAGACTTTACCTGAATCTAGAGCTGAAATCGAGAAAGCAATTGAAGTAACTGAATTTGCTTGCTCAATACCACAACTCTCAACTGATAAAACATTAGAAGTATCACAAGGTATTCATTGTAAGATAAGCAAGAAACCACTTGGAGTAGTCGCTTCCATTACCCCTTTTAACTTTCCATCAATGGTACCTCATTGGACTATCCCTATTGCACTTGTCTTAGGTAATTCAGTAATTTTAAAACCATCCGAGATAGTACCTATTAGCGCTACTAAGATTGCTGCGCTATTACAACTGGCTGGTTTACCAGAGAATGTCTTTCAAGTTTTATTTGGTCAAAAGGAAATGGTTGAAGCAATCTGTGATCACCCAGATATTAAAGCTGTATCATTTGTTGGCTCAACAAAAGTTGCAAAGATTGTTTATAAAAGAGCAACGGCTTCTTACAAACGTGCTTTATGTTTAGGTGGGGCTAAAAATCATATTTTAGTATTACCAGATGCTAATCCAGATATGGCTGCAAAAGACATTGTGGCTTCTATGTCAGGATGTGCTGGTCAACGCTGTATGGCAGCAGCTGTGATGGTTGCGGTTGGTGATGTCGATCACATTATTAAAGCTATTATTCTAGAGGCTAAAAAAATTATACCAGGAGAAAACCTTGGTGCGGTGATATCTCATACTTCAAAAGACCGTATTGAGGGTTATATTAGTGGCGCAGACAAGCAGGGAGCTAGAATTTTACTAGATGGCCGAGATGTAATAATATCTGAGAAAGAAAATGGTTCATATGTTGGAGCAACAATAATTGACAATGTTACCCCTGATATGACAATTGCCAAAGAAGAAGTTTTTGGTCCTGTCTTATCGATCATTAGAGCCAAAGATATAGATGAAGCAATTGCTATACAAAACAGTTCCCCTTACGGTAATGGAGCCTCAATATTTACTCAAAACTCTAGCCTAGCAAACTATGCATCAGAGAGATTAAAAGCTGGAATGATTGGCGTTAACATTGGTGTACCAGTTCCTAGAGAGCCATTCTCATTTGGTGGATGGGATGATTCACGTTTTGGCGCATCCGACATTACAGGAGAGAGCTCAATTGCATTTTGGACGCAGGATAAGAAGACCACTGTTAAATGGAATGCTGGTGATAAAAAAGATTGGATGAGCTGATAATGAAAAATGAAGTAAGTAACATCAATCAGCATAAAGCAGATAACATCAAAGCAGATAATAAAGATTATACTTTATTCCCTTGGGCCGCGCAAGAAACTTTAAACCCTATTGAAGCTGTAAATGCCGATGGTATCTATATTTTTGACAATGAGAACAAGAAATATTTTGATTTCTCATCAGGTTTAATGAATGTTAATATTGGTCATAAAAACACTAAAGTTAACAATGCAATTAAAGAACAATTAGATAATTTTGCCTATGTAAATCCTGGAATTGCTACAAAACCACGCGGTGATTTAGGCAAAAAATTAAAAGAAATTGCGCCACCAAATATGCAAAAAACTTTCTTTACTTCTGGTGGAGCTGATTCAATTGAGAATGCACTAATTATAGCTCGAATGGTAACTGGTAAAAGTAAAATTATTACCAGATACAGATCATATCATGGCGCTAGTTATGCCGCAGCAACGGCGGGTGGCGATCCTAGAAAATTACCAATAGATCGCGACCAAACACCCAATATTATACATGCCGAAGATCCATATTGTTACAGATGTCCTTGGAGCCAAGAGATCTCATCATGCAAACGTGAATGCGTTTCACATATTGAGCGTATTATCCAATTTGAAGGACCAAATAACATTGCCGCTATTTTATTAGAAGGTGAATCTGGCTCATCTGGTTGTATTAAATACCCACCAGATTATTGGGAAAAAGTGGCAGCTATTGCTAAGAAAAATAACATCTTACTTATATCAGATGAAGTTATGAGCGGCTTTGGCAGATGCGGTGAATGGTTTGCGATTAATAAAACGGGGGTTGAGCCGGACATTATTGCAATGGCAAAAGGTATCAATAGTGGTTATATACCACTTGGTGGAGTGATGGTATCAAAGGATATTGCAAAATTCTTTGATAAGAACACTCTTCCCTCAGGCTTAACCTATTCAGCTCATAGCGTAGCATGCGCTTCTGCTATTGCTAATATTGACTTCATGCAAGAAGAAAATTTGCTAGAGCATACTAAGGAATTAGGCAAATATTTAATCGATCAAATAGAGGTCCTAAAAACAAAACATAAATCGATTGGAGATTTTAGATCTACTGGTCTGCTTGGATGTATTGAATTAGTTAAAAATAGGGAAACTAAAGAAGCTTTAGTTCCATGGAATGCAACAGGAGAAGATTTAACAATCACAAATAAAATAATATCAAAATTACGCGAACTAGGCATGATAACATTTGTTAGATGGAATTTCATTTTTATCGCCCCACCATTAATTATAACCAAAGATGAGATTGATGAGGGCTTATCAATTATATCAGAAGCTTTAATAATTGCTGATAGTTATTGTAGCTAATTAACACTCTATTTTAGAATAGATCTGCTTATTACAATTTTAAGAAATTAACTATTTCTTGATTTGTTTGATCTGGATTATCAGCAATTACAGTATGTGAACCATCTATATATTTTATATGAGAATTTTTAATATTTTTATGTAAGGTCTCTGAGCATTTATTTGAAATTACTCTATCTTGTTTTGATGCTAGAATAAGAGTCTCAGCTGAGATTTTTTTTAAATCTGATATCATATCTATTTTGGTTAGAATCTTTAAATATTGTCTATAGGCACTAACATCTGATTGCTTCATTTGTAGAAAGCATGCTTGCCGTAAATTTTCATGGTTAGGGAATGAAAAGCTAGATACGATCTTTGACTGTAGTTGGATTGGTAACAAATAGGCTAGTAGAAGTCTAAAAAATATATATAATTTCTGACTAAGTTTTTCTTTTGGTAATTTAGCCAAAGCATTAATAACAATTAGCTTTGTTACTTTTTCTGGAAAGGTAATAGCATATTGTAAAGCAATGACTCCACCTAATGATAATCCTATAATCGTAATATTTGTAAAATTATGATCATTGATAATATTATCTATATCCAAAACTGATTTAATAATAGAAACAGATTTTGATGCTAAATTACTTGCTCCGAAACCTTCTAGATCAACTGCAATTACGCGATAACCTGCTTTGACTAAATCCTTAGTTTGAAATCTCCAAGACTCGCTATTAACACCTAAGCCATGAATGAGCAGTACTATGTTTTTTGATTCCTGATTAATATCTTTGTAATATAATTTTGGCATAATTTGAATAATTTATAAGCTTAATTGTAATTAAATTCATATCTAAAAACTCAAGATGGTTAGTTAGATATATCCTTTACTCTTTAGTTTTATGAATCACAGGAAGAAAAAATTTAATATACCAATTATCATTCTCACTATCTTTATCGAGACATAAAATACTCGCCATCTGAAATGCTATAATATTAGCTGCATCAGCATCTCTGTTAAGTAGTAAATTAGCCAATCTTCCAAGATGTGGTAGATGTCCAACTATAATTGTAGGGCTGGTAATTAAATTAGCTTTTTCTAGCCATAAATTAGGCTCATCCATAGGCTTTAATCCTTCAGAAAGTTTTACACCTAATTCTGGTCTTAAATATTTAACTAAAATATTAGCTGTATCCTCACTTCTTTCTTTACCACTATGGTAAATAATAGAAATATTAGCAGTTAAGTTCTCTGTTAGTAATTTAGCGTTATTATTTACATCATTGATACCAAGATTAGATAGATGACGCTTAGGATCTTCTGTTTTATTTTTAGAATCTCCATGCTGCATTAGATATAACATATATTTTCCTTTTATAATTTCCTTATTAACATAATTAATATCTAGGCATAAAAATTTTTAAAGCCAAGAATTAGCCTTTGACGATCTTGATGATAAATCGATAAACACTCTATATCCTGACAAGAAACTATGTGGATAGGCGGTAATATCCCAATAGCTTATGATTAAAGTTCCTTAAAAATGAGCAAGAAGTGGAATTACAAAGATATTTTTACCAAATAAGTTCTAGATGTATCAGTGGATCACAACAAAATCACACAAAATTTAGATGCTAAATTGTTAAATTGATTTTATTTATATCTAGAAATAATATATAATATACAAGATAGTCATAAATCTAATTAAAAAAAAAATGAATAATCAAAATGTAACAAATTCTTTAAAAATAGCCTTAGCAGATAGTTATATACTTTATCTCAAAACTCAAAATTATCACTGGAATGTAACTGGCCCAAATTTCAAATCATTTCATTTAATGTTTGAGGAGCAATATAATGATTTATTTACAGCAGTTGATATAATAGCTGAAAGAATAAGAGCTATTGGAGATAAGGCTCCAGGAAGCTTTGATAAATATAGCAAAATCACTAATATTAAAGAAGGCAATGAGGAGCTTGATGCAGCTTCTATGGTAAAAGAATTAGCTAATGATCAAGATGTAATTGTAAACACTCTTACAAATGCCTTAACAGAAGCTCAAAACATAGGAGATGAAGTAACGGCAGGAATTGTTACTGATCGTATTGAGGCGCATCAAAAGAATGCTTGGATGCTTAAGAGCAGTTTATAATTAACAAAATTTAACAAAAAGAAAAATGAATAAAAAGCTATACCCTATAATAATGATAATGTTTTTATCTTCTTGTAATTCCTATAATCAAAATAGTTACCAAAATCAGCAAAGTAATTCTCAATCTATTATCTATAAGAAAACAGATCATTCTTTTTTCTTTGGTCTTCAAGAACAAAAACCTATTGAAGAATGCAATGATCATAAGATTCTAAAAACAGAATCAAAAAATGGTTTTCTGAATTATTTTATTAGAATCTATACCCTTGGTATTTATTGGCCAAGAACGATAGAAATTGAATGCAAAACATAATTCATATGATTGTTTATCAATTTAATTATTAATAAATTATCCAATGGTTAAAATACATAATATTAATCCAGAAACTTTATTTGGCTGGCTTAAATCAAAAGAAGCTCTTTTAATTGATGTCAGAGAGCCAGCAGAATATAGATCAGAATCAATCGATGGTTCTCGCAATATAACTTTATCCCAAATAACCATTGATGAAACTAACCTACTAGAACTCAATGATAAGAAGCTAGTGATTCATTGCCAATCAGGTAAAAGATCAATGATGGCATGCGAGAAATTAAAAAATGAAGGTATAAAATTTGATATTTGGAATTTATCAGGAGGGATCACTAATTGGAAAAATAATGATTTGCCAGTAATAACCTCTGATACAAAGATTCTACCTTTAGATAGACAAGTTCAGCTAACAATTGGCTTAATGATAGTTTCAGGATTAGTGCTTAATCATCTATTTAGTA
>JABJMA010000014.1 GCA_018659605.1 Rickettsiales bacterium
AAATAAACAAAGATTTGAATTTGTTGAAAAACGGGCGGGAGGACCCCGCCCCTACAAGCTTCGATATCCAATATGAAATTTGGATTATGAATTGGGGGACCGCCCATAACGTACAGTACCGGTAATAATTAAAATGCGATAATCACCCCGTAGGGGCGGGGTCATCCCGCCCGCCTGTAAACAAGAGAGATGATTAATCCATTGGCATGCGATGATCACCCCGTCACCACCGTAAATAAACAAAGATTTGAATTTGTTGAAAAACGGGCGGGAGGACCTCGCCCCTACAAGTTGAAACATCCGATATGAAATTTGGATTATGAAATTGGGGGAATATGTGAATTCCAGTCCGTAAACAAGTTGCAATATCCGATATGAAATTGGGATTATGAAATACTCCCTCCTAACATTATTAAATGAATTTCACCTGTTCTAATGGTAAATCCTCAAAGAGAATCTGATAGATTAAAGTAAAAAGATAACAGTTAAGATCATATTGATTGATTATTTCATATAAGGCTTTTGAAGTGGCAACTCCCTCTGCTACAGTTTTACGTTTAGATAAAATCTCGGATAATTTTTGGCCCCGCCCTATTGCAATTCCAAGTGACATATTACGCGATTTCTCACTCATGCATGTTAGGGTTAAATCTCCAATACCGCATGCTTCAAGCATTGTTTCTCTTTTTCCACCAAGAGCTTCCGAAATTTTAGCCATTTCATGAATACCTTTAGTCAGAATAGCGCATTTAGTTGATACAGATAAATTAAGCCCTGTTGCTATTCCAGATGCAATAGCAACAACATTTTTAAGAGCGCCAGCTAGCTCAACACCAATTATATCACTATGAGTGTAAACTTTGAAATCATCATTTTCTAAGACTTTTGCAACCTTATCTGCAGTTTCTTTATCATCAGATGCAACAGTTGTAATTGCTGGCTTAAGTTTAGCAACCTCATCAGCAAAATTAGGTCCTGACATAGCTGCGATTTTATTTTCTGGGAAGATCTCTGATATAATATCAGTTAGTAATTTCTTAGAACTTGTCTCTATGCCTTTAGAGCAAATTACCAAAATTGTTTCTTTTGGCAAAATATTCTGTAGTGGCTTTATTGTACTGGCTGTAAATTGAGCTGGTATTACTAAAAATAAAATATCCTTATCAGTAAAGCTGGTTAAATCTGTTGAGGCAGATAAATTACTATGCAGGGTTATATCAGGTAGAAAATTCTCATTAAGATGTTTTGCATTGATAGTTTTAGCAGTATCCTCTTCAAATACCCATAATTTAACGATATTACCATTATGGCTTAATAAATTAGCAATCGCTGTTCCCCATGCGCCCCCGCCTATAACTCCTATTTTCTGCATTTCCTACCTTTATTTACTTACATTTAACTGTAATTTAGCATTATCTAATTCATGGTGATATGTAAACTCAAAATCATTAGTTGAAATGATTTTAAGATCATCGCCCAATGTTTGATCTTTAATATAGTCACTATATTCTGCAATAGCAGATGTAACCATTTTAGATTGACTAGATATATCTATAGAAATTCTATCAGTTACATTAAAATCTGAATTTTTACGATCTTGCTGAATTAATCTTACAACATCACGAGCATAGCCTTCTTTTATTAACGATTCATCTAGTTCTATATCTAAGCTAACCAAGCCTTCAATCTTAGTTAATGAGATCATCTCTCCTGCAATTTTTGGTTTGACGATTATATTATAATCTTCGCTGGTTAATATCTCATCACCAATTTTAATTGTGCCGTCAGTTAATTTTTCCCAAGAATTCTCTTTAGCTAATTTCGCTACAGCCTTCATTTTAGGCCCTAATTTTGTTCCTAGAGTTTTGAAGTTTAATTGTAAATTATAATCTGCTACCTGGGAGACATCCTCGATAAAACTAATATCTTTAACATTAACCTCATCGAGAATTAATGCTTTAAAATCATTGATGACCTCAGGATTCCTCATAATAATTTTAATATTTTTTAAAGGCTGGCGAACCCGAATATTATGTTTGCTTCGAATTGAATGTGCAATATTACAAATATCAAGAACTAGATCCATCACATTAGTTAAATCCTGGTCATAAGGAAAAATCTCAAAATTGGGATAGTCTTGTAAATGCACTGAGATCTCTAGATTAGAGTTTAAACCTTGATATATTTTCTCTGCAATAAATGGCACAAGTGGCGAGATTGCTTTAGTCATTTCATTAAGAACTGAATAAAGCGTATTA
Source organism: Rickettsiales bacterium (assembly GCA_018659605.1). GTDB lineage: Bacteria > Pseudomonadota > Alphaproteobacteria > Rickettsiales > JABIRX01 > JADHOX01. Next base: position 2,259 of record JABJMA010000014.1, read on the forward strand.
TATGCTGAAATTTTATCCTGGTCTTTTTCTGTTTTCCAAAAACGATTACGATTACGCCTTATGTACCAATTATTTAAAACCTCAAAGAAATCATGCACAGTTTTATATGCTGAAACAGTATCGTAATTATCTAAATATTGCGAAATGGAACGAATAGATTCATGTGCTTTGGAGATTATATAGCGATCAAGTACATTTTCTGATGATAAATCAAATTCAGCTTTGATAGCATCTGCATTCGCATAAAGCGTAAAGAAATTATAACTATTCCATATCGGCTTTATCTCAAGCCTTAATGTATCTTTAAATACATTCCCTTCTTTATCAATATTAAGCTCATTACCACGCATAACGGTAGAGGCACACATAAACCAGCGCATGCTATCTGAACCATATTTTTTAAACAATTCTAATGGAGAAGTGTAGTTTTTTAATCTTTTAGAAAGTTTTTGCGATTTATCATCAAGGATTACTCCATGACAAATACAATTCTTAAAAGGCGCTTTTTCAAATAATGCTGTAGATAAAACTAACAATGTATAAAACCATCCCCTAGTTTGAGCAACATATTCAACAATAAAATCAGCTGGACAATGCTCTTCAAACCATTCTTTATTCTCAAATGGATAATGCATACTTGCATATGGCATAGAGCCAGATTCAAACCAACAATCTAAAACATCAGTTACCCTAACCATTTTTGATTTTCCTGTAGGATCATCAGGATTTGGACGTGTTAATTCATCAATATGAGGTCTATGAAGATCTTTTGGTCTAATACCAAAATCACGTTCGATATCATCTAAAGATCCATAAACATCAATGCGTGGATATTCTGGATTATCAGATCTCCAAACTGGAACTGGGCAGCCCCAAAATCTATTACGGGTGATTGACCAATCACGACTATTCTCAAGCCATTTACCAAATTGACCATCTTTGATATGATCAGGTATCCAATTTATTTCCTGATTTAATTCAATCATTTTATCCTTAAATGCAGTGACCTTAACATACCAGGAAGGCACAGCTTTATAAATAAGAGGAGTATCAGTTCTCCAGCAATGTGGGTAATTATGTAGATATTGATCGGTCTTAACCCAATTACCCTGCTCTTTTAATTTTTTGATAATATCAATATTTGTGTCAAAAACATGCATACCAGCAAAATCAGAAATAACATGGGTGAATTTACCACCGCTATCAATCGGACAAACTGTCGGAATATCATTTGCCTTACAGGTTAATTGATCATCCTCACCAAAACCAGAAGCTAAATGGACAATTCCAGTTCCTTCTTCAACATTAACAAAATCTGCGCTTAGCACGGAGAAAGCATTTGAAAGATCATATTCACCTGATTTCTCTAAATAATCAAAAAGCGGCTTATATTTTATTGATACAAGCTCACTACCTTTAATAGTTTTGATAATCTGAAATTCACTCTCTTTGCTTAAATCTTTTTGAAATTTATCTATTAAATTCTCAGCAAAAATGACAATCTTATCATCCAGTTCTACGATTGCATAATCAATATCATTATGAACGGCAACTGCTAAGTTTGATGGTAATGTCCAAGGAGTGGTTGTCCAAGCCATGAAATAACAGCTTTTATTTATATCGATTATTTTACTAGAATCTATTAATTCAAATAATATTGTAATTGCCTTACTTTCCTTCATTCGATAGGAATTATCCATTCGAGTCTCAAAGTTAGATAAAGGTGTCTCACATGCCCATGAATATGGCATTACCCTAAAATCCTCATAGATAAATCCTTTTTTATATAACTCACTAAAAGCCCATATAACAGATTCCATATAGGAAATATCCATAGTTTTATAATCATTCTCGAAATCAACCCACCTAGCTTGTCTGGTAACATATTCTTGCCAATCACCGGAATATTTCATGACAGACTCACGACAATTTTGATTGAATTTATCAATACCATATTCAGCAATTGCAATTTGTCCGGAAATACCTAATTCTTTTTCTGACTCCATTTCAACTGGTAGTCCATGAGTATCCCAACCAAAACGTCTTTCACATTTCTGACCTTTTATTGTTTTGTAACGAGCAAATAAATCCTTAACAAAGCCGGTTAGTAAATGTCCGTAATGCGGTAACCCATTCGCAAATGGTGGACCATCATAGAAAATAAATTCGTTATTCTTACCATTTATTTCAAACTCACGATTTTCAACAGAGTTTTTAAAGCTATCATGTTTGGACCAAAACTCTAAGATTTCCCCATCAATCTTATCAAAGTCAGGATTACTGTCGGTTTTAGGATAAATCTTCTGTTTAGACATTTGGATAATAAATTATATTTTTTCTGAGAAATTAGCTCTACTAACTACATATGTAATAATTAATGATAATAAAACTATATAAATAGCAGCTGTCTGATTAGACGCAGCAACGTTTTTAATAGCTAAACTTACTGTTACGCAAGATATGGAAACTATCCAAAATAGCAAATGCTTTTTGCCTAATCCATTCCTTCTAAACTCACCATAAAAGTATATCTCACGTGCCATGATACAAATTATCAATGGAAGTAAAATCCAAAATAGTTTAAATAAAATTCCAGCATAAACCAAATTATCATATTTTTGTCCTGATGATATATCATTGATCAAATCAAAAAATGAGATTTCTTTATAATGTATTTTATCTGTTTTCTTTTCAGTTCTCATAACAGATAGATCATCGCTATAATAGCCAAATTCTATAATATTGGTTTTACCTTCGTTATTAACCCTGTATAAAATTCCATCCGTAATATTTAGCGAAATATCATTACCATTATTAACTATATTAGCTTTCTTTGATAATAAGAATTCTTGGTTATCTCGACTATGTCGATAGATAAAAAAATTATTTAATATGTTATCCTCAGATACGTTATCAACATAGGATACTAAGTCATTTCTTAAATGCTCTATTGTTCCAGGACTAACTACCACCGAAATAAAATTGAATTTAATATCAAATTTTAATTGATCAAAAGCCTTATAGGTAAATGGAGCTATAAGAAAACCATTAATAAACTGTATAAATAACAAAAAGAAAATTACCTGCTTTACGGGTTTTAACAAGATTTTTGGTGTAACTGGAATATTTCGTAAAATATAAACTTCTCTAGTAAAAAAATAATTCTGAAAGAAAATATAAAAGCTAATAATTACAGCAAATGGTATTACATAAAATATCAATTCAGGCAGAATCATCATTGTTAGAGAAAAAAACTTATATAGCGATACTCCTTTAGAAGAAATTAGATCAATGATGGAAATGACTTTTGTTAGCCAAATAATACCTAATACTAAGCAGGTTGTTAAGGTTAGTGGTATAGCAAAATCACGAATGATCTTCTTAGATAAAATATTGTTACTATTTGTTAGAATACTCATAGAGATAAATTATCAATTAACCTTACATCTTCAAGCCATGCAGCAATGAAGATACGTGCATCTTTAATATTGGGGTCATATTTAGTTAAATTACTATTTAATATTTCAAGATAATCAATTTTACTAAATCCTTGGTTTAGTAATTGGGCTTTAGTATCTTCTATAAGTTGACTATGAAGAGTAGGCTCATTATTAAGTATTTTATTTTTAAGATATAAGAGTGATTCATATAATATGGGTGCAATCTGTTTTAAATTATATTCAGATAAGCGTTTGTTACGTGATGACATAGCAAGGCCAGATGCCTCTCTAGCAGTCTTGCAGCCAATAATTTGAGTATCTAGATCAAAATCTAGTGCTAGATTTTTAATAATTTGCAATTGCTGATAATCTTTCTCACCAAAAAAAGCAAAATCAGGCCTAATTAAATTTAATAACTTAAGCAATACTACACAAACACCGTTCATATGTCCTGGCCTTGTTACGCCACAGAGCGAATCTGCTAAATGATTAATCTTAATATCAAAGGCAAAGTTATCTCGGTAAAAATCAGCTTTTTTAGGCATATAAACATAGCCTACTCCCTTTTTCTTAAGTAGATTTAGATCATGTTCTATATCAGATGGATATTGCTCAAAATCACTTTGGTTATTAAATTGTTTGGGATTAATAAAAATTGATACTATTACATAGGGACTATGTTTAAATGCTGCATCAATTAGGGATAAATGGCCTGCATGCAGCATTCCCATTGTTGGTACTAAAGATAATTTAGCTTTACTTTGGGTAATTTTTTGGCATATATTTCTCAGGCTTTCTTTATCTTTTAGAATTTCCATTTTTAAGTTCTATTTATGAATTTTATATCAAAAAACTTTAGTAACTTCGCTATACTTAAACAATATTATCATTCATGTAAAGCAAATGAGATAAATTATGACCGTCGACAGGTTAGAATCTTAAAGAAATTTGAGAGATTTAGAATGCAGATAACAAAATTTAGTTTTTTTAAAAAAGCTTATCCTATTGGAATTTACGTTTATGGAGATGTAGGGATTGGCAAAACTTACTTATCAGGATTGCTCTTCGATAATATCCATATTGCTAAAAAGCGGATTCATTTACATGAATTTATGTATTTGGTTTACGAGTTATTAAATGATTTCCGTAAAACTGCAAAAGCAAATCAAGATCCATTAATCTTGGCGGCTAGAAAAATAGCTAAGCAATATAAATTCATATTTTTTGATGAGTTTTTAATTCACGATCCAGCGGATGCATTAATCATGCATAATTTATTTAAAGAGCTGATAAAGCGGAAGGTAAGATTTGTTGTTACCTCAAATTTTGGTCCAGATGATTTATATAAGGATGGATTGCAACGTGATCAATTTCAGAAATTTATTAATTTATTGCATAGTGATTTTTTAGTAATGAATTTAGATATTAAATCAGATTATCGACGAAAAAAAATAAAAGCTTTAAAACATACTTACCTTAACCCTATTACAAAAGAAAATGATGCAGAGTTTCAATCGATATTCCAAGATCTAACTGCAAATTCTACTGTTTCAGATCATAAGATAATGAATAAGTCTCGAGAAATAAACATTCCTGTTTCAGCCTCTAAAACAGCAATGTTTGATTTTGATGATCTCTGTAATCAGCCATTTGGAACTAAAGATTTTCAAATTATAGCTGATAATTATTCAACCATTTTTGTTAAAAATATTCCAGTAATTAATAATAATGATAATGAGCTTGCTAGGCGTTTTATCAATATGATAGATATATTCTACAATACAAAAATTAATGTGATTTTTTATGCAGATATAGAAGTTGAAGATTTATATGAAGGCACAAAGTTAAAATTTGAATTTTCAAGGGCGATATCGCGAATCAAGGAAATGCAAACATCTGAATATCAAGATTTTTAATATTCATAGCGGCGGGGTCCTACCGCCCGCCCGTAAAGTACAGTACCGGTATAATAAGAGAAATGCGATAATCACCCCGTCTCCACCTTAAATACACAAAGATTTGAATTTGTTGAAAAACGGGCGGGAGGACCCCGCCCCTACAAGATGAAACATCCAATATGAAATAAGGGTTATGAAATTGGGTGAATATGTAATCAACCCACCCGTAACGTACGGGAACGGTAATAAGAGAAATGCGATACCAACCTCGTAGGGGCGGGGTCCTCCCGCCCGGAAACAAGAGTGATGGTCAATTCGTTGGTGTTGGGGTTCCCCTCCCAACCGCTCCTACATAGGATTGCTACCTTATTAGCACCTTAGAAGTTGATCCTGCAATTAATTCCTTCCAACTTTGCTCTTCAATAAATTTAGCGCATTTCTCTGCATGCTTACCATTTAAATCATATTTAAAGTCTAGTGATTTCGGATCAGCCTCAAAACCCTCAGGGTTAGTTGCAGAGATTGCTCCATCTACCCCCAAGGCTGAAATTCTGTACAATAATTTTGAATTAAGATCCATATTATCGATTTTTAGCTCATTTTGGAAATTATCTCTGGAAAGACCATGAGGTGAAGGTGCGGATGATTTGTCCAAATTATAATGAAAAAACGTTTTACTTAATATACCTTCGACTTTTTTCTTCTGTAGATTTTCTCCAGAATACCCTAAAGCAATTAGCTCCTCTTCCATTTCTGGCCCTAGCTCTTTTGCTTTGCTTTGCTCTGTATATTCTCTAGCGCCAGCAGTATCTACTAGGCTTAAAGGATCAAAATCTTCTCTATTCTGACTTAATATCTTATCTTTAGTAGAGGTTGCATCATACAAGATATGGAGCTTCCTTGATATTTCATATAATTGATCAATTTTATGTTTTTTTAACTCTTGGTCTTGTTGTGAAGAAGTCGTATCTAAATTACTTTCTAGGAATTCAATCCTTTGCTCTATTAAACCTTTTCCTAGAAGTTGGTTCTCAGGATTATTTCTAAGAGTATTTATTATAGATGAATCTAATTCCTTAAAAGGCATTTGCTCTAGTCTTTCATTCATATGAGATTTTGCTAAGAAAAGCTTTCCTTCTTGAGTATCAAAGAAATCTGAAAGTAATTTATTTACCTTCGTTTTAGATAATGAATTATTAATTAAATCATTTTTAATTGATTCTGGTAACATTTTAAACTTTGATTTTTGCAAACTATTTTGCATATGCTCCCTACATAGGAAATCCTTCATGCTATCAGAAAAATTTGCAGGATATAATTGCCTGTCACCAACACCATTTCTAAAAGCGTCTAGCACCTCAGCTGATATGTCATGATATAATTGATGCTTTGTTAACTCTTGTAAACGATTTGTATAAAATATTTTAATATCAGCTTCATTAAGATCTGAAACTTTTTTATCTAAGGATATAGCATATTGGTTAATTTCTGCCGCTATATTACATGTAAGTTTTATAGCTATATCTCCTACTCTTTTGTGACCAGGAGTTACAGAATTCACAAAGCCAAAATCATCGCGAGTTTTCCTATAAGTATATTGTACTATCTTACAGGCTTGTTTTACATGATCAGGATTTTTAGGATCTAGATTAAGTAATAGGAAAATACTTGATTTCATTATGTCATCAAATAAATATCTAGCACCACCACTTGGCATTCCCATATGCATCATGTCATACTCAGTCCAGTAATCTGCCATTTGTACTTTTACAGCAGCAAGGCTTTCATCTATTATAGTTTGGATTTTGGCCACTTCATTAAGACGATCTTTATCAGATCCTTTTGGTCTGGCATCGATACCATATTTATCTAATAAAATATTGGTAATTTTATTTATTGTTGGGAAGGAAGCTTCGCCTGAAATAGGTTCAGGTACTACATCAACTCCTACATTAATACCATATTCAGCACATCTATATATAAATGCTGCACATGCAGCAGCTGCACTTTCACCATGTGCATGTAGGGTAATTTTATTTATACCGCGTTTAAGCAATTGAGGAGCCATTATATCTACAGCTTCAATAGCTTCATCCTCGGTCATACCTTTTACCATCCGCTTAATAGAGGCTTCAACATTAGAGACTAAATTATTAGGATCCTCTAGGATTTTTCCTAGCCTATCAGCTATTTCCGTAGATTTTAATGTTTGAAACTCTTTATTAGAATCAGGTGAATGCGGAAGTGCCAATTCAAAAGTTTCAAAAATATTACTAATAATATTAATAACATTTTCCATTTCATCCCAATTAACATTATAGTCAAAGAGCTTAATAAAGGCATTTGCGCCATATCTTTTTACATATTCATAACATTCTTTAGCATCATTCGGATGTAGTGCATATACAGCGTTTGCGTAAGCACCTCTTCCAAGTGAGCGTTTTCTTACTCTTGGGCTATTTATTGCGATATTTCTTAAATTATCAGCCGGTGATATTCTGGCTTTCTCAATTGCTGCACCATATTCCTGGCCACCAATTTCAATATCACCAGGGTTGTCTAAACCATTCCATACAGATACTAAATATTCATACCAAGGGTTTTTATAAGCAGTTCCAGCATTAGCATCTTCATCTTGATGTTTATCACGCCCAACATGATTAAATTGAGCAGTAATGACGTTATTGCCTTGTTCTATCTGGGTTGTATATTGGCGAGATCCTATGGAAGAAATATTGGATACAGCTGGTAAGTTAAATTGCTCGTTCTGGATAAATCTAGTGCCTAGCAGTGCACTACGTCGTATTAATTGCCTCATTTTATAATCTTAAAAATTCGTACAATTGGGTAGAAGATCAAAATTAAATCACAAGATATATTTAAATAAAACAAAATTAGTAGCAGAAATATATCGGTATAGGAGTATTCTTTTATAAAGGACTAGTTTTGAGCAGCTTAAATTTTTGATGGAGTTGTAGTATTATATTCTGTAATTGGAGCTTAGACTAGGTGTAAAGCTGTCTTGCAACATATATGAATAGCTCTTATACCATGGCGCAAACACTGATATTCACTCCAATGATATGAATTAAGATTTAGCTTTGTTTAGGCTTTCAGCTTGCTCAGATAACTTATTTAATTCTGTTTGTGAGCAAATGCCTAATAACACAGGATCACGGGGTTGAATTTGTTGAATATTGCTATGTGTTCTGGAACGAATTGCTTCTATAGTTAATTTTGTAGTACCAATTAATTTTGCAATTTTACTATCTGGGATATCAGGGTAATTTTTAATAACCCAAGCAATTGCATCCGGCTTATCACGTCTTTTTGCTATAGGTATATATTTCTTTGTCTTTTTAGTTTTAGCTTTTTTATTAATATCGGTCTCAATAAATATCAGGTCTTTTTCTTGGTCAGTCTCGCATTCAGCAAGGTTATCTGCAGTAATCTGCCCTAACAACACAGGGTTCTTACCTCTAATATTAGAAGCTATTTCACCGTCAGCAATACTTTGTATTTCCATTTCATGCATAGCACAAAAATTAGATATTTGTTTAAAAGTGAGGGCTGTATTTTGTACTAACCATACGGCAGTAGCAAGTGGCATCAATGGTAATGACATATTGTTAAACTAAAATTTGCTGAGAATATAGTATAAAATATTAAAGATTGTCAATTTAATGTTTTAAATAATTTTTTTTTAAATAGCTTTATACTCATTCTAAGGATCTGTATATCGTCTGACTTTTATAAGTTGTATTTAGCATTATTAGGATAACTTTTATATGTCTGATTTGGATATATTTACAAATTGTTAGATTGATGAGTAGGATATAGGCTAAAATCTTCTGCTTTTACAAATTTGTATTGAGAGTTCGCATTATTTGAATATAAGCAAGTTTTAATGCTTCATATTTCAATGTATTTCTTAAAATTAAAAAAAATTCTCATTTATTTTCAACTTTCTCTATTGTGTCATAACTTTGCATACGGAGAAACATTGAATATCATTAGTACTCCTGAGACTTCAGTTATGATATCTGAGATTTTAGTTGAATATGCTAAGATCGGTCAAAACTCAATTAATGCTTCATTCTCACAGTCAATAGACTTATTAGATCAAATCCAAGAAGGCTTAGCCGTCGATATCGTGATAACCTCACATAATGATTGGATTATGCAATTAAAGCAAAAAGGCTTGATTGATATAACCTCAATTACAAATGTGTTCATTGATAGATTGGTAATTGTTGCAAATATTGATCAGGATAAATTTAATAATTTAGATATTGAAGGGTTAAAATATCATATCAAACATGATAAAACTTTTACATTTATCATACCTGATGAAGGGGAAATATATACTCGTAAATATGTAGATTTATTCCTGGCTAAATTAAATATGCCAGGATGGGTGGCTAAATATAGAATAAAAGCCGTGCGAAATATTAGTAGTTATATTAACGATAACCCTAATGATTTGGCTATATTATTTTATTCTCAGGCCTATGATGATGAAAATATTAAAATAGTAACAAAGTTAGATTATCGTTTATATGAAGAAATTGTTTTTCAAGCTGCATTGGTTGCTTCGGAAAACCATAAAGAGGCGGAAGCATTTTTAAAATTCCTGAAGGATACTAAGTCAAAAAATATTTTTATAAAAAATGGATTCACTTACTGATTTATTAATAGTCATATTAGTTGGAATTATAGGAAGTTTTTACCTGGCCAGAATTATTAGGTTTTTTATTGGTTTTCTAAGATATATATTTCTTAGTCACAAATATAAACCTGATTTATCTGATTATTACAATAGTAAGAACAATAGGACGCCTCCCAAATTTGGGAATGATGATTTTCAATCTAGAGATAAAAAACAAGAGCTAAAACTAGCTACAGAAATAGATTATAAAAAAACAGGAATGAAAGTAGCTGAGAAAGCTAAAATTGTTGGTATTGCGGAGCCAATAGGAAAATGGACAAGGCATGTAACAAGTCAGAAAATATCATGGTTACAAGCTATGGTTGGCTCAAAAGTCGATAGTGAGAGCTTTTGGCAGAATATGATCAAAGCCCAGCAAAAGGCTGCCTCTAAGCATAAAGGACGGGCTGGCCCAGGTAGTTGATATATATTGCCTAGAGATTACCCAGTATTTGCGCTTGCCCTTTGGCAATATTAACCCTGCTTTGATCTTGAATAATACACGGATGAAGCCTTACAAAAAACTTGCAATTTGAATGGAAGAGTTTAGCTAGACATCGAATAACGAGTTCGACTTTAGATATATTAAAAATATAAAGAGTTTGTAACAGTTTATTTATTGGGAATTAACTAGAAAATTAAAAGCTATGTCTGTTTCAGGTTCTTAAATATGCATATATTATTCCTATTAACAATCATATCATTCGTTTTTATATATTTTAAAAGATATATCGTTAAACAAGCCGGTTCTATCAAGGAATTAAAATACCTTCCTTCATATTATGGGCTATGCGCTGTAAGCTGGGTTATAATTGTCAATACGGCATTAATTATTATTGGTACTCAGCTTGAATGGGTTTCTAAATCTTCCATCTTCATATTAATATTTTTATTTTCTGTTGGAATTATACTGCTGCTTAGAAGGATAATGAGCCTAACTTTTAATGTCCGGAATCATTTTGAAAAGATATTATTAATCATTTTTAAAGTGGCTTCACTGATATCTATTTCTATAACTATTGCAATAGTCTTCTCAATGATATTTCAAGCTGCTCAATTTTTTGAATCAGTATCATTCTGGGATTTTATATTTGGAACTAAATGGAGTCCACAATCATCTGTAATACCGGGTGAATATGATACAATGGGAAGCTTTGGAATAATTCCTATTATTACAGGAACATTGCTAATAACCTTTATTGCAATGCTTATATCGGCACCAATAGGACTTATCTCTGCTATATATCTTGCTGAGTATGCAAATGATAGCTTTAGAAAATATGCAAAACCATTACTTGAAATATTGGCTGGTATTCCAACAGTAGTTTATGGTTATTTTGCTGCATTTATTTTTGCACCAGCAATAAAAGATTTTTTCTCCATTTTTGGTATTATTACTTCCTCTGAAAGTGCTTTAGCGGCAGGATCGGTCATGGGGATAATGATTATACCTTTTGTTTTGTCCTTGTCTGATGATGTTATTAGGGCTGTTCCTGAATCACTTCGTACAGCCTCATATGGTCTTGGCGCTACTAAATCTGAAACAATTAAAAAGATTATTATACCAGCTGCTCTTCCTGGAATTATAGGTGCATTCATATTAGCTATATCTAGAGCTATTGGAGAAACCATGATTGTAGTTATGGCTGCCGGATTAACTGCTAATTTAACTATTAATCCTCTTGAGTCAGTAACAACAGCAACGGCACAGATCGTTACATTACTTGTTGGAGATCAAGAATTTGATTCAGTTAAAACCCTTTCAGCTTTTGCATTAGGCCTTACATTATTCACGTTAACATTATTTTTGAATTGTATAGCATTATTTATTACAAAAAAATATAGGGAAAGATATGAGTAAAAATCTATCATTTGAGACAGTCTATAAAACTGATGAATATCAAAGAAATTTAAAAAAACGTTATAAATCAGAAGAAAGCTTTAAGAAAACGGGAATTATATCCATCTTCTTTTCTTTCTTGTTTTTGGCATTTCTTCTAATAGCCATTATTTCAAACGCATATACGGCATTTTATACAACAAAAATCAAACTCCCTATTCTGCTAGATAGTAAATATATCATAACAGAATTTGATCATAATGGTTTAATGCAAATATCGAAGGTTAAGTCGAGAAAGTTGATTAAAAAGAGTTTAAAAGCGCATTTTAAAGGTGCAGAAACTCGTAGGGAAAAGTCTGAGTTATATTACTTCATTTCTGAAGACAGTAGAAATTTAGTCAGCGAATATATTATAGATAATCCTGAGGCTATTGGTACAACTGTTGAGTTGTGGGTAAAAGCATCATCTAAGATAGATCAGTTTTACAAAGGTAATCTACCTTCTGATAGTGAGTCATTATCTGCATTAGAGCGAAAATGGATTAATGAGCTGAACGAAAGCAATTCAATTAAAAGTTTTTTTAATTTTAATTTTTTTAATGCAGGAGATTCGACTCGTCCTGAGTCGGCGGGTATATTAACTGCATTTATAGGATCTATTTTTACAATGATAGTATTTATGCTCATGTCATTTCCTATAGGAATTCTAAGTGCTATATATCTTGAAGAATTTGCTCCTAAGAATAAATTAACTGATATTATTGAAATAAATATTAATAATTTAGCTGGAATTCCATCTGTTATTTTTGGGTTGTTAGGCTTGTCTATGTTTATTAATTTCTTTGGATTTCCTAGGTCTTCTGCATTAGTTGGTGGTCTAACATTATCATTGCTTGTGTTGCCTATAATAATTATTACTGCAAGAAATAGCATAAGAGCAATACCAAAATCAATTAAAGATGCAGCTCTTGCGCTAGGAGCATCACCATTTCAGGTAGTTTTTCATTATGTGTTTCCATTAGCTCTGCCAGGTATCTTAACAGGAACAATATTAGCTATAGCAAGAGCACTTGGTGAAACGGCACCTCTTCTGATGGTTGGAATGGTTGCTTTTATTATAAGTGCACCAGCAAATATATATAATCCCACTACGGTACTTCCTGTGCAGGTGTTTTTATGGTCTGATAAACCAGAGATAGGATTTGTTGAAAAGACATCTGCGGCAATCCTATTTTTAATAGTCTTCCTGTTCTTAATCAATTTGGTTGCTATTATATTACGTCAGAAGTTTTCAAAACGATGGTAAGTTTTCTTTTGACATGTAAGTACTATGTATCTATACTATCCGCAGCTGTTAATTTTAAGGTTTTGTTGCTATGTTTCACCCTATAGATGTTTATGTTGGTCAAAGAGTTCGTTTTAAAAGAAAGGTACTTGGTTTAACTCAGTCTGATCTGGCTGAAAAAGTAGATATCACATTCCAACAAATTCAAAAATACGAAAAAGGTGAAAATAGAGTAAGTGCAAGCATGCTTTACCAAATTGCTCAATCATTAAATACTTCAGTTAGCTTCTTTTTTGAAGGTTATGCTGAGAATAGTGAGAATGAAACTGTTATTCGTGATGATAAAGTATCAATTGATCTAATTAATTCTTTTGCAAGCATCAAAAATCCAGAACTTAAGAAAAGATTATTATTACTTATCTCATCTGTGTCTGAATCTAACAGCTTTTAATCTTAGATAAATTCTTAGATTTTATATTATTTTTTAAACTTTTCTATAAGCTTGATAATTTAGTATTATCAAATTATCTTATCAAAAATCATAGGATAGCTTTGCAATAACTGTATCAGATGAGCTCCAATCTCCGTTATCTTCTAGGTCCATTTTATATTTATAATAAATAGAAACTTCTCCAAAGCTTTTTCTTGGCATAGCAAAGCCAATAGAACTAGTGTTTTTGTTATATTTATCTTCATCAAAATCATAATAGAATTCATTGGCAATAAAAGGTTTTAATCTCAGGATTTCATTTCTAGATTGTAATGCTATCTTTGTACGATTACGGAAAGATTTAGTGCTATCTGCTAATCTATACTCAATTCTGTTTCTAATTGTTAATTTAACAAGGTCATTTTAAAACTCTTCTGTAATTGAGCATGTGGGCGTTTCTCTAGATCCCAATTATTATCTGATAATGTATATACTGATCGATAATTAAAAGATGCAGACCAGTTATTTAGCAATGATTTTGAAATACCAATATCGTAATAGCGCTCGTCGACCTTCCCCTCATTATAAACATCATCCGTCGTAAATGATAGACTAACATTCTCAAGTTTCTTTTTAATTTTAAGCTTTGTGCTATATTCATCTGAAAATGCTTAACCCATAAGGCAAAACGTAAAACAGAAGTTATAAGTGTAATTTCTTAATGATCTAGCTGGTATTATGTTTATAATATTTATTATTCTATTAGTTATTTTAAGTATATTTAATCCTTATATTAAGGAGGTAAGGATAATAATTCGCATAATTATTTTGGGGTAAATGATTTTGTCTAGATAAAATTAAAAAAACTATTCAGCAATATTACCATAATAAAATTTACAATATTCTGCTGAATCATTAAGTAATTTCTCATGGGTACCACTAGCGATAATACTTCCATTAGAGATCATATAGATCAAATCAGCATTTTTAATTGTATCAAGACGGTGAGCAATAATGATAGAGGTTTTATTTTTAAGAAGCTCATTCATAGCATTTTTAATTTTAGATTCTGAAACTGGATCTAGAGCTGATGTTGCCTCGTCAAGTAGGATAATTTTCGCATCTTTTAATAATGCTCTAGCAATAACTATTCTTTGTTTCTGACCACCTGATAATCTTGATCCTCCTTGCCCAATATAACTGTCATAGCCATCTTCAAGCTTTACAATAAATTCATCAGCTTCTGCATATTTGGCCGCAGCAATAATTTGTTCATCTGAGACATTACCATCAGATCCATATGCAATATTAGATTTAATTGTATCATCAAATAAAAACACATCTTGTGAAACATAGGCTATTTTTGAACGTAAATTTTTAAAGCTATATTCAGTAATATTTTGATCATCAATCATTATACTACCTGAATCAACATCGTAAAATCTCAGTAATAAATTCATAATTGTAGATTTTCCACTACCTGATGGGCCAACTAAAGCTATAGTCTGACCTTCTGGTATATTTATCGAAAAATTCTTAACAGCTTTTTCACTTTCTTTATATGAAAATGAAATATTATTAAATTTAATATCGCCTCTATTAATTAGTAATTTTGAGTCAGGCTTTTCAATAATATTTGATTTTTGATCTAAGGTATTAAAAATTCTTTCTGCAGCAGCAAGTCCCATTTGAAGCATGTTATTAAACTTAGTTAGACTTTTTAGTGGTTTATATGCCGAAATAACTGATGCAATAAAAAGCATAAAGGTTCCTTCTGAAATATTTCCATTAATCACTTCTATGCCGCCAAATGTAATTACAAGCGCTAATGCTATTCCACCAATAAGTTCAGTGATAGGTGATGATAAACTATCTGTTCTAATCTCTTTTTTGTATAACCGAAATAATCTTGGCATTAATTTGTTAATATGCCCCATCTCTGTTGCTTCTGCATTATATGCTTTTACAACATTTATACCCTGAAATGTTTCATCTAATTGCTTAGTAAATTGCCCTAATTCCATTTGTGTATTAGTTGAAATCTTACGCATTTTACGTCCCAAAATATAAACAGGGTAAATTGCTAATGGAAAAACAAAAAAAGTAATAATAGCTAATTTGGGAATATAATAAAAAATTAAAGCTAATAGAAATATTAGAGTGAGGCTTTCTTTAACAAGATTTGTCAGTACTCCAGAAATACTATTTTTAAGTATATTTATATCATTTATAAAATGGGAAATAATAGATCCAGTAGACACGCTTTTTAAGGCAGATAAATCAGAAAATAGAACTTTTTTAAACATTCTCTTTTGTACATCAATTAATATAGAAACCTCGACAATGCGTTTTAAGGTATCGGCCATATATGTTGAGAAACCTTTAATTAAAGCGATAACAATTATGAATATCGGTAAAATTTTCAACATTTGTAAATTATGGTCGGTAAAAATATCATCTAATATCGGTTTCATAATATAGGCATTTACTGCTGTTAACATAGCAATAATTATCATAAAAAAGATCGATAATAAAACAGTCTTATAATAAGGGCTGATAAATTCTCTTAATATTCTTTTTACTAACATATCTGACCCTTATGATAATTTGTAGACTCCATATGCCTGACCTCAATTGATAATATCTCTGGATCATTAGCAAAGCTTAGTGGAAAACTTTGCTTGATTAGGCCGGCAATATGCTTAACTTTTTCATTTACTGCATCTAAATTATCTCGTTTAAGAATCATTAATTCAACATGGATAAATGACTCCTTAGCTGGAAGAAATGTAAATTCTGGATTCATGAGATAACATTTTATTGCTTTTATATCGCAAAAATTATTTTTTTTAACTTCATCAGCTATATTAGAAAATAGAGTTTGGTAATCAATATCATTATCGATAATTGATGAACTATGTTTTAAAATTATATGTGGCATTTCATTGATTTTTTATTTTCTTATTTGTCCATTTCCAATGACATGATATTTATATGTAACTAGCTGGTCAAGACCTACAGGCCCTCTTGCATGTAACTTTCCTGTTGCAATGCCAATCTCAGCTCCTAAACCAAACTCTCCACCATCTGCAAATTGAGTTGAGCTATTCACCATTACTATAGCAGAGTCAATTTTTTGTAAAAATTTATTTATATCATTTTCATTAGTGGCAATAATACAGTCAGTATGAGATGATCCATATTTATTTATATGGTTAATAGCTGATTCAGAATTATTAACTATTTTTACTGAGATAATTTTATCTAAATATTCTTTTCCATAATCGGTATCATCAGCTAAAATTGCGTAATCAAGATTACTGCATATTTGCTTATCCCCTCTTATTTCACATCCGGCCTCATTCAAGTCATCAAAAATTTTATTTGCCTGAGGTAATAATTTCTCATCAATTACAACGGATTCAGTAGCTCCGCAAATTCCTGGACGACGTAATTTAGCATTAAATAAAACATTTTTGGCTAATTCTAGATCCGCTGATTCATGTATGTATATATGGCAATTACCATCGAGATGTTTAAAAACAGGAATTTTACTTGTTGATGCAACCTTTTTAATAAGATTCTTACCACCTCTTGGTACTACAACATCAATATATTGGTCCATTGTTAGTAGTTGATCAACCATCTCACGAGAATTATCAGGTACAATACTAATTGCATATTTAGGTAAACCACCCTCCTCTACTGCTTGCTGTAGTAATTGGAAAATAATTTTTGAAGTGGCAAAACTTTCCGAGCCAGGTTTTAAAATTACTGCATTACCAGATTTAAGGCATAATGCAAAAGCATCTGCAGTAACATTTGGTCTTGATTCATATATTACAGCCAGTAGGCCAAGAGGTACAGTTACTCTTTTTATCTTAAGGCCATTTGGTCTATCATTCTCCCATATTACCTTGCCTACAGGATCCGCTAAATCCATTATTGCTAAAATCGCTGCTGAAATAGCATTGATGCGATCATGATTCAATGCTAGACGATCAATCATTGCTGAAGAAAGTTTTTTTGCTTTAGCTGCTGCAATATCATCCTTATTTGCAATTAGAATTTTATCTTGATTCTCAATAATTAACTTTGCAGCTAATTTTAATATATTATTTTTCTGTTCTGTAGTAGCACTAGCAGTTTCATATGATGCTTCTTGTGCTTTTTTGCATATTTCATTTAATGTGGTCATATCTTGGTACTTATCGTTATTAATATATATTTGTTTCATAATTATGATTTTCTTCAGTTTCTAAGTTAAAATTACTTTGACTATTATTTTGTAACTTAGAATAATTTTCACTCTTAAAACTCTCAAAGATTATATCTTTTTTATTGGTATTATGAGTTGGTTTCTGGCCTGTAAATCTGTCTATCTTAGCAAATTTGATATTATCAGGAATCCTAAATGCTCTTGCATTCTCATCATTAAGCATTTTACGCATTGCACTTATAAATATAGGAACAGTAACAGAAGATCCTGTCTCGTGATCACCTAATGATTTTGGTGAGTCGTAACCAACCCAAACTCCAACAACTATATCAGAGGAAAACCCAACAAACCAAGCGTCAAAGCTATCATTTGTTGTACCAGTTTTTCCACCTAATGGTTTGTTAAGAGATCTTGCTCTCCATCCGGTGCCTCTTTGAACAACCCCCTCGAGTAATGAAGTCATTTGGTAGGCAGATCTTTCATCTATGATTTGAACTGATTTTTGTTCAAAAATTGGTATTTCTATCTCAGCATCAGCGATATATGGGTCAAAGTTACAATTTATACATTCTATATTATCGCGTTTATATATTATGTTACCTTGATTATCATGAATTTTCTCAATGAAATGTGGTTTTATTTTTCTACCCCCATTTGCTATCATTGCATAGCCTGATGTAATCTTTAAAAGATTGCTTTCAGAGGCTCCTAAAATCATAGAAAAGTTTTTTTCTGGTTCATCTACAATATCAAGTTTTTTCATTAAATTAGCAATTCTATCTAAACCAACCATTTCAGCTAACCTAACCGTTACAACATTTCGGGATTTCTCAAGACCTACTCTCATAGTAGTTGGGCCATAGAATTTACCTGAATAATTTTTGGGGATCCAGCTGGTACCATCATCTTTTTTCATTCTTACTTCGTCATCAACAATAATGCTATTAGGCATAAAGCCCTTTTCTAAGGCTGCTAAATATGTAAATGGTTTAACAATAGATCCTGGCTGTCTATATGCTTGGGTTGCTCTGTTAAATTCGGTTTTAGCATCATTATACCCACCTACCATAGCTAATACTTTTCCATCGTGAATATTCATAACAACCATTGCCCCATTGATTTTGGGAATTTGCCTTAGTAAAAAATTATCTTGAGTTCTCCTTTTCTTCTCAACAATAATAACATCACCAGGCGAAAATATTTGGTTTGTATCAGTGATTTC
Organism: Rickettsiales bacterium; assembly: GCA_018659605.1. Taxonomy (GTDB): domain Bacteria; phylum Pseudomonadota; class Alphaproteobacteria; order Rickettsiales; family JABIRX01; genus JADHOX01. Next base: position 21,301 of record JABJMA010000014.1, read on the forward strand.
CTCGCTCCACTCATCTTTATAACCACCATTTTCAATATCTTCTATTCTGATAACATTTCTAGCCCATGCAATATCAATAAGATCCATATAGCCTATGCTATTATCTTGGAAGCCAATTTTAACCTTCTCAACTTCAGCCTCTAACACCAAGGCAAATTGCCAATTCTGCCATTGCATTTTATCTGGTATAGGAATCTCGGATAGTAATTTAGGCCAATCTTCTCTAATAACATTAGTTACGACTATATCTTCATTTGTTTCGATTACATCGTTATTAAGAGAATCTAAAAAATTATTTATTGAGTTATTCTCTACTTCTTGCTCTTTTTCATCTTCAATAGTTGCGAAGAGATCTATTTTTTGATATGCCCCCCTATAACCACGCCTTCTATCATATCTTCTAAGTCCCCATTGCAAAGAATTTCTCGCAGAGTTTTGGAAATTAGCATCTAGAGTACCAAGGATAAATAACCCATCAGTGAAAATCTTATTGCCTCCTAGAATATTTTTAGATCTTTTTCTAATTTCTTCTGAATAAGAGCCTGCATGCACAGTGTTTTTTTCAACTGAATCAACTACAAGGATTGGCTTTGTCAAAGAGGATTCATATTGTTGTTGGTTAATTACTCTATCTTCATACATTCTTGATAATACCCAGTTTCTTCTAGTTAAAACTTTTGAGTATTTTTTTCGCGGATCAAGAGATGTCGGAGCTTTGGGCAGTGTGGCAAGAAAGGCTGCCTCGTCAAGCGTTAATTGATTTAGGGATTTACCAAAGTAATTTATTGCAGCAGCAGCTACACCATATGATCGATAGCCTAAATAGATTTCATTTAGGTATAATTCTAGGATTTTATCTTTCGATAATACAGTTGATATTTTAACAGCTAATATAGCTTCTTTTATTTTTCGAGATAGAGTTCTTTCTTTTGTTAGTAGTATATTTTTAACAACTTGCTGAGTAATGGTAGAGGCGCCTATAATATTACGGCCCTGGCTAACACGAAAGATATTTTGATAGATTGCTCTAACAATAGGCATAGGATCTATCCCATAATGATCATAAAAATTACTATCTTCAGCTGATAAGAAGGCATTTTTTACATGGTCTGGTATTGAGTCTATAGGTATATATAATCGTTTCTCTTTTGCATATTCATCAACCAGATATCCATCTGCAGAATATAATCTAGACATTTGAACAGGTTTGTAATCAACTAATTTTTGATAATCTGGCAACTCTCTTGCAAAGATAAGCAGTATTAGCATAATAACTAATATAGCAGCAATAGCCGAGTATAAAATAAATTTTATTATAGATTTAGAGGCATTTGTCATTATTCTTTGTCTAAAACCATGTTATATAAATCTTTTTTAGGTAAATTAAATAATTTTTTTGCTAAATTAATAGCGGTTTTGTTGGAAAGTTCTGCTTGAACAATTTTCAAAAATTCCCTTACTTCCTCAGTGTTTGCATCGTGTTTTTTATTGTTTTCGATAATAATAATGAATTCCCCTTTTAGTGGAAAGTCAATTTCCTTATTATCAAATTGATTAAAATTATATTTTTTGACGGTCTCAAATTTTTTGGTTATCTCTTTGATAACAACAAAATTATTATTGTAGAATACATGCTGAGCATCCTTTAAAAAACTAAGTAACCTATTTGCGGACTCAAAGAAAATAAGTGATCCGGTAATATTAAGTAAATTTTTTAATTCTGTTTGTCTTTTAGAGCTAGTTCTAGCCGTAAAACCAAAAAAGTAAAATTTATCAGTAGGTAAAGCGGAAACCGATAAAGCTGCAATCGGGCTGCATGCGCCAGGCACTGCAAAAACATCTAAATCATTATCTCTAACATGCCTAACTAACTTATAGCCAGGGTCAGAGATTGTAGGTGTGCCACAGTCGCTTAGGTAAGAAACAACATAACCTTGTTTTATTAGATTGCATATTTTGCTTCGTAAATCTGTACTTGAATAATCAAAATACTTATATAGCTTCTTTTTTATTTGATAATGATGGAGTAGCTTAATTGAAATAACTGGGTTTTCACAATAAATAAAATCTGAATTTTTGATTAAATCAAGGCTTCTAATGGTAATATCTTCAATATTTCCAATTGGAGTTGATATTAAATATAGGGCAGAAATATATTTACTGTTTATTTTTGTTATATTTAGGCTATCCATAGAAAATAATGATTACTTTTGAGCCCTATGATATATAGATTTTTTTCGTTTATACTAGTTTTATTTATACTAAATAGTTGTGTAAAATATGTTATGGTTCCATCTGAGGATCCTCAGAAAGATCGAGAGCAGTTTGTGATTGATTATGCTATTAAGAAAGAACAGATAGCACAGAAGTTTAAAGATATTAGCTTTGATAATAGTAATGAGATTAAGATCGCTCTTATGCTACCATTATCTGGCAAATCAGCGAAAATAGGTAATGAAATCCTAAATGCTACTATTTTAGCATTATTTGATAATCGTGATCCTAGAATTGTTATTAAAACATATGATACTGAAGGAAGTGAGCTAAAAACAATTGAAGCAACCGAGGAAATTATTTCAGAAGGTTATAAAATTGTTATTGGTCCAGTGTTCAGTAATAATGTTGCGGCGATGCAGCCTCTGATTAAAGATGAGGATATTTTTGTCTTTACTTTTTCCAATGATATCACAATAGCTGCAGAAAATATATTTTTACTGGGGATTGATTTTAGGCAGCAAATACAAAGGTTAATAAGTTACACAGCAAGTAAGGACTACAAATATTATGTAAGTTTATTACCTGCAAATGATTTCGGATCATATGCAATTCAAGAGCTTAGGAGATCTGTTGAAAGCAAAGATGGCGTAGTATTAAAAAGTGAGTTTTATACACAAGGGGTTAAATTAAGTCGTAATGTTAAGAGATTAGTTACCGTAGCTAATGAAAGCCCTACGGATAGTAAAGGACGCCCACTTTTTATGACAGAGGATCAATTACTCGAATATAAAACAAAGCAAATTGAAGATTTGGCGGCTAACACAGATTTGGCGGCTAACACAGATTTGGAAGTAATAATTGATGAAGATTTTATATCTGGTGTTGAAGAATATAATGATGAGGTTGAAGAATTTATAGAAGATGATTATGAGCCGCGTCCAATGAGCGAGTTTGAAGTTGTTTTCTTTATTCCTGATGGAGGAAAGGTTCTAGAGGATGCAATTACGCTATTAGAACAATATAATTTTCCTGAGGATCGTGTAAAGATTGTTGGTATTTCAAATTGGTATAAGAGTGAGGCTTTACAATCTAGGACATTATATGATGCATGGTTTGTTGATATACCGCATGACAATCTAAAATTATATGAAGAGCATTATTATAATAATTTTGATAATAGGTCATCAAGAATTTCAGCATATGCATATGATGCTGTATCTGTAATTACTTCGCTTCTTGCATATGCCGATGATTCGGAAAATTTACAGGACTTAACAATTACCCAGGATATAGGCTTTAATGGTATTAATGGAGTATTTAAATTCCGTCCGGATGGTATATCTGAACGACTTCTTTCGGTTTATTCTGTGAAGAATAACAATCTAGAGCAGATTGATTCAGAGTTCTCTTTCTTAGAGAATAAGGAGGTAATAGATGAGATTACACTTGATTAATAAGTTTTTTTTCAACTATAAGTAATAAAAATTATTATTTAAAATGGATATAAAATTTTCAAAACTAAGCTTACCTAGTTCTGGTGTAGCTTTAATCGGTATTTGTACTGAGTTATTAAATTCTGATAATCTAGCTAAATTTATTAACAAATCTCCTGTGGAGTTTACAGCAAAGTTTGGGCAGATAGTTCCAGCATCACATCCTGATGAGCATAATCTTGATCTGGTACTATTAGTAGGCTTAGGTAGCTTCTCTGAATTAACATTAAACAAAGCTCGAAGCTTAGGTGGGAAAATATCTGTTGAGTTAAATCGACTTAAAATTAATCGTTCCGCTATGATAATAGAAGATACTCATAATGAGACTATTTCATGTGCATCTATAGCGGCAAATATAGCGCTAGGGGCAAAATTACGTAATTATCAATTTTTAAAATATTACTCTAAGGCTAAAGCAGATAAATCTCGTAATAGTCAGGAACTACTTGATATTAGGTTAGAAAATACAGAAAAGGCTGAGCAAATATTTGTTGATATTGATCATGTTAGTGAAGGTGTGTTTTTAGCACGTGACTTAGTATCTGAACCAGCAAATATTCTATATCCGGATTCATATGCTAAAATATGCTCTAAATTAGCAATTGATGGTTTAAAAGTTGAGGTAATAGGAGCAAAGGAAATGAATAAGCTTGGAATGAATGCATTACTTGCTGTAGGGCAAGGAAGTCACCAAGAGTCTAAATTAGTGGTTATGCAATATTGGGGAGCTGATGACAAAGATTCTCCTCCTCTAGCTTTTGTCGGTAAGGGCGTATGTTTTGATACTGGTGGGATATCACTTAAACCATCATTAAATATGGATGATATGAAAACTGATATGGGTGGTTCAGCTGTAGTGACTGGATTAATGCGTACATTAGCCAAAAGAGAGGCAAAGGTAAATGCGGTTGGTATTATTGGTTTAGTTGAGAATATGCCAAGTGGTAATGCTCAAAGACCGGGAGATATTGTAACATCAATGTCTGGTCAAACAATAGAATGTCTAAATACAGATGCTGAAGGTAGGATGGTATTAGCAGATTGTCTAACCTATGTTATTGAAAACTTTAAGCCAAAATTCATTGTGGATTTAGCAACATTAACAGGTGCCATAGTGGTGTCGTTATCAGATTTATATGCAGGATTATTTTCAAATGATGATGATTTAGCTGATCAATTATATAAAGCTGGTGAAGAGACTGGTGAGTTATTATGGAGATTCCCCTTATCAGAGGAATTTGATAGTATGATTGATTCTCAATATGCTGATATGCAAAATATCTCAAATTACAAAGGTGGTGGTAGTATTACTGCAGCACAGTTCTTGAAAAGATTCGTTGGTGATACCAAATGGGCGCATCTTGATATTGCTGGTGTATCATCTGTAAATCGTAATAAAAGCTTATCTCAAAAAGGAGCGACAGGATTCGGTGTTCGTTTACTTGATGAATTAGTTAAGGCCAATTACGAGCCAAAAGATTAAACTTGATTTTTATTACATTGTTAATAGCATCTTCTGAACATTTACACATAGGGTTATCATGAATTTTTCTAGATTACATACAGCTCAACATACAAAAACATATGATGAAGGGCTTAGGTCTTTTATGCTGCAATTCTTTAATTATATGGCTCTTGGGCTTGCTTTAACAGGAGTTGTTGCATTATTTACTGCTTCTATACCCTCTTTAACTGCAATGGTTTTATCAGCTAGATTCCTAATCACTATAGCTTTGATAGGAATAATTATGGCTATGAGTTTTGGTTTTAATAAAATGAATTATCCCACATTAAAAACCCTATATTGGACATTCTGTGCATTACAGGGGCTTGTTTTTAGTATATATTTTCTTATTTACACTGGTGGATCAATAGCTAGAGTATTCCTAATAACTGCATCAGTTTTTGGTGCTATGAGTATATATGGTTATACAACTAAAAGAAACCTTACAAATTTTGGTTCATTTCTAATGATGGGTCTAATTGGTGTCTTTTTAATTATGATAGTTAATTTATTTTTAAAAAGTTCAGGGCTAATGTATTTAATATCCTTTGCTATACTTGCCATATTTATTGGCTTTACAGCATATGATGTACAGAAGCTTCGTAATATTTATTATAATCTTGGTGGAACAAGTGAGGTTGCTAAGAAGGCTGGGTTGATGTCAGCACTTAGTTTATACCTAGATTTTATCAATATCTTTGTAGTATTATTGCATTTGATGGGTGATAGAAGGTAGTTCATATGCCTGATATAAATTTATTGCCAGTCGGTTTCTATGATGCGTATGGTTCTAAAGCCGAGCTTTCTTATAAGCTAAATGGTAAAATCATTGATTATCTTCTTGATAATGATTTTAAGTTATTTATCCCCTCCCCAGTTGAATATGAGGATATTACTACATTATCATCGAATCAGAAATTTAGGGTTTTAGATCCATTATCAGATAAAATTCTTACAATACGATCTGATATTACTACACAAGCAATTAGGGCCTTAAGTTATACCAAGGATGATTATGTTCAAATATGTTATAGTGGAGTAGTTCTGCGTCTTAACATTGATCAAAACAACCATGCAAGATCATTAAAACAGGCTGGTTTTGAGATTATGACTAAGGATTTAAACTCTGAGATTGAAAAGGATGCTCTTCAGCACTTGCTCAATTTAATGCAGAGCATTAATAGCGACTCCTATAGTATTGTTTTTTCTAGCACTTTGTCTAAAAGTCTTTTGCGTGAAATATGTGGTTTCTCGGAAAATGATTTATTAGAAATTATTACTAAGAATGATTTAGATAGGGTTTTTAATAATTCGAAAATTGAGGATTTGCGTTCAATATTATCACCTAAGAGGATTGATTTCTTTACCAAGAAGCAATATTTAAACTATGATTCAATAATTGTTAATTATTTTGATTCTATTTCGCAGATAGCTAAAAACCTACCGTCAATATTACATTCTAGGTTTATTTTTGATCCATTAAATTTAAAATCTTCGAATTATAATTCTGGCTCATTTTTTACAATTATTGATAAAGTAACAGGGAATATAATCATTCGTGGTGGCGAATATAAAATTAAAGGATGGGGAAAAGGTTATGGGGCTAGTTTTTATCTAGAAGAAATAATAACATAAGGCGAAGTTTTTTCTTTATCTAAAGAGTTTTATAGTATATAATAGTTAGCAAACGAGATTATGTGTGCAATGATTCCTATTAGATATTTAATATTATATATTCTTATTTTCCCATTATTAGTTTCATGTGGCGGTTCATCATCTTATCCTACTACATCATCTAGTAATAGTGGTTCAGGTGGTAGTAGTCCTACAATAACAACTTTAAGTATTACTGGTTATGATAGCTGTCAATATTATGGTTTATCTGTTGGTTCTAGTGCAACTAGTTGTGACAATCATGGCTCTTCTTCTGCTGATATAGCACTTTCTGATTTAAGAAATGGAGATGGTAAAACAATTAATGCGGATTCAACCCTTTCTGGTAGTTCTAGTTCTGGTTTTGCGGGAGCTAATAATGTAATGCAAATTGCTGAAGCTAGGTCACTTTTAAATGATTTAACCTTAGATGATGATGGTAGTAATGTTACTGTTGCTATTTTAGGCTCTGGTTTTAATAAGCCTGCTGGATCATTAAAGTCAGGTGGTACCACTAATAATTATGGCTATTTAAATGCTGATGATAATATAGAGGATTATTCAATAACAACAACTGATGGAAGTGGTAATATAATTATTGATTCTAATAGTTTATTATCATCAATTGGCAATGATGGGTATTCAATTTATAATAAAAACACTTTAGAGGCCTTTTCACCAAGTCAAAATTATACAGCTGGTGGTACTACTGGTATTACATATGATGATGATAACGCTGTATTTAGAACATCAAAAGCTAAGGCTGTAACAACAGGCATTACTACTAATGCTGTTTCATATATTTATGATATTGTTTCAACTGACACTACTGTTGATTCTATTAATTCACATATTACTGGTTTGGAATCATATTATACTCCAAAACAGGGTAGCTTTCAATCTGGTACATTGGATTATGCTGGTCTTACTGCAGATTCTACTTCCACTTTCTGTTCTGATGATGATTGTGCTAGGAATTACCATAGTTTTTTATCTGAGGATTGGGATACGGACTTTTATGAATATCAATCATCAATTTTTGAATATGGTCATAATGATGTTGCAAATGGAACAGCTTTAGCAAGTATTATAGGTATATCTTCAGATAGTAATATAGCGGGTGCTGCATCTGATACTGTAATTAATGCATATAAAACTCAAATCTATCATAGAAAATTATTAGATGTTTCTTCAGGTAGTTATATTGCACAAGAGAGTGGAAATTATATGGATTCTATTATAGAGGATAATACCGGCTCTATTATTTATGATGCATTAAATGCAGCTCAGCTAAATAATGAAATTGTTCTTTTAAATAATCAATATAGAAATTATAAAACGCAATTTTATTTAAATACATCAATAACTGAAACTGATTTCTCTGTAGGTTATGTTAATACAACTGACCCTACACAGCTTGATGAATTTGAAGAGTTTGAAATCTATAGATTTAATACTAATGTAAATTATAATATGTCAACTAGTGATAGTGTTTATGAAGACTATTTAATCGGATCTTTTGTTGCAGGGAATTTTATTTCTACAGACACTTTAAATCAATCGGATGGAAGCTCTTTATCATATCTTGTATCTCTGGATGAATTAGAAATTTATGGATCTATTTACGGTAACTCCGGTACTTATAAATATCTAACAGACTCATCTGTTGCTGCAGCCTATAGTGCAAATATTGCTAATATTGATAATTTATTAAAATCTACTACTGGTGATGGTGGTGATAATATTTATGTTATTCCAACAGATAATCAATTCTTTATTGAAAGAGTAAATGCAATTGGTGCTGCCAATACTAACGATGATAACACAATAGTTACTGTTGCTGATGTTAAAATTAATTCAATAACCTATGATGGATCGGTTGATACCGTCGATACTGATGGTGATGGTGATCCTGATTATGATGGTTTATATAAGATTGATACGATTACTTTAGATTCTACTTCACCAAAAATTTCAGTAAATGATTGTTCTGTTGTAACAAATGGTGCTGCATGTTTTATTGCCCCTGGCAATGTTGCTAGTTATAATAGTAATGGGATATACACAAATTATAATGCTTTGGATGTTGATGGAACTAATAATAACGCTCCAGATCCAAATAGTGGCAATGCAACAGGTGGTGCTACAGATGGAATGGATCAAGGGGAATATCTTGGTTCGGCATATGTGACTTCTGCACTAGCAATAATTACAAGTGCATGGAAAGATGATATTGATGCTGGAAGTGTTACAATGACAAATATAGTAGAGAAGTTAGTTGATACCGCAACATTGCCTGCTAACATAACTGGATGTATAATAACAGTTGGTGGATCTACTACTGGTTCAGTTGATTGTGGATCTGGAATGATTAACCTATTCGCAGCTGTTGAAGCATCTTTTGTTGCTTATCCTACTTCTTTGCTACCAAATCATTCGGCGCCAGTAATATACTCGACTAGCTCTGCTTTTGACTATGCATATGATTTGTC
>JABJMA010000015.1 GCA_018659605.1 Rickettsiales bacterium
ATAAGATATACAACATCACATCCAAGAGATATGCATGATGATTTATACGAGGCTCATGCTACATGTTTAAAATTGATGCCATTTTTACATTTGCCAGTGCAATCAGGATCTGATAAAATATTAAAACTAATGAATCGTAAGCATGATAGAGAATCTTATTTTAATATAATAAAAAAATTACGTATAGCTAGGCCTGACATAGGCTTTAGCTCTGACTTTATTATAGGTTTTCCAGGAGAGGATGAAGAAGATTTGGAGGCCACTTTAGATCTTATAAAGAAGGTTAGCTTTGCACAATGTTACTCATTTAAGTATAGCAAAAGGCCTGGGACTCCTGCTGCAGAAAGAGATGATCAAATATCTGAGGTAATTAAATCTGAACGATTACAAAGAGTACAGCAGCTTCTTTCTGAGCAGCAGATGGCTTTTAACCAAAAGTTTAAGGGGCAGGTTATTGATGTTTTATTTGATAGATCTGCTAAAGGGCAGAAAATTGGACGTAGTCCTTATCTTCAATCTGTCTGTATAAATAGTGATGATGCAAGTTTGCACAATCAGATGCGTAAAGTTGAGATTATAAATGCTGCTCCATATAGTTTAAAAGGTAAGCTTGTAGCATAAGTGTTATGGAAGTAATTATTATAAATAAAGCAGAGGATAAATGGATTGCTAAAGATTATCAATCCAAGATTGAAGAGGTTATTAACCTAGTAGTAGATTATTTGAGTTACCAGCAAAAATTCAGCAATGCTGTGCTTTCGATAGTGCTAGCAAATGATGAGTTTATTTGTGAGCTCAATAAAGACTATCGTGGTAAAAATAAACCAACTAATATATTAAGCTTTGCCGAAGTCATTGATATAAATTACTGGGACGAATTAACCGAGAGTAATGGCTTAGGTGATTTAGTATTGAGTTTTGATACTATCAATAATGAATCAAGAGATCAGGGAAAATCGTTCTCAGATCATTTTTGCCATTTGATAATCCATGGATTTCTTCATCTATTAGGTTATAATCATATAGGTGAAAGCGAAGCAAGCATAATGGAAGGAATAGAAATTAAGATTTTAAATAAACTAGATATAAATAATCCTTATGAGGATATATAATTTTGTCTTTTTTTGCCTACCTTTAAAATTATTTACTATTAAAAAAAATTATGGTATAAATTGCTATTATAAATTTTAATTTTTTTATGAAAATTGACGAAGGTCCCGAATCAGGGAAAGAGATAAAACAAGTAAATTCTTTTATATTTTACATCTGCAAATTTTTTAATTTAGTAAGGAGAAAGAGACCTGACGGATCCTTATCTCAGAGAATTGTTAATACCATTGCCTCATCTGGAGATCTTGGTGATCAAGAGCAGAAAAATATTATATTAAATGTTACGCATCTTGTAGATGATCAAGTGGCAGATATTATGACTCCACGCACAGATATTATATCTGCTAATTTTTCTGCAAAATTAATAGATATAAAAGATATTATGGTTGAGAGTACCCATATGCGAATACCTATCTATAACGAATCGCTAGACGATATTAAAGGCTTTGTTCATATGAAGGATATATTGCAATATTCAGGCCAGGGAAATGATTTGAATATTGATAAGATAATTCGTCCAATTTTATTCGTCCCCCCTTTGATGAAAGTAGTAGATTTATTAGTAAAAATGCGGACAAAGAAAGTAAATATTGCTATTATTGTTGATGAATATGGCGGTACAGACGGCCTAATTACGCTAGAGGATCTCTTTGAGCAAGTCTTTGGCAATATTGAGGATAATGAGATTGAGGCAATTAATGACAATATGTTTGAGGTTAATGCTAGAATTAAAATTGAGGATCTTGAGGAAAGACTTGGTATATCTTTGGTCCAACTTTCATCTAAAGATGAATATGATACTTTAGCAGGATATTTAATGAATATTTGTAAGAAAATCCCTAAAGCTGGGGAAGTAATTGATCATGAATCAGGTATTAAATTTCATATCAAGGAGGCTGATCCTAGATTTATCAAAACTGTCATTATAGAATTATAACTAGTAAAAAGCTTGTGAGGTTATATAGTTATTTTGCAGTAATTCACTCCATAAGCTCAAGATGTTAAAATTCTTATCATTTTTTAATATAGCGCGTAATTTCTACATTAGGCCATTCTTAATTGGCCTACTTATTTTTCTAACAACTGCCCCGGTTTATTTTTTATTAGCAGGGTTTGTTGTTGTTGGCTATTTTTTGCATATGAATTACTATCAGGATGATTTGAGGTTAAAAATCAAATATGCCTTCTCATTCGGCCTTGGTTTTTTCTTTGCCAATTATTATTGGATGTCATTTTCTATGCTTGTTGATTTCAAGAGTTATTGGTTTTATTTTTTTCCATCATTAGTTATTATTCCAGCATATTTTGTTATATTTTATATCCTACCTCAGGTTTGTATTTTAGATTATCTGCATAAGAAATACAGATTATCTAAATTTAGGTTTTACCTCATAGCTATAAGTATATGGTTTCTCTTTGAAGTTGTCCGTTCTACAACATTGATTCTAATAGATTTTCAAGGATTTAGCTGGGGGTTATTAGGATATAATTTTCTTGCTAATGAGAAGCTGGCCCAGATATATTCAATAACTGGGATATATGGTGCTAGTTTAATAATTACTTTTATTTATGGGTCGATCTTTTTAGTTATTAATCATAATTTTAAGATTTGCAATAGGGGTTCCTTCGTATATTTTGTATCAATATGCCTATTTGTAATAGGCGCTATTTATAGTTATGGCATTTTGCGTTCTGATCCTAAAGAATCGCCGCATGATAAGAAGGTGTCATATTTAATTATACATCCATCAATTGTTCAGCATCATGGATTTATATATGAAAGAGCTGTTAGCAATATTGATAAGAAAATAAAATTAGCCTCACAGGAAGATGGGTCTTATGATTTTGTTATTTTTCCAGAAGGGGGTATTAGCTTTCCTATTGATATCTCTAAAGAGTCTAAGGTTTTTAGCTATATCCTAGATCGATTAGATAATGCAAGATTCTTAATTGCCGGTGCAACTAGAGTTAGTGATAATAAATATTATAATAGTTTGTTTATTTATGATAAATCTGGTAATTTGCGTGATTATTATGATAAGAAATATTTAGTTCCTTTTGGTGAATACACTCCTTATTTAAAGATATTTGACTCTCCATTAACTAATAACTCATCTGGTTATTCTAGGGGAGTAACCAAGTCTATTAAGATTGATGACGATTTGCCAGAGATAAAGCCTCTGATTTGTTATGATGCTTTATATAGTATGGCGACTCTTGATAAGTCAGCAGATGTTATCGTGAATATTTCAAATGATATTTGGTTTATTCAAACGGTTTTTGGCATACCTATTCTTTCTGCGGCATATCAGCATTTAGATATTGTTAGGGCTAGGGCAATAGAGACAGCAACGCCTGTCCTTAGAAGTACTAATCTTGGTTTTAGCTCTGTTATTGATTCGAGAGGTAGGGTTTTGAAAAAAGCTAACCCCTATGATCCAGGAGTTTTATCGGGTGACTTAGTAATTAACTCTGGTGAACGGACGCTTTATCAAAAGCTAATATACAAGTTATTGAGAGTTAGCTAAAAAATATAAACTTTAATAGTTATAGTTCTGGTGCTTTTGACTTATTGACCAGTCATTAAGCGGTCAATCAGTTGTTTTGTTGTTGGAATGAATCCGTTTGCATAGAATGGATCGGTTGCAAATCTAAATGCATTATGGCCAGCAAACATCAATTCATTCGTAACATCTCCATCATATGCAATATTTTGAAGTGTTTTTTGAATACAGAAGCTTCTAGGGTCGGGTAATTTACCAGTTGTGAAGTTCATTTCTTCGTGAGAGGTCCAGTTACTAAATGCGCAATAGCTTAAGCAACCCATGCACTCTATTTGATCTTTGCGAATAATTCCCGCTTCTTGTAATGATACGAAAATAGCAGTATTATCTGGTGTTTTTAGTAGCTCAGTATGACCTTCTTTGTTCCATTCTGTTACTTTGTCGAAATCATCACGTTTTATATAAATCTTTCTATTACGGGCACCATAATTGTAAACAGTATTGAAAACATCCGTAACATTTGCACTAAAACTAACTTGTCTGTCAGATCGCTCGCGCAATGTTTTGATAAAGTTATTATTTACGGCGGATGAGTAAAATCCAGTAGGAGAGAATTTATTTAAAAATACATCGCCTTCTTTTAGAGTTAGGAGCTTTTCCTTCCATGAATCTGGGGCAGGGTTCTCAGTTGTAACAATAGGCCTGGTACCAAATTGGAAGCATATTTTTCCAATTTCTTCATTATCTAACCAATGCTCATATTCAGAAATATTCCAGACACCTCCAGCCATAACAATAGGAGTATCTTCAAGGCCTACAGAATTCATAAAGCTTCTTATTACTTTAACTCTGTTATATGGATCTTCAGGAGCATTAGGATCTTCTGCGTTAGATAGGCCGTTATGACCTCCTGCTTTCCAAGGGTCTTCATATACTACAGCGCCAAGGTATTCTGCATGTTTTGCGTATGATCTTTTCCATAATGCTCTAAAAGCACGCATGGAAGAAATAATAGGGTAGTAATATACTTGGTATTTCTCAGAAATAGCAGCAAGTTTGTAGGGCATTCCTGCGCCACAAGTAATTCCATTTATTACTCCTTTAGCTCGCTCTAGTACTTCAGTTAATATTCTTTCAGCTCCACCCATTTCCCATAATATATTCATATGGATTGCACCTTTGCCCTCAGAGATATCATGTGCAATTTGTGCTTGGCAAAGAGCAGCTTCAATTGAGTGGGATATTAATTCTTCATGGCGTTCATTCCGAGTAGCGCCTTTAAATGTTAGAGGTATTGGTTTGTTGTTTTTATCTAGCCATTCGCCATTTACACCTGAGAATGTTCCAACAGAACCAGCTTTTGCAAATGCGCCAGCGCTTACTCCATTAGAAACACTTACACCTTTTCCCCCTTCTATTATAGGTAAAGACTCTTTGCCCGATATGATAAGGCTATTTAGATTTTTTAACAAGGATAGTACCAATAAAATTAGAGCAGGATAATATATGATCTTTAATTATCGTCAAATAAAACTTTGGCCAATAATATAAAACTCTGAAGAGTCTTTTCGAGAAGAATCAGGCTTGATTTGTTTAACATTTTTAAAATATTTGTTTAACATTTTTAATATTAACTCGAAATCTTTCCCCATAAATAATTTCATCACAAGGTTGCCATTTGTATTAAGGTGCTTTGTTGTGAATTGTAAAACTTCTTCAACAACAGCGTAGATTCTTAGCATATCAGTATTCTTATGACCGGATTTGTTTGGTGCAATATCTGAAACAATTAGATCGAATTTATCAGTTTTCATTCTTGTAATGATTTCTTTTTGTATTTCTGAATCAAGAAAGTCACCTTGGATAAAATCACATCCATCTATCTGTTCAATATCAAGCAAATCAACTCCTAGAATTGATGCTTTTTTATTTCGCTCCCTTAATATCTGTAGCCATCCTCCAGGAGCACATCCGAGATCTATGATTGTTTTAGCATTCTTTATAATGTTTAATTTGTCATCTATCTCTAGCAGCTTAAAGGCTGCTCTAGATCTATAATTTTCTCTTTTAGCGAGCTGGTTATATGGGTCATTAATTTGCCTTTGTATCCATAGAGTGGAGGATAATTTACGACCTTTTGCTGTTTTAACCTTGGCAAATTTATTTCGAAAACCTTTTTGATATTTACCAGAAGACATACTATAGATAATTAGGAGTAATTTAAATAAATATTATATATGGGAAATATTGTATTATTTCAACCAGAAATAGCAGAAAACCTAGGTTCTATTATTAGAACAGCAGCATGTTTTGGATCAGTAATACATATTATTGACCCATGTGGCTTTCCTTTTGATAGTAAAAGGATTAAAATTGCAGCAATGGATTATATTGATAAGACCAAGATTGTAAGGTATAAGTCTTTTGATAATTTTATGGAGCAACATAAAAGCAAAAACATTATTTTGATGACTACCAAGGCAGAAAAGTCATTATCTGAAATCAACATTTCTAAAGATAGTTTTTTTATTTTTGGGCAAGAATCAAGTGGAGTGCCTGAATATATTCACAAAATATGTAAGTTTCGTGCTAAAATACCTATAAATTATGATACTAGGTCGTTGAATCTTGCTGTTTCTGTTGCAATTACGGCCTATTCAGCTAATAATATCAGCTCGTAATTTATGCTTAATTAGATAAATAGGATAGTAGTGAAGAAGCACAAAGAAAATATTTTATTAGACAAGATTTCATACCCTAAGGATATGAGAGAAAATATTCATAAAGATGATCTAATTGCTTTATGTGCGGAGATTAGAGAATCTATGCTTAGCTCTGTATCACAAACAGGTGGTCATTTAGGTGCTGGCCTTGGAGTTGTTGAATTAACAACAGCATTACATTATGTTTTTGATACGCCCAAAGATAAAATTATCTTTGATGTTGGGCATCAATCATATCCTCATAAAATTCTAACTGGTCGTAAGGATAGAATGTTAACCATTCGACAAAAAAATGGCTTATCTGGATTTACTAGTAGAAGTGAGAGTGAGTATGATCCTTTTGGGGCTGGTCATAGCTCTACTTCAATTTCAGCAGCAATTGGAATTGCAAAAGCTCGTGATATAAAATCTGAAGATTATTTTGTTATACCTGTAATAGGTGATGGTGCTTTAAGTGCAGGTCTTGCATATGAAGCAATAAATAATGCAGAGCAAGTTAAAGGGAAGTTTCTTATTATTCTTAATGATAATGATATGTCAATTGCCAAGCCTACAGGTGCGATATCAACATATTTATCCAATCTTATTAGTTCAAAAAACTTTGCTATGATTCGCCGATCTGCAAAATCTGCAGTAAAGATTTTCCCCGAAGCAATGCAGAAATCTTTTATTAATTTTGAACGAAAAACTAAGGGTGTTGTAAATGAAGTATTATTGGGAAGTAATTTATTTGAAAATCTAGGTTTAAAATATACTGGTCCGATTGATGGCCATGATATTAATAAATTGGTTGAGATATTAGAAAGTTATAAAAACAACCCTTCTACCCACCCAGTTTTATTACATATTATAACCAAAAAAGGCAAAGGCTATAAGCCTGCTGAGGATGCTGGCGATAATTACCATGGAGTAGCTAAATTTTCTATTTCAACAGGCCAGCAAAGTAAATCTTCCGAAAAAAATTATACAGAGTGTTTTTCTGAAGAGCTTATAGAAAGGGCATCTAAAGATAATAAAATTGTTGCTATTACGGCAGCAATGCCTTCAGGAACTGGTCTTGATAAGTTTTCGGCTAAATTTCCAGATCGATATTTTGATGTTGGAATAGCTGAGCAGCATGCAGTAACATTTGCGGCTGGATTAGCTACTGAGGGTATCAAACCTTTTATAGCCATTTATTCTACATTTTTGCAGCGTGCATATGATCAGATTATCCATGACGTTGCGCTTCAGAATTTACCTGTGCGCTTTGCAATTGATAGAGCTGGTTATGTAGGAGCTGATGGTGCAACTCATAGTGGCAGTTTTGATATAGCTTATTTATCTTGTATACCAAATATAGTGATTGCTGCTCCAAGTGATATGCAGGAGCTAAAAAATATCATTAATACAGCTTGTAACCATAATGATGGTCCATTTGCCTTCCGCTATCCAAGGGGTACGGCCAAGCTAACAAAATTAACAGAGTCTAAAATTGTTGAGATAGGTAAGGGAAGTATTATTCAAGAGGGTAGTGGATTGGCAATTTTGTCATTAGGCTGTCATTTAGAAAATGTGTTAGCTGCTGCTCAAACTTTAAAGGAAGCAACAAAAAAGCAAATTACAGTTTGTGATATGAGATTTGCTAAGCCAATAGATACAGATCTAATTGATAAGATTATAAAAACCCATAATAACATTATTACGATTGAAGAAGGCAGTCAGGGTGGGTTTGCAGCTAGTGTAAATAGCTATATATTAGAGCAAGGATATCAAAATTTAACAGTGAAGAATCTAACTCTTCCTGATGAGTTTGTAGAACAGGCTACTCAAGATGAGATGTATGAGGATGCTCATATGAGTAAAGCAAAATTGCTGGAAGTCTTTAAAGATTATATTTAAGAGACGCTGTTTTCCAGTCTGGTAATATCTTATTTACTTTAAAAACGGTTGTAAATCCTGTTTCTATAAAACATTTTTAATTATTGAATCTAAATAAATCATGTTTATAAAGCTCGAAAGCATCCAATGCCCGCGTGGCGGAATTGGTAGACGCAACGGACTTAAAATCCGTGGGGCCCTTGGCCCTTGCCGGTTCAAGTCCGGCCGCGGGCACCACTGATATTTTCGATTTGAATATTAGCTGGGGGATGTAAATAATATCTAGCGTAAAGCAAATACAGCAAGTAAGTGAAACTTTTAAAAGAAAAGAAATTTGCTATTAATTATAGTAAGAAGGCTAATGAAATAAAGCATCTTGTGAAAGATGATTTAGCTAGAATTGATGATTATCTTAAGCTTAACCTAATCTCAGAAAATAAATTAACCGGAGAGATAATTACTCATATTCTTAATTCTGAAGGTAAGAGAATAAGGCCACTTTTATCTGTTATTACTGCGAAAGCGCTTAACTATGATAAAGCAGAGATATATTATTTGGCATGTGCAGTTGAGTTAATTCATACAGCAACATTACTTCATGATGATGTAATAGATGAAAGTGATAAACGTCGTGGTTTTAATACTGTTAATAATATTTGGGATAATAAATCAGCAATTTTAGCCGGTGATTTTATTTTTGCAAAAAGTTTTGAATTAATGGTTAAAACAAAAAATCTTAACGTCCTGGATAATCTGGCTAGAGCATCATCTGTAATTTCTGAGGGGGAAATTGCACAATTAGAATTATTAAATACTAAGGAGATTTCATTAGCTAAATATTTAGAGGTAATATCTGCAAAAACTGCTAGATTATTTGCTGAAGCTTGTAGAAATAGTGTGGTTATTGCCTCAGGAAATGAGGTTTTAGAAAAGGCATTATATGATTTTGGTAATAATTTGGGGATAATATTCCAAATAATTGATGATATGTTAGATTATTTTGGTGATGAGAAAAGCTTAGGTAAATCTATCGGTGATGATTTTTTTGAGAATAAAATAACATTACCGATTATTTTACTGGCTCAGGAACTAAAAGAAGAATCTGTAATATTGCAGGAAATCTTAGCAAAAGATAATAAACAGGATAGTGATTTTAGGCAGGTATTATCACTAATGAAAAAATTTAATATAAAAGAGAAATCACGGCAATTTACAATGTCTTATAATGAGTTAGCTTTGTCCTGTTTGACAGTCTTGCCTCATTCGCCTAGTAAAGCATTATTACAGGATATCTTAGAAGTAAGTATTTATAGGCTTAATTAAATATTTGATTTTAATAGATTTGTTTGAGTTTTTAGGGATGTTTGGTTATAATATCTTGGTTATTCAAAAAAATTAGACTTTATAAAAATAGAATAAGAATTATCCATTAAAATAAATAGCAATATGGCAGACGAAATTAATAACTTTAAGGCTTTATTAAAAAACAAACCGACGAAAAAAACAGTCTTTAAAGATCATTGTGAAAAGGCTTTTGCTGAGATTCTTAGCATGAAACGTGATGGAGAGTTCGATAATGATGATTATGAAGAAGAGATGGGGGATCTTGTTGAGGCAATAAGTACTGCAAATATATCTGAAGCATGGATGACCTCGCTTAATACTGATACACAAAAATTAATAATTCGAGCCATCTATGTAAATGGTGTTGGTCTCGATCTCGATCTCGATGATGAAATGCAGAATTTCTTTATGAATAATATTGAGAAATCTCCTCCAACAATAGCTGATGATTTAGTATCACTATATGATTTTTATGATTCAGCGGCAAGTGATTTTGAGCTTGATAATGATCTTGATGATGAAGGGGAATCTTTAAGTGCTAGGGATAAGATTTTTGAATCTATTCCAGCAAATCATTTATTAGAAGATATTTTAAAACAAGATAATCAGGATGCTTTTCAATGTTTACTTAATTTTGATAAATTAACAATGAATCCGGAAATGATTGTAAAATTAGCAGAGAAACCTGCATTTCTCAATCAGTTATTTATTGACAAATATAAAGATGATCCAAGTGAATTTAAACAAATATTAGAAAAAGTTAACATGCGAGGAAATGGTGCGCAGGTCCGAGAATATATTGATAAATACGGTAAGGGTTTAGATTCAGATTTCCTAAATATTACTAGAACATGCTTAAAGTCATCTGCGGAAAAAGAACATGAGGATAAAACTACCGTAGCTATCACAAAACTTGAGAATCAAAGGGATAATATTCAGGAAGATATTTATGATCTTGAGGAAAAGGGCCCAAAGTTTGTTTCAGGAAAATATTTAAATAACAAAACAACACGTGCTGCAGCGGTCTATGGAACCGTTACTGCTTTTATTGTTGTAGCTACAGCCGGTTTTGCTCTAGCTTCATTTGGAATAGGGCTTGTTGTTCTTGCTGGGTTTCTAGCTGTTGCTAGCGCGATCACGGGCCAAGAATGTAGGGATGATAAAGCAGTTCATGATATTGAGAAAGGTGAAAAATATGAGAAATTAAGTGAGGTCAATAAAGCAATAGATGAACAACGAAATCTATTGCCTGAACATAGTAAAGCCAGGAAAGGTAAGGTGTCTGCCCCAGAAACACCTGATTTAGGTAAGGTATCTGGAAGGTCATTAGAATAAAATATGTTTAAACCAAGCCTTGGCTTGGTTTGGCAGAACTCCTTATGAAGATGCAATCCTATGATAATTTCTGTTTGAGTAAATTATTAACTATTTGAGGATTTGCCTTTCCTTGGGTAGCTTTCATAGTCTGGCCGACAAAGAATCCAAATAATTTATCTTTGCCATTTTTATATTCAGAAACCTTCTCAGGATTATCATTAATGATTTTGTCAATAATGTTAATTATCTCAGCGCTATCACTTATTTGCTCAAGGCCTTCAGATTTTACGATCTCAATAGCTGATTTTGTAGATTCAAACATTTTATCCAATACATCTTTAGCAATCTTTCCTGAAATCGTATTATTCTCAATTAGCTTTATTAGCTCTAGAAGATTCTCCGGAGTTACAGGAGATTCAGTGATATTTATATTAGCTTTATTTAGCCTACCAAATAGCTCAGCAGTAAACCATGATACAGCAAGTTTGATATCGCATTTTCCTAAGATTCTTTCAAAATAGTCAGTATTGTTTCTATCTGCTATTATTACCTCAGCATCATATTCTGTGATGTTATATTCAGAGATATATCTTGTTTTTTTACTATCCGGCAGCTCTCCAATTTCACTTTTAACTTGTTCAATAAATTCATCCTCCAAAACTAAAGGTAGTAAGTCTGGGTCAGGAAAATATCTATAGTCATGGGCATCTTCCTTATCTCGCATAACTTTTGTTGTCATAGAGTTAGGGTTAAATAATTTTGTTTGCTGCCTTACCGTACCTCCATTATCTAAAAGCTCTGCTTGAGTTTCTATTTCATATCCAATCGCAAGAGAGATATTTTTTAATGAATTTAGATTTTTAATTTCGCATCGGGTGCCAAGTTCTGAAGAACCATGCAGTTTTAATGAAATATTAGCATCACAGCGTAAATTACCTTTTTCCATATCAGCATTACAACTATCAACATATCTTAATATGTTTCTTAGTTTTTTGATAAATTCAGTAACTTCGAAAGCAGAGCTTAGATCCGGTTCTGATACAATTTCCATTAATGCTATTCCAGAACGATTTAAATCTATAAAACTTTGGTCAGGGCTTTGGTCATGAATTGATTTCCCAGCATCTTGTTCAATATGTATTCTTGTTAGATTAATGCGTTTATGCTGTTCTTCTTCATTTACTATATCTATATAGCCACCAGTTACTAATGGATCAGAGAATTGCGAGATTTGATAACCTTGCGGTAAATCGGCATAAAAATAGTTTTTACGATCGAAAATAGAAGTCTGATTAATGGTTCCATTAAGCGCAATACCAGCTTTAACAGCTTGTTTAATAGCTTTTTTATTTAAAGTTGGAAGCATTCCAGGTAGGGCCGCATCTACTAGTGATACCTGAGAATTTGGTTCTGCACCAAATTCAGTATTACTGCGTGAGAATAATTTTGATTTAGTATTTATCTGTGCATGGATCTCAACACCAATCACAATATCATAAATATTTTTATCTGTTTTATAAGTAGCCATAATTAAACAATTCTTTTCAGTTTAGTTCTATCAAACTTAATTTCTGTTTCCAGGTTTTGTGCTGCTTGTAGGAGTAATTTTTCTTGAAAGCTATTACCAATTAGCTGGACTGAAAGAGGCAGGCCATTACTAGAAATTGATGTTGGAACTGATATCGCAGGTAGTCCAGCTAAGTTCGTTGATACGGTGAATATATCATTAAGATACATATTGATGGTATCGGGCCTTTCATCAATTGCAAAAGCAGTATTTGGGGTAGTAGGGGTAAGTATTAAATCTACCTTTTGATAGGCATTTTGAAAATCTTGAGAAATTAAATTACGTAATTTTAAGGCTTTTTTATAATAAGCATCATAATATCCAGCAGATAAAACATAAGTACCAGTTAGGACCCGTTTCTTTACTTCTGGACCAAAGCCTGCTTGTCTAGTTTTCTCATACATTTGGTCTAGAGTATCTCCTTTGTTATAAACCCTAAGGCCATATTTAACACCATCGTATCTAGATAGGTTTGAGGAGGCTTCAGCAGTAGATATTATATAATATGTAGGTGCTGCGTAATCTGTATGAGGTAGAGAGATATCTATTATTTCAGCACCTAGATTAGCGAAAGATTTTGCAATATTAGACCAGTTATTCTTAGCTTCACTATTTAATAATTCAGAATTATATTCTTTTGGAATACCAATTTTCAAACCTTTAATATCACGATTTAGATCCTTTGATAAATCTGGCACAGGAAGATCACTTGAGGTAGAGTCCTTTTTATCATATCCAGAAATTGATTGTAGAAATATAGCAGCATCAGCAACTGTTTTAGTAATAACTCCAGCTTGATCAAGTGAACTTGCAAATGCAACCATTCCCCATCTTGAGCATCTACCATAAGTCGGCTTAATACCAACGGTACCAGTAAATGCAGCCGGCTGTCTAACTGAGCCACCAGTATCACTTCCTGTAGCAGCAGCGCAGAAATCGGCAGCAACAGCAGCAGAAGATCCTCCGGAAGATCCACCAGCTACTAGTTTCTTAGTATCTGTTGTTCTTTGAAGGGGGCTCACTACCTCGCCATAACAACTATTTAAATTTGCTGATCCCATAGCAAATTCATCCATATTTAACTTACCAAGATTTACAGCACCATTATCCCATAGTTTTTGGGTTACTGTTGATTCATAAGTCGGTATAAAATTATCTAGGATCTTTGATGCAGCCTGAGTTCTAATGTTTTTTGTGCAAAAAACATCTTTTATACCAAGGGGAATTCCGTCTAATAAAAGGGTAGAATTAGTTTTGTACCTTTTATCAGCAGCTTCTGCCATTGATAAGGCGGTGTCTTGGGTAACTGTGACAAAGGCATTAATTTTATCATTATTGTTTTTGATTCTATCTAAATAAGCCTTAGTTATTTCTGTCGCAGAAATTTCTCGGGCTTTTAATAAAGACAATAATTCAGTAATCGTTTTGCTATATATGCTCATTATATTATTTAAAATAAAATTCTTTTTATTGACCGTCTACCATTTTGGGTACTGTGTAAAAATCGAACTGTCTTTCTGGAGAGTTACTCAGAACTTCATCACTTAAATCACCCGAGGCAACCTTATCATCAAACATTTTTAAATTCTGATTTCCCGAAAATAAAGGGGTAATATTTTCAGTGTCAATTTCATCAAGTTTCTCAACCCAGGTAATTATTTTTGCAACCTCACTGGAGTAATACTCTAATTCCTCGTCATTAAGCTTAATACGGGATAAATGTGATATTTTTTGGACTTGTTGTTTTGAAATTATACTCATAATTAAAATAACTTTGTTAGGTTTTCAATGGGACGTGCAATTATAGCTACATTATCTAATACTATTATAGGTCTTTGTAAGAGCTTGATATTACTGGATATTATTTCTATTGCCCCTGTAGGATCAAGGTCTTCAACATTGATATTTAATTGTTTGAAGTTTTCGTCAGTTGTACGAATTATATTTCGGATAGGTAGGTTTAATAATTCTAATATTTTTTTTATATCTGCCTTAGAGGGAACTTCTTTTTGATATTCTATAATATTAAATCCAATATTCTGTTCTTGTAAAAAACTATACGCAGCACGAGATTTAGAGCATCTAGGGTTATGGTAAATAGTTATATTGGAGTAGGTCATTAATTATTAGGTAAATTTGGATTTTTTAGAGTTTTGCAATATTGGTGCGGCTATAAATATAGATGAGTATGTACCCATAACAACGCCAAATAATACCCCAAGACTAAAGCTTTTAAGAACAGCCCCTCCAAAGATAGCTAGCGATACAAGTGCTAGTAATGTAGTTAAGGAAGTAAGTATAGTTCGAACTAAATTTTCATTGATACTTTTGTTAAGTATTTCAGGCATTGCGAGTGATTTATATCTACGCATATTCTCACGAATCCTATCATAAATTACAACTGTGTCATTTATTGAGTAGCCAATTATTGTTAAAAGGGCGGCAATTGAAGTCAGGTTAAACTCAATTTTGAGAAGGCTATAAAAGCCAAAAACCAAGATTATATCATGAATTAAAGCAATAATTGATCCAATACCAAAACTAAGATTAAATCGTAATGTTATATATAACATTATGGCAGCAAAAGAGATGATAAGAGCAAGAATTCCATTATGCAGAAGTTCTGAGCTAATTATTGGTCCAACAAATTCAGATCTACGCATTGTATAGTTAGAATCATATACATTAATGATAGATTTTATTCTCTCAGTTAAATTACTAGCAACCTCCTTCTCATTATAGTGTTTTAGTCTTAATATTATATCTTTATCACTTCCAAAATTTTGAATGGAGATATCTTCAATATTATTTTGTGCAAATATTTTTCTAATATCATTTAGCTGGACAGTTTTCTCGAATCTAATTTCCATCAGGATTCCACCAGAAAAATCTATGCCTTTATTGAGACCAGTTGAAAAGAGAGATATGATTGTAATAATAATAAAGAGCATCGAAATTAATTTAGCTTTAGGAAAAAGCTTAACAAAATTAAAGCTATATTCTTTATTGGTGAATTTATGTAACATTGATTTATAATATTAGTGAAACTTCCCATCCTATATATAACAAATATAGTAATAAGAATAAAATACCGGTTGGCCTTGAAATCTTGGCATAGAAATAACTTGTAGCATATAGGGCTAGAGCCGATAAAAGCATAAACCAGATATCAAAATAAGATAATGTTGTCGAAAGGGTAGATATAGGTTTTACCAAAGATGTAACGCCTAATACTCCTAAAATATTAAAAATATTACTTCCAATAATATTCCCTACAGCCAAATCAGAATGTTTCCTCAGTGATGCAATAATTGATGTTGATATCTCAGGTGCAGAACTACCAAGTGCAATTATGGTAACAGCTATTACTGATTCAGGAATATTAAATAGTAAAGCTAGGCTAACAGAGCCCATGATTAATATTTTTGATCCTACAACTAGTAATATTACGCTAATAATTAATAAGATAAATGCTGAAAAAGTTGTCAGCTTTAACTTTATAGGTGATTTCATATGGTTGTAATCATCAGAGACTAAACCCTTACTATTAAATGATAATTTACATGTCACGAAAGTATAGGTAATAAGCATAAAAATTAGCATAAAGCCTTCAAAACGAGATATTAATCCTAATGAGCTAAATAGAATAAGAGCGACATTAGAGATTATAAGATATTTCATATCAAAATTAATCGCTTTTTTCGATATTATTACAGGTTGGATTATGGCACAAAGGCCTAATATTAGTAGGGTGTTGGTTATGTTACTACCAATGACATTTCCAAGTGCTATTTGAGGATGGTCATCAGCTGATGCAATTAAACTAATTAGCATCTCTGGTGCTGAAGTAGCGTATGCTACTATAGTTAAGCCCACTAAGGCTTTTGAAATATTAAATCTTTCAGAAATCTTAATAGCTGAGCGAACAATTGCCTCTCCACCAAGGAAGAGTAGAATAAATCCAAAAATAATTTCTCCGAGAATTAACATAATAAACTATATAATTTGCCTAGAAATCGTTAACATAAAAAATTTTAATTTACAAATTTAACCTGCTTAGAACAGCTAAATAATAACTTTATTTCTATTATTTTTGTTTTGTCTCTGCGCTAAATCATTGCTTGTTTAGAGAGTCTGAGGCGCTGAAGTGTTTTTTTATTCTTTTTTAGAAATTTTAAGCTTAAAGATTTTTCTGAGTAATCCAGGAGCAAGAGTTGAAAAAGGATTAATCTTAATATTAGAGTCTTTGTCTAGATCACCACTAGCTTTATAACTAGCTGAAATTAGCCCCTCATCCTTTCCCCCAGTAACTAAATTACCAATTATTGGGATGTTTTTTATTCCAAGCAATGTGTTTAATGTAGTAGCGGGAATAATGACACCATCTAATAGATAAGTATCATTCTTTAAGTCTATATATCCATTAGTTGTAATACCAAGATTATTGCTATAACAACTAAAATGATCAATTAAGATTGAGTTATTTTGTAAGGAAAAATCACCGCTGCCTCGAAAAGATGTTATATACTCAGATTTTTTTATACCAAAAGACGTGATCTCTTTAATCTTCTGAAAAAATTCATTTGTGGTAATATCTACTTCGCTCACAAAGATTTTTCCTGATGTTTGTCCATTTTTATTGGTGGTGTTTATAGTAACCAAGCCTTCAGTTACTTTTGATGATATATCTAAATTTCTTAACAATAGGCCGAGATTGTGAATCGTTACATCGGTTGTTGTAATGTCATCTAAAAATGTGACTTTCTTTTTACCTATCACAGAGCCCTTATTGCCTGCTAATGAAAGCTGTAGATAGTGAATGATATCCTTTGATTTATTCTCATAGTTTGTAATATTTAGGTCATTAGCTACTAACTTCTGGTCGAGATGAATATTATGAGCTATTACTGTAAAATTTGTCTTATTTTCTTGTGCTTCCGTTGAAAAAATAGATGCTAGTTTTTTTAAAGATATATGTGCATTATCTGAAGAAATATTCATTTCTGAAATGGTAGAATTATTATCATAAGTAAGTGATATATCGGATTTACCAATATATGAGTCTGATATATTTATGGAAGCTAACTTATTTTGGTCATTAAATATTAAATTGGCATTTATTTTGAGATTGGTTAGGTTATAATTCTGTATATCAAATATCCTGATTTTTTTAGGAGTAGCATCTACCGTAAATGTAAAGTTCTCGGATTTAATAATATTCTTATCATATTCAATGATTGGGATTTTGGCATTACAATTTAAACAATTGATAGAGGTAGTTATTAAATTATCATTTTTACTGCTTTTATTTAGAGAGAGTTGAAGTTTTGAGTCATTCATTAAATATTTAAAGTTAAAATGATCAATATTTACTTTTGCATCAAAGATCACATCCTTTAATTTTGTACCTGGCTTAATAGGTGCATTAAGGCTTATATAGCTTGTGGCCGGGCCTTGTAAATTAAGGTTGCCTAAATTGGTTTTTAGTAAATATTCACTTATATTTGCTATATCAGATTTAGCCTTGATATCAATTATTATGTTATGTGGTTTTTTGACCAGAGCATCCTCAATGATGGCTGTAAGAGAATCAATTTGAATGTTTTTGAGACTTCCTTTAGTTAGGTTTATTTTGAGAAGATTATTTTCAAGTAAAAAATTACCATTACCATTTGTTAGTGGAGCTAGTTTTTTTGAGAAAGTTATATTGGCTTTATCAAAGTCAAAAGCCAGATTAAGGTAATTTAGTTTTTTTGTTAAAGTGTTAAGCTCTATATTTAATATAGCATCAGATATAGCGAGGTTGTTTGTTTGATTTGTAAGCCATTTATTTAATCTGGGAGCAAAGCTTTTTGGCCAGAATTTCATTACGTAATCTTTTGAAACCGTTTGTGATTCGAGTTCTAAAGTTATAGTGTTATTACTGATATCATAAAGACCATTAAAATTTAGATGATTATCCAAGTAGGATAAATATAAGTTTTTGAGTGCAACATTATTATTATCAAAATCTATAAAGACATTACCTCTTAGCTTGTCCCATGTGATAGAGTTTTCTGTGTTATTATGAAGGTTTCCATTATTACTGTAGATTTCAATATTTGCATAATGTTTCTCATTAAAATCAAATTGGAATTTGCTATTTAGGCTAAAGTTGGATTGTGCTAATATTGGGTTATTAGTAAGTGCAGCAAGAAAATGGTTGTCGACATTGCTAATTTTTCCTAAGCATTCTGATAAAAATGATTGGCTAATTGAGCATTTAAAATCAACTTCAATATCAGAAAGATTATATTTTATTGTAGTTTTAGTGGATATAAAGTCCGATTCTAGATCGCTACCTTTGACAAAAAGCAGCTCCTTTATAAAAAAATTGTTTTCAGCAATATTAATCTGGGAGCTATATAACTCAAGATTGTAAAATAAAACAGGTATATCCCGTGGCGATAGTGTAAATTTATCCTTGTCTTCCTCCTCTATTATTGCAGGATTTTTTATTAGAGTTATTTCGGAGCCAGTAAAGATTGCGTTATCTATTGTGAATTTCGCAAGCAAAAGATTTCGTCTAGAAATGTCAAGAATGATATGAGGGGTGAATGATTCTAATTTATTAGGAATAGATATGTCAATATTATAGAGGTTAATATTGAAGGAAATTTTTTTTTTGTCCCATGATATTATTGCGCTCTCAATGTTTACACTTATTTCAGGATAATCGCTTTTAAGTGACCTTTCTATTAAGTTATCAAGAAAGCCTAGCTCCCTTGGCTTGATCATAATTAGCGATGCAATATATGCGGTCGTTAAGGCTGAAAAAACAAGGGTTATAATTACTATGTGGGTAAAGGCTTTTAGAAGCTTGATTGTGAATCGTCTTTTTACAAATAGAGGCATAATTATTGCTCCTTTAGAATCCTAGATTTGTTGCGCTCCCATTCTCGATTTTTAATAGATTCGCGTTTGTCATATAACTTCTTTCCAGTTACAAGAGCTATCTCAACTTTTAAAAAATTACGGGAGCTATTATATATTTTTAGAGAGGTAGCTGAGGTCCCAGATTTCTGCAGAAACCCCATGATTTTATTTATTTCTCTTTGTTTGAGTAGTAATTTTCTACGCCTTGTTGGTTGGTATTCTTTCTCTCTAGCATTTGAGTAAAGACTTATATGGAAGTTCTCAATATAAGGGTGACCGTCTCTAATAATGACAAAGCTTTCACTTAAATTGCATTTTCCTGTTCTGATCGACTTCACTTCATTACCAGTTAATACAATACCAGCTTCAAATTTATCATTAATATTGTAATTAAAATTGGCTTTTTTATTGGTAGCGTAAATAGTAATAGAGGATGGCTTGCTCATTATTACTCTTAATTAAAAAGATAAATTATTTAAGGCTTTTTTAATATTTGATTGAGATATGTGTGATGGTTTTGTTAGAGGAAGCCTTATCTCATCAGAACAAAAACCTAATTCTGCCATAGCATATTTAATTGGGATAGGATTGGTTTCGCAAAATAGCGCTTTGTTTATTTCTGATAATTGTTGTTGTAGCTGACTAGCTTTTTCAGTGTTTCCATCCTTCCATTCGCGGTAGACTGAAGCTACAATATTTGGTAGCATGTTAGATGTGACGGAAATCATTCCGTTTCCTCCGATCTTATAAAATTCTAAAGCGTTGTCATCTTCTCCAGAGAAGTGAGCAATTTCTTTATCTATGATTTTGTTTAACTCTACTGGCCTATTTAAATCACCAGTCGCATCCTTAATACCAATAATACGCTCTAACTTAAATAATCTAGCTAGCGTTTCATTTGCTATGTCTATTATACAGCGCCCAGGGATATTGTATAAAATTATAGGGATATTAGTTTCGTCATGGATTTTTTTAAAGTGCTGATAAATTCCTTCTTGAGTTGGTTTATTATAATATGGGGCAACTAGAAGCGCTGCATCTGCACCTATCATTTGTGCAGATTGTGTAAGCTCTATGGATTCTGCGGTAGAGTTTGACCCGGTTCCAGCAATCACTTTAATTCTACCGGCAGCTATATCTACAGCTTTTTTGATAACATATTTATGCTCATCATGGCTTAATGTTGGAGATTCTCCCGTGGTGCCACAGGGGACTATACCAGAGACACCATTTGCTATCTGAAATTCAATGATTTTAACAAATGCATCATCATCAAACTTGTCATTTTTGAATGGGGTTATTATAGCAGTAAAAATTCCTTTAAACATGATTATCTATGAATATCAATCTCGTTGATGGTTAAACAATAGGTGTCCATTCTCTTTATAGAGTGCATTAATGCAGGACATCATAATAATTTTAGCATATGTCTTAATACATAAAAAACAAATTATTAATACTAAATTTTATTCTTAATTTGGAAATGATAAATCAGTAGTTAGCGCGAATTTAAATATTTAAAGCTTGATTTTATTATATAGTTCTAAGAACCTATTATTGCGAGATTTTTTGTAACCTAAAGAAATATATTTCTAACATCTCAATTATAGGTTATAATTTAATTTTATAAATATTTTTAGAAAGTAAAATGCTGGAAGGTTTTAATAATTATGATTTATTTATCATATCATTTTTGGCGATCACAACTATATTTGGTTTTGTTAGAGGGCTTAGTGGTGAGCTATGCTCCTTTCTAAAAATCATTATTGCTGCTGCGTTAAGTGCATATAGTGTAGTGGTTTTGCATGATATGTTCTTTCAGGGTAAGTCAGGAATTATCTCTAATATAGTATTGTCAGTTGTTCCAGGCTTTGTCTTCTTCCTAGTAAATATTATTTTGGGTATTTTTTTATTCCCGGTCAAAGAGTTTATAAGAGCCTTACTTCCTTTCGTTCTTGATAGAATTTTAGGTGTAGTTGTCTCCTTTGTCAAAAATATGTTTATCATCATTTTGATACATATAGTTTTGACTGTTGGTGTTCAAAAAATTAGTGGTAAAGAGTTAAAATGGGTAAGTAATGCCAAGCTTGCAAAGGTATTAGATGAGGGTGCTGATGAGGTACTGGATACAGGTATAATACAGAAATATATAAAAAAACAAATCAAAGGAAATGATAAGCCTAGTAGTGCTAAGAAGGGCAAGGATAAGGATGGGATTGTAAATGATTTAAAGTCTAAATATGATTCACTTTTCGAGGGTGATGAGGACAATAAACAAGAGGATGTCAATACTATAAAATC
Organism: Rickettsiales bacterium; assembly: GCA_018659605.1. GTDB lineage: Bacteria > Pseudomonadota > Alphaproteobacteria > Rickettsiales > JABIRX01 > JADHOX01. Next base: position 21,642 of record JABJMA010000015.1, read on the forward strand.
TGGTGATGAATCTTCATCTGATGAGGAGACATTAGGTGAAAAGTTTGATAGGGTAAAGGATCTGTACGACTCCTTAGGAGATGAGGAAAAGGAGGAGGTGCAGGAGGTTGTAAAAGATAAAGCATCTAGTGTAAGTCTTGACAAGGTGAAAGATTTTATTGATGACTTGAAAAGTTAATTAATATTTGTTAGGATTGGCTGCCTTTTTAGGTAAAAGTTACTTCAGGGTCAGGGCTTCTAGATTAATGTTTTGATCAGTTTAGTATAATAGATTAATTTTTTTGGGTATTAGTTTTGTTCAATCAGACATCTGGTTTAAATGAAGAATGCGGAGTTTTTGGCATTTTTGGCATAGAGGATTCATCCGTTTATACAGTATTAGGTTTACACGCATTGCAGCATAGAGGGCAGGAAGGTGCAGGCGTTGTATCCACTGATGAAAAAAAGTTTTATACTCATTTTGAGAATGGGCATGTAGGTGATAATTTTAACAAACCTAATGTTCTAAATGAATTGCCAGGTAATGCCGCTATAGGTCATGTTAGATATTCTACAGTTGCAGAAAAAAATCTAAGAGATTTTCAACCAATAATGGCTGATTTTAGTTTTGGGAAATTAGCTTTGGCTCATAATGGTAATATAACTAATGCTGATAAATTAAGGAAGGAGTTAATAGAGGCTGGGTCGATCTTTAGTACATCTATTGACTCAGAAGTTATGATCCATCTGATTGCGCGCAGCAAAAAAGAGAGCCCTGTTGACAAAGTTATTGATGCTCTAAAGCAGGTTGAGGGTGCTTTCTCATTACTTATTTTACTAAATAATAAAATTATTGCTGTAAGAGACCCTCATGGGATTCGGCCCCTTAGCTTAGGTAAGTTGAAAAACGCATATGTTTTAGCTTCTGAGACTTGTGCATTTGATATTATCAGTGCCAGCAATATTCGAGATATTAATCCTGGAGAAGTGATTGTGATAGATAAAGAGGGGCAGCAATCATTTTATCCTTTTGAGACCAAGCCAAGCAAGTTATGTATTTTTGAATATATATATTTTTCTAGACCAGATTCTGTTGTTGGTGGTAAGCATGTATATAGCGTTAGAAAAGAAATTGGTCGTGTATTAGCAAGAGAAAATACCCTGAAGGCGGATATTATTGTTCCGGTTCCTGATTCAGGGGTTGCTTCTGCAATTGGATTCTCTGAAGAATCTGGAATTCCCTTCGAGTTTGGCATCATACGTAATCATTACGTTGGTAGAACATTTATTGAGCCTTCTGATAGTGTGAGAAATTTAGGGGTGAAATTAAAGCATAATGCTAACGCACACACCATAAAGGGTAAGAGAGTAATTTTAATTGATGATAGTTTGGTTAGGGGTACTACTTCTCGGAAAATAGTTGAATTAGTTAGGGCTGCAGGAGCTGCAGAAGTTCATTTATGCATAGCTTCACCACCGACAATAAATTCCTGTTTTTATGGAGTGGATACACCTGAGCGGAGTCAGCTTCTTGCTGCTCAGCATAATATTGACGAAATGTGTAAGGTTATTGGCGCAGATTCATTAAATTATATTTCTTTAGATGGGTTATATAAATCTGTTTCAGGAGCTAAAAAGAATAGTAAAGGAGGCAATACTTATTGTGATGCATGTTTCTCAGGTGAATACCCTATAGCAGTTAACTCATAAGGTAAAAGTTATGTCCAAAAATAAAGTGTCTACTATCCATTCAAGTTCATTGATAGTAAGTTGTAATGGTAGTATTAGCTTTTCTAATCATCCTAACGTATATTTAAGCTTAAAGCAGAAGTCTGAGGTTGTTTGTCCTTATTGTAGTATAAAATATATTTATAAAAAAACTTAGATTGCTTAGGTTAGGGGCACATAAAACTTCTATATGTAAACCTTATAGATCTTGCATAAATGAATATTTTTTCTTTCAATTTAATTTATAAACTGTAATAGACTTCACCCTAATTTATATAGATTTCTCAAATGAATATACATGAATATCAGGCAAAAGAATTGCTAGCTAAATTTGGTGTACCTGTACCATATGGCATTCCGGCATTTACTGTCGCAGAGGCAGTGTCAGCTGCAAAACAACTTAAAACATCTGTTTTTGTGGTAAAAGCGCAAATTCATGCTGGAGGCAGGGGAAAAGCTGGTGGAGTTAAGGTGGTCAAAACTCTAGAAGCTGTAGAGTCAGAGGCAACAAGATTACTAGGTTCCACCTTAGTAACTCATCAAACAGGTCCTGAAGGTAAAGAAGTCAATAGGCTTTATGTTGAGGAAGGGTCTGATATAGATAAAGAATATTATCTGTCTGTAGTTGCTGATAGAGAAACATCGGATATTTGCCTGGTTGCTTCACAAGAAGGTGGTATGGATATTGAAGAAGTGGCAGAAACAAATCCAGAAAAGATTATTAAAGTTTATGTTGATCCAACAATTGGGATACAAGGACATCATATCAGAAGCTTAGCATTTGCGTTAGGCCTGCCTAAGGGGCAATTAGGCCAATTTGCAAAATTAGTTGCAAATATTTTTAAAGCATTTGTTGAGACAGATGCTTCGCAAATAGAAATAAACCCACTAGTAGTAACAAAGTCTGAAGAGTTAATTGCTTTGGATGCAAAAATTAACTTTGATGATAATGCTTTATACCGACAGAAAGATGTTGTAGCGTATAGAGATGAGACAGAAGAAAATGAATTAGAGTCAAGAGCTTCTGACAATGGTTTGTCTTACATTAAAATGGATGGTGATATTGGTTGTATGGTAAATGGAGCTGGTCTTGCTATGGCCACGATGGATATCATTAAGTTATATGGCTCAGAGCCTGCAAATTTTCTTGATGTTGGTGGTGGAGCAACGAAAGAGCGGGTTACCGAGGCTTTTAAAATTATTCTATCCGATAAAAATGTGAAGGGAATTTTGGTTAATATATTCGGCGGCATTATGCGTTGTGATATTATTGCTGAAGGTATTATTGCTGCTGTAAAAGAGGTAAGTATATCAATTCCATTAGTAGTAAGACTGGAGGGAACAAATGTTGAGCTTGGTAAGGAAGCTTTATCTAATTCTGGGTTAGATATTATACCAGCCAGTGATTTGGATGATGCTGCAATCAAGATTGTAGAGGCTGTTAATAAAAAAAATATTGCTTAAGAGGAAAAAATGTCAGTTTTAGTTAATAAAAATACAAAAGTAATTTGTCAGGGTTTTACTGGTGCTCAAGGAACATTCCATTCGGAGCAAGCAATAGCTTATGGCACGAAAATGGTTGGAGGAGTTACGCCTTTTAAAGGTAATGGCGAACATCTAGGTTTACCTATTTTTAATACAGTAGCAGAAGCAAAAGATAAAACAGGTGCAAATGCTTCGGTTATATATGTACCGCCACCATTTGCAGCAGATGCTATTCTCGAGGCTATCGATTCTGAGATTGAGCTTGCAATATGCATTACTGAGGGAATTCCTGTATTAGATATGATTAGGGTTAAAAAAGCTTTAAATGGCTCAAAAACACGGTTAGTTGGTCCTAATTGTCCTGGAGTTATAACTCCAGGTGAGTGTAAAATTGGAATTATGCCTGGCCATATTCATAAGCCAGGTAGTGTCGGTATTGTATCTCGCTCTGGAACATTAACATATGAAGCAGTATTTCAAACAACAGCTCTTGGGTTTGGCCAATCTACATGTATTGGCATAGGTGGTGATCCGGTTAATGGTACAAATTTTATTGATTGTCTAGAAATGTTTCTTGCTGATGATGCTACTAAATCAATAGTAATGATTGGTGAAATTGGTGGCACAGATGAAGAGGAAGCTGCTGAATTCATAAAGTCAGAGGCTAAAAAAGGCCGATCAAAGCCTATAGTTGGCTTTATTGCGGGAAAAACTGCCCCTCCAGGAAAGAGGATGGGGCATGCTGGTGCTATTGTATCTGGTGGACAAGGAACAGCTGAAGGTAAGATTGATGCAATGTTATCTGCTGGTATGGCTGTGAGTGAGTCTCCTGCAAAAATTGGTCAGAAGTTAGCTGAAATATTAGGATAGGCTGGATAAGTAGAGAGACTTTACCAAAAGTATTACCAAGTCTACGTAATAAAAAACCAACCGTGAATTTACGGTTGGTTTTAAACTATATTGATAAAAGCTTTGTATATTTATGCGGCTATTAAATCTGCTTCATCATCATCTTCTTCTTCTTCTTCTTCTTCTTCTTCTTCTTCTTCAGATGTCTCTGATCCTGGTCTAGCCTCTTCTTCAAAACCGTCTATGTCATCAAACTTATTAATTTCTGTGATATCTACTACATCTTCTATTTTTAACATTTTGTAGAATTCTTCTTCAAAGAAGCTTGTTTCTTGTTTCATTATTAAGCTAGCTTCACTGACAAATCTATTAAATGCTGCTTCGTAGATCATTCTTTCACTATATGAGCGATCTGGGTTTTTGACATTTCTATGCAGGTCTCTTATAACTTCTGCAACAGCAAATATGTCACCAGAATTAATTTTTCTTTCATATTCTTGTGCTCTTCTAGACCACATTATTCCTCTAGAAGTCTGGGCTTTCTCAGAGATGATATCAAAAGCTTTTTCTATATCTTCTTCATTACAAAGTTGCCTTAGGCCAATTTTCTCAGCTCTTGAAACAGGAACACTTAATTGCATTTTCTCCTTTTCAAAATAGATGATGAAAAATTCAATTTTCTGACCTACTATTTCTTGAGAGGTGATTTCTTTTATTTGTCCTACACCATGAGATGGATACACGACGTAATCCTTAATATTAAATGTTTTTTTGACCATGATTCACTCTTAATTGATTTGTTTGCACGCATGATAACACAATTTTAGCATCATTAAAAGCAAAAAGTTAAAAAAAGATTTTTAAATCACGATATAAGAATAGGGATCCACAGCATATAATACGAATTGGCTGGTTATTTTGCTTTTGACACTCAAGGATTGCTTCAAATATATCATCATTAAAATTAAGATTGAAATAATTTAAGTGAATACTACTTTCCATTTCTTCTAAGGATGCAGGTAGAGGCTCACTTTGTACTGACACTAAGTGAATGTCTTTTGTTACATTACGGAATTTCTGTAAAAAAGAATTATGCTCTTTGCCTTTACTTCTTCCGTAAATTAGGATGGTTTTACCATTAAAGTGAGTTTTTTTGAGCCATAGAGATAAATATCTTGCCCCTTGGTCATTATGAGCCCCGTCAAAAAATACTGTAGTGTTTGGGTGCGCTAGGAATTTATCTGCAATAAAAATTTGCTCAATTCTTCCTGACCATTTTGTTTTGATTATAGCCTTATCAATATTTTTATGAGTAAGAGTAAATTGCTTACTGATAAAATTTACTGTTGTAATAGCTGTCGCTAAATTAATTAATTGGTGGCAGCCAAGTAATGAAGGTTCTTTATATTGAGTAATTTTCTCATTATCAATATCAATATAGTAGAAGATATCATCTTCCACATCGAAATCATATGATTGTTTAAAAAAGGCAGCAGAGGATATGTTTTTTTGTTCGAAAATTAATTTGAGACAGGCATTCACTACAGGCTTTTGTTTTGCAATAATAACTTTATCTGAATTAAGAAGAATATCAGACTTCTCGCAGGTTATTTGTATTAAATTGTTACCTAGATATTCTAAATGATCGTAAGAGACTGGGGATAAAATCGATATATACTTCTTTTTAAAAACATTTGTTGGGTCAATACGTCCTCCAAGCCCAGTTTCAATTAAATTAAAATCGGCTTTAAATTTGCTGAAGATATATATTGTCGCAATTGTAATAGCTTGGAAGAAGGTTAAATTAAATTTATCAGATAGCTTTAACCTTACCTCTTCAAGAAATAATTTGAGTTCGTGATCACTAATTAAGTTATTCTTGATAAAGATTTGCTCATTAAAATTAAGTAAATGAGGGGATGTATAGCAATTTACGGAATATTTGTTCGATAGCAATATTTGTTTTATAAAGGCAAGGGTTGAGCCTTTTCCATTAGTTCCTGCAATATGAATAACATTATGCAGTTTATCTTGTGGGTTACCTAGATAAGCTAGTGCTTTTAAGGTTGTGTCATGATTATTTATTTGTTTATTGAAGCCAATCGGTTTTGGCCAATGTGGCATAAAAACCATAATCTAAGAGTTGTTTTGTAGTTTTGTAACCCTATCTTTAAAGGATGTTAGGAAGTAATCTAGACCATAATTACTGATGATGCTACCAAACTCCTCTCTTTGTGAGGCAATAAGGCTTATTCCTTCGCCTGTAATATCTACAATTTTGAATTGATTTTGCTTATTACGTATAAAATAGATAATTACATTTAATTGTGTTTTATGTTCAGTAATAAAAACAATATTTGTACTAAATCTATTCGGGCGAATTTCTTTTGTTTTAATAATTTTGTAACTTTCGCCATTATATCCTTTAAATTGTGGGGCATAAGTGTTAATAAGGAAGCTTTCATATAATTCACGGAAGCTGCTTTTAAAATTGCTATCTGCATTTCTCCAATAACGCCCAATGATAAATTTACAGATATAGTTAAAATCAATATTTTGTTTTATTTCACTACTTAACAAGACAGCAACCTCTTCGTTGCTGATATTAGTATCTGTTATAGTTTTAAAGATATTATTGGTAAAATTTTCTACAAATAATTCAGCCTCATTACTATTATTAGCATTCACTGTAGTCATGCAAAATGTAATTAGCATAATATAGGTGAGTATCCTAGAAATTATCATTGCGTTTGGTAGTAAATATTTCTCATGGTTATATAGGGGTCAAAAGAGTTGTCATAAATATCATTAATAGTATCAAAGTTGTTGGCTCTTAAATCTATGACCGTGATCGTTGTGGTTATAACTTCTAAAGTAGATTTATAATCTTTATTATAATCATACAAGTAAATTGGATTTAATGTTGAATCCAATATAAGTCCAGAAAAATTTCTTGTTGTTTGGGGTCCAATAAATGGAATAACTAGATATATTCCTTGTGAGATACCATAGTGGTCTAGAACTGTTATAAAGTTTTGATTTGTTTCATTGTTAGTCAAATGCTCAGATATGTCGAAAATTCCTAGGCAGCCAATACTGGTATTGATAGCAAAGGATCTCAAGTTATAGAATGCATTTTTAAAGTCTAGCACCATAAGGGAGGATATACTGGATAAAGGCTTCTGTAGATTTGTGTTGAAGTTTTTAAGGCCTAACTGAACTGGCTTGGGCAAGTGTTGGTTATAAAGCCTGGCCATAGGCCTTATACTATATTTGTCTATAATGTAATTAAATTTAAATATTTTTCTATTTACCTCTTCTAGGGGATCATTTATATCAAGTTGAGATTCAATAGAGTAATTATCATCTTCGTAATCAAAGATATTTCCAGCATTTAAATTAACGGATAAAAAGGTTAGAATTATTGTTACCAGGAGAGTTGTTGATGTGCTATTCACTTGTTATCAGGCCTCTAAATAATTTACAACTTTGAGCATCAAAAATATGTATAGTAAAAAGAATAAAATCACAATTATATTATATGGGTGGTAATCCAAATAAAAAATAAGCAAATAATCTTTCTTTTTAAATTATAACATACATCAATTTATAATTATAGGAGTTAGAAAAACTATTTGTTTAATACCAATTATCAATTATATTAAAAACAACTTATTAATTTGAAGCTATATAGTGATGAGAAAGGCAGATATTGTTAGAAAAACAAATGAAACAGATATTAAAGTTTCGGTTAATTTAGATGGTAACGGTAATTACGATATTGATACAGGGATACCATTTCTTGATCATATGTTAGAGCAGTTGTCTAAACACAGTCTAATAGATATTAATTTAGTTGCGAAGGGTGATATTCATGTTGATTTTCATCACACATGTGAGGATATAGGAATTGTCATAGGGATGGCCTTTAATAAAGCTCTTGGAGATAGATCTGGTATTACTAGGTTTGCACATAGTTATGTGCCTATGGATGATGTTCTAACTCTTGTCGCAGTTGATATATCTGGCCGCCCAGCATCGGTATTTGATGTTGAGTTTTTATCTGCGACAATAGGTAATATGGATGTAGAGTTATTTCGCGAGTGGTTTGGTGCTTTCGCAGGAAGTTTAAAGGCTAACATTCATGTAAAAAATTGTTATGGTGTCAATAATCATCATAAGATAGAATCATGCTATAAAGCATTAGCCCTAAGTCTGCGAAAAGCTTTTCAAATTGATGAACGTCAGAGTGGTAAGATCCCATCTACTAAAGGTACTATATAGGATGAAGACTTTTGCAATTTATACCAAGGATAATACCATAAATTCTTTTAAGGATATTATTGTTGTGCAGAAGAGCTTTAATATTTGGGCAGCATTATTAAATGTATGGTGGGCTTTGTTTAAAAGGCAATATTATATGGCTTTAATAATATTTTTGTCATTGACATTGGTAGGTCGTATTCATGAGTTAGAATTGTTAAATAATATGGGCCATTCATTTATCGTAATATATATGATGATAATTCTTGGTCTTGAGTCGGGAAACATTATAGATGCAAGTTTAGTTCGAAAGAACTATATTTATCAGGAGTTACTTATGGCTAATAATGCCCTAGATGCTAAATATCAGTTTAGTCGTAATAGGCTCTAATAAGATAGTTATGTTGTTATGAAGAAAATTGCTATAATAGACTTTGGGGCTGGAAATCTACGTTCAATTTTTAATGCTTTAGAGGGTCTACCTAATGTAAAAGCTGAGGTAACTCAGTCAAGAAGCATGCTGGAGGCGGCGGATTTTATCGTGATGCCTGGCGTAGGTGCTTTTAACAAGGTTATGGAGAATCTGCGTAATATTGATGGATTGATTGATTCTTTGTATGAGCAGGTCATAGGTAAGAAAAAGCAATTCTTAGGTATTTGCATCGGCATGCAAATGTTAGCGAATCATGGTTATGAAAATGGAGAGGCGGAAGGCTTATCTTTTATTGATGGTGAGGTTAGAAAAATACCAAGGCAGGATTCTTCATTGCTGTTACCTCATATGGGGTGGAATAATATAGTTGTTACAGGTCAAGATTTAGTGGAGTTTGATAATAAGGATTTTTACTTTGTTCATTCTTACTATTTTGACACAAAGGACAAATTAGATGTTGTAGCATATTGTGATTATGGGATTAAAATTCCTTGCATATTACGTAAAGAGAATATACTAGCTACTCAGTTTCATCCAGAAAAAAGCGGAGCCCAAGGGGTTGAGTTTTTAAAGCATTTTATTAGGTAGTGATCATGAATATATATCCGGCAATAGATATCAAAGGTGGTAATTGCGTTAGGTTAAAGCAGGGGGATTTAAATCAGGTTACATTATTTAATATAAACCCTTTAGACCAGGCAAAGCAATTCAGCAAGGCTGGTTTTGAGTGGTTACATGTAGTTGATTTAGACGGTGCTGCGCGAGGTCGTCCGATGAATAAAGAGGTAATATTTGATATAGCTAAAAATACAGATCTCAAGATTCAGGTTGGTGGCGGTATTCGTAATGTTAAAACAATCGAGGATTACTTAAATAATGGTATAGCTAGAATTATTCTGGGCACTAGTGCAATTCGGAATATTGACTTGGTAAAGCAGGCGTGCAAGTTATTTCCAGGAAGAATAGTTGTTGGTGTTGAAGTTAGATCAAACAAGGTTTCTGTAGAAGGTTGGCTAGAAGATTCGGATGTATTGGTATTTGATCTTATTAATGAATTGCAAAATATTGGAGTTGCATCAGTTATTTATACTGATATTAATAGAGATGGGATTCTATCCGGCTTTGATGAGGTTGGGGCAGTTGAGATAGCTAAGAATTGTGATATACCTTTGATAATATCTGGCGGAGTTTCTTCTGTAGAGGATCTGGATAGAATTAGCAAGCTAGCTAAATATGGTATAGATGGTGTGGTAATAGGAAGAGCTCTGTATGAGAATAAAATCACATTTGATGAAGCGCTAAGCTATCGTGATGATAATTTATATGATTTTGGCTAGGAAGTTCTTAATAGATTAAGGGTCTTATACAAGCATCCTAGTTAATAATTCTGTGTAGGAAATAGCTTAATAATACCAAATATATATAGTCGAAAACAAGTGTGTCTAGGTAGTAAAGTTTCTGCTAAGAGTATGTAGATATAACATAAGCTCATTTATACACATTCTGAATAAGTACAAATAATTGATAATTTAAAATTCCCCATTGACATCTGTCGAATTGTAATTTAAATAATTCTGCTCTTACACAATAATTTTGTGGAGGGATTGCCGAGCGGTTAAAGGCAGCAGACTGTAAATCTGCCCACGTAATGTGTTCGTAGGTTCGAATCCTACTCCCTCTACCA
>JABJMA010000016.1 GCA_018659605.1 Rickettsiales bacterium
GCCGCCGTCGTAGCACTCTCCCCAGATCTCGGATGTATAGACATCCCCCGAGGGTACTGTCGTGTGTACATCGCCAGCGACACTGGAAGAATAGGTCCCTCCGCTGCTGTCAAAGTCTTCCAGCTGTCCGTCAAATTCGAAATCGATATCAGTTACATCTGCAGGAATATTAAAATATTTAAAATGGTTGATGATTTTGTGATGCGTGCCTTCAGGGCATAATTTTAGAGCCTCAGAAAATTTAAAGGCAAGTACCATACCAATAGCAACGGCCTCGCCATGTTTTAATTTTTCGTTATAATTGATGTTGTATTCTAGACTATGTCCAAAGCTATGGCCAAGATTTAATAGAGCACGTTTGTCATTTTGCTCTTTTTCATCTTGTTTGACGATATTTACTTTGCTAGTGCAGGATATTTTGATAACTTCTTGTAATATATCGTAATTTCGCTGTTTAATATCAGGCTTATGCTCTTCAAGATATTCAAAGAATTTTTTATTATTTATTAGAGCGTATTTTACCACTTCGGCATAACCGGAATTAAACTCTCTATCGGAAAGACTGTTTAAAGTATTAGTATCGATCAGAACTAATTTTGGTTGATAAAAGCTACCGATAAGATTTTTACCATAATTTGTATTAATACCTGTTTTGCCTCCCACAGAGCTATCAACTTGTGATAATAAGGTTGTAGGAATTTGAATGAAATCAATGCCACGTAACATTATGCTAGCAGTAAATCCTACTAAGTCCCCAATAACTCCTCCCCCTAAGGCTATTAAGGTTGTGGATCTGTCTGGCGTTAGTTTTAAAATATTATTACAAAGGCGAGTTAGGGAAACAAAGGATTTTTGTAATTCGCCAGGGTTCATTATAATGTACTCAACTGCAAACCCATTACTTTCTAGATTATCAATTAGAGGGTATAGGTATAATTTTGCGACATTTTTATCTGTAACAATAATTACTCTATTATTTTTTGTGACAGTTTTAATATGTGTTGCGGCGTTAGCTAATAAACCATATTTTATCAATATGTTATAAGAGTTTTGGCCGAGATCTAGTTTGATTTTTTCAAGTTTCATTGAATTTATTTAATTTATTTATCGAATCTTTGATAATTTTATCAATATCGTTAGATGATGTATCAATGCTAATGTGAGCTTTGTTATATAAGTTCTGTCTTTGTGTAAATAAAAAGTTTAATTTTTCTAGGCAATTACCTTTTGTTAAAGGTCTTGAATCATCCGTCTCTAATCTTTTAGCAATAAGATTAATATCACATATGACATGAATTACAATAAAATGCTCTAAAAGCAAAGCTAAGTTTTTAGGGGTGGTAATAATGCCTCCACCAGTGGAGAGAATGTAATTATCCTTGTTGAGTATTAAATCTTGCAAGGTTGTAGATTCTTGTTTGCGAAAAAATTCCTCTCCATATTTAGTAAATATATTATCGATTGAGCAATTAAGCTTTTTACTAATAATTTGGTCTGTATCTATAAATTTAAAGGAAAGTCTTTTTGCTAATAATTGTCCTATTGTGGTTTTGCCGCTACCAGATAATCCAATTAATGCTATAGGTTTCTTTAGGTTGTGCATTAGTAGTTATGCCATGTAAGTAAGGAATAATAATAATATAGATAGGGCTTGCATTGACACCCTAATCTGCATTAGTTTATTAGAGTATTTACGATTGAATTCCCCACCTTTGATCATTGAAAAAGTTCCAATAATGACTACTAAAAAAGTAAGGGAAATAAATATGAGAGTTATTGTTGCAAGCATCAGAATTTACTTGAATATTTAAAGGTATTAATATAATAGTGAGCCTTTGGTACTGATAGTGCATTTAAGGCTTTTAGTTTTAGTACACTTGATAGTAACGAATATTATAACGCATTACAACAAAAAAAATGGCTCGAGTAACAGTTGAAGATTGTACAAAAATTATTAGCAATAGATTTGAATTAGTAATACTTGCTAGTAGAAGAGCGCGAGATATAGCGGCTGGTTCAGAGGTTACTATTGAGCGAGAGAATGATAAAGATGCTGTTATATCACTTAGAGAGATAGCCGATCAAAAAATATCAAAAGATATATTAACTAATAACGTTATTGAGTCTTATCAAGATCGTAGTGAATATGAGGCTAGCGTTATTGAGAGAGATAATTCTGGAGAAACTAGGCCTGAAACCTCTGTTACATCTCCTCTTTCTTCAAAGCCTGCCAATGTGAAGGTTCACGATGGCGAGTTTGCTGAAGATAATCTTGAAGTTAACGACTAAAAATGGAAAGCCAGTCAGATCTGGTAAATAAAATCAAGGAGTATAATCCTAATGTTGATATTGAGAAAATCACTAAAGCTTTTGATTTTTCTGAAAAGGCTCATATATCGCAAAAACGAGCTTCTGGTGAGCCTTATATAATTCATCCCTTATCTGTTGCGGGTATTTTAGTTGAGTTAAAATTAGATACTGACTCTATAATCGCGGGATTATTGCATGATACGATCGAGGATACATTTGTTACAAATGAATTGTTAGAGTTAGAATTTGGTTCTGATGTTGCTAATTTAGTTGATGGTTTGACTAAATTAAACAAGATAGCGTATCAGCCAGATGATTTGCATCAGGCTGAGAATTTTAGAAAATTCTTGCTTGCAATGTCGCGTGATATTAGAATTTTGCTCATTAAAATTGCTGATAGATTGCATAATATGAGAACTATTCAGCATGTGCCGGCGGCTAAGCGCAGAAGAATAGCAAAAGAAACCTTAGAAATTTATGCACCATTAACAGAGCGAATAGGAATTCATGCAATTAAAGATGAATTACAAGATTTATCTTTTAGGGAGTTGCATCCAGAGGTCAGAAGTTCAATTTTACAAAGGTTAGAATATCTGCGCAAATCAGGAGGCATTGATATTATCAATCGGAATACTGAGCGTTTACATGAGATTATAAGTAAGCATGAGATACCATGTAAAGTATATGGTCGTGAGAAGAGACCTTACTCTATTTGGACTAAAATGAAAACTAATAATGTTAGTTTTGAGCAATTATCAGATATTATGGCATTTAGAGTTGTAGTTTCAGAGATTTCTTTATGTTATCAAGTTTTGGGTTTTATACATCAGAAATTCCATATGGTGCCAGGAACGTTCAAAGATTTTATATCAACACCAAAGAAAAATGGTTATCAATCTTTACATAGTACCGTGATTGGTCCTGGTCAGCAGAAAATTGAGATACAAATTAGAACTGAGTTGATGCACCAGGTTGCTGAATACGGCATAGCTGCACATTGGAGTTATAAGCAAGAAGTTTCAGATAAGGGTGCGCCATATAATTATTATTGGATACAGGAATTATTACATATTTTAGAGGAAAGTAGCAATATCGAAGATTTTTTCCATAATACTAGAATGGAAATGTATAGTGACCAGGTATTTTGCTTTTCCCCAAAGGGTGAGTTGATAGCATTGCCAATAGGAGCTACTCCAGTAGATTTTGCCTATCATATTCACTCAGAGGTTGGAAATACATGTATGGGATCTAAGATTAATGGCGTTATTTCTCCTCTAAGGACTCCATTGAAAAATGGTGATCAGGTTGATATTATTTGTTCCAAAAATCAAAAACCTTCTGATTCATGGGAAGAGTTTGTGATAACGGGTAAGGCCCGAAGCCATATTAAGAAATATTTTCGTTCCATAAGACATAAGGATTATATAAAGGGTGGAGAAGAAATATTGGTACAATATTTTAGTGATAAAAACATGCCATTAGATCGTGATATTTTGGTTAAGATTTTATCGGTTTTCTCAAAAAGTACAATAGAGGATCTTTACATAGCGGTTAATGAGGGGGTGATATCCAGGGTTGATATATTTAAAGCATGCTATCCTAACTTTATTAATAAAGTAGGATCTGTAAAGAAGCCTAGTCTTTGGCAGAAATTAAAAGGGAAACAGAAAAAAGCTCCAGTCATAAATAATAAGCAGAGAATTAATTCTAACGCTGTTAAAGGCATTATTCCTGGCTTGATTGTTAATTATGCGGGATGTTGTTACCCTGTGCCTGGAGATCGCATATTAGGTGTTGTTCATGCTGGTAAAGGTGTGTCGATTCATAGATCAAGCTGTACGAATATAAAGAAGGCGATGGGCACAGAGAATGTTATTACAGTCTTATGGAATAGTGATGATAAAATTAAGACTAAGTTTATTTCCAGGATTAGGTGCATTATTGGCAATAAAAATGGTGCTATTGCTAATATCGCAAATATTATCAACCAATGTGCTGTCAATATTGATAATTTTAAAATTATTTCTAAAAGTGATGTATATATCGAGTGTTATATTGATATTGAGGTTAAGAATGTAAAGGATTTACATACTATAAAAGCGTCATTACGTTCAGATCAAATGGTGTTCACAATAGAGCGTTTTATTTAGGAGAGTGACATATGCATAATATTAGACTTGGAGTAAATATTGATCATATTGCTACTATTAGGAATGCAAGAGGTGGCAAGCATCCGGATCCATTGAGAGCTGCTCTATTAGCTGAGGAAGCCGGTGCTGACGGTATTACTGCACATTTAAGGGAGGATAGGCGTCATATATCAGATTCTGATATTTATAATTTAAAATCTCAAATTAATCTGCCGTTAAATTTTGAAATAGCTCCAACAGATGAGATGTTTGCTATAGCTCTAAAAACATTACCTAATGCTGTTTGTTTAGTGCCTGAAAAAAGGGAGGAGATTACTACGGAGGGTGGTTTAAATATCAATTTACATTTTAGTCGATTGAAGGAATATATCGGGGCATTTAAGTCGGCAAATATCAGAGTATCCCTCTTTCTTGAGCCAGATTTATCAATGATTGATTTAGCAAAAAAGTTAGATGTTGATATCATTGAGTTTCATACTGGGAGGTTTTGTAATTTGGTAAAATCTGAGCGTGATTTAGAGTTGCAAAAAATACAAATAGCTTGTAACCATGCTAATAATTTGTCAATCGAGTGTCATGCTGGTCATGGTTTGAATTTCGAGACAAGTAAGGAAATTATACAAATTAGAGAGATTAGAGAATTAAATATAGGTCATTTTTTAGTAGGAGAGGCTATTTTTGATGGATTTGGCGAGACTATAAAGAAGATGAAAAAGATTATTTCTGGTAAATTATGATAATTGGCATTGGCACTGATATTACAAATATTGATAGATTTGAGAAGCTATATGAAAAATATCAAGATCGTTTTATCTCTAGGATATTAACTCCTTTTGAACTAATCCAATTCAGTAAGCGAAAAACAAAAGATTCAAAGCTTGGTTTTTTAGCAAAGAGATTTGCTGCCAAGGAGGCTTTTTCTAAGGCTTTGGGAACTGGGTTTACCGATAAGGTTTCATTCAAGGATATTTACACCTATAGGGATAGAAATGGACGCCCTGGTATTGAAGTGTCACAAAGTTTAAACGAATATATTCAAAAATTATTTGGTAGTGGTGAATATAATTTTCATCTAACATTAGCAGATGATTTTCCTAGTGCAATTGCATTTGTTATAATTGAAAAGCAATAGATTTTTCGGCGTAGGGGCAAACACATATATTTGCCCAATTTATAATCCATATTTCATAACTGATCTCACAACTTGTAGGGGCGGGGTCCTCCCGCCCGGAACATATGCAATAATCAATAATTAAAA
>JABJMA010000017.1 GCA_018659605.1 Rickettsiales bacterium
ATGTTCCGGGCGGGAGGACCCCGCCCCTACGGGGTGATCATCGCATTTCTCTTTTTACCGTTCCCGTACGTTACGGGCGGGCGGGAGGACCCCGCCCCTACAAGTTGTAATATCGCATTTAAATTATGGGGCATTGTCCATGTTCCGGGCGGGAGTACCCTGTCCCTGTAGAGTAATTATCATATAGCAGGGGATTTAAATATTTAAATCTTGAAAATTGGATCTCATTATGAAATATTTTTACCTCGCTTAAAAATTGATATTTATTTATGCTAAAAACTTATTTCATTGCCAATTGGAAATTAAATCACAATTTAAATTCAACAAATGAATATATCAAAATATTAAAGGATTATCAAAATCCTAATGCAAAGCTAGTTATCTGCCCGCCCTATCCATTGATAAATTTATTTACCAATGCAAATCTTGCAAATATTAATTATGGCTCACAAAATATCGCAGCTGAAGAATCTGGCGCATTTACAGGTGAGGTAAGCTCTGAACTACTTAAGGATTTAGGCTGCCAATATGCAATTATCGGCCATTCCGAACGAAGACAAATTTTTGCTGAAAATAATCTATTTGTCGCCAGGAAATTAGCTATTGCTTTTAAGCATAGTATCACACCTATTTTATGCGTTGGTGAGACATTACAAGAACGTGAATCTGGTAATTACAAAGCTATCATTCTAGATCAAATAAACTCCGTCCTTAAAGACTTAACAATTACATCGCCATTAATTATTGCCTATGAGCCTGTATGGGCAATTGGTACTGGATTAATTCCCGAGAATAATCAAATTGAAGAAATTTTTAATTTAATTTTAGATTCATTATCCAGCCTCAATATAGCTTTGGACCAAATAAAAATTCTATATGGCGGCTCAGCTAATGTTAAAAACCTTGCTAATTTATTAGAAATTCCTAATATGAGCGGCTTTTTAATAGGTTCAGCAAGCTTAGATGCTAAGAATCTAATTAAAATGGCTGATTTTGTAAGATAATTTGAGGTAATAATGGAAGCTTTTCAATCACTACTACTAGGCATTCATATAATTTGTGCAGTTTTTATTGTAATCTTAGTTTTACTACAACCATCTACTGGTGATGGTAGTTTAGTATCCTCTAATATGGGCTCAGCTGGTGGCATAGCCAAAGGTCGTACTGTTACAAGCTTCCTACAGAAATTCACTTTATTTATAGCAATTACTTTTATGGCAAATGTGCTATTACTTGGCGTTTTATCACATAGAAAAACTGATAAGGGCTCACAAATTGATCAAGCTATAGATAAACTCATGGATGAAAACAACTTAGCTGTCCCTAAGGGCGAATAATGACTCAATATATTTTTATTACAGGAGGAGTTGTATCATCTTTAGGTAAAGGGATCTGCGCTGCATCACTTGCCTCTCTACTTAAATGTCATGGCTATAAAGTTAGAATTAGAAAATTAGACCCATATTTAAATGTCGATCCAGGCACTATGAGCCCAACTCAACATGGTGAAGTATTTGTAACAGAAGATGGCGCCGAAACTGATCTAGACCTCGGTCATTACGAAAGATTCACCGGTAATAACACCAAAAAATCAGATAATGTAACAGCTGGCCAAATCTACCAAAAACTACTAAGAAAGGAACGTAAAGGTGATTATCTTGGTGGTACTGTTCAAGTTATTCCTCATGTAACGAATCTAATAAAAGAATTTATAACCAGCGATGTTTCAGCAGAAGATTTTATTATCTGTGAAATTGGTGGAACTGTTGGAGATATCGAAGGATTACCTTTTTTTGAAGCAATTAGACAATTAGGTAATGACCTATCAAGATCCAATGTACTCTATATTCACGTAACATTAGTACCTTATATTAAAGCTGCAAAAGAATTAAAAAGTAAACCTACTCAACATTCGGTTAAAGAACTAAGATCAATTGGTATTACCCCCAATATTTTAATCTGTCGTAGCGAGAAATACTTAACAAAAAAAGAAAAAGATAAAATTGCATTATTTTGTAATCTTGATCAAGAGGATGTTATTCAAGCAATTGATAAAAATAACATTTATCAAGTTCCATTAGAACTTCAGCAACAAGGATTAGATCAACAAGTTTTAAATTATTTTAAACTTGATATGAAAACTGATGAGATTTTCTCCAAATGGCATGATCTTGAAAATAAAATAGCTCAAACTAAACAAGTTGTAACTATCGCTATTATTGGTAAATATACCAGCTTAAGTGAATCTTATAAATCCATCATTGAATCACTTGACCATGCCGGATATGCGCTAGGTAAAAAAATCAATATCAAATGGGTTGATGCACGTAAATTAGATAATGATGTATCAGTGCTTGATAATTCTGATGGTATACTTGTACCAGGAGCATTCGGTATTAATGGCTCTCTCGGAAAAATGAGTTCCATAAAATTTGCTAGAGAAAATGCCAAGCCATTTCTTGGAATTTGTTATGGTATGCAAATGGCAATTATTGAATTTGCCAATAATGTTCTGAATCTTAAAAACGCATCCTCTTCTGAATTAACCAATGATGAAAATATTCAAGATAACTGCCTAGTTGGACTTATGACCGAATGGGATAAAAGCGGTAATAAAGAAGTTAGAAATAAAAATTCAGACCTTGGTGGTACAATGCGACTTGGTAGCTATCCTTGTCATATAAAACCAGGAAGCCTAGCTGAGAAAATTTATGGTAAGAACATCATTAATGAAAGACATCGTCATAGATATGAAGTAAATATCAGTTATAAAGAACAATTTGAACAAAATGGGCTAATCTTCTCAGGACTATCCCCAGATGGTAAGCTACCTGAAATAATGGAAATTCCTAATCACCCTTTCTTCTTTGCAGTACAATTTCATCCAGAATTTAAATCACGCCCTTTAAATCCACATCCAGCATTCTTGGCATTTGTCAAAGCCTGTATTGATAATTAAAAATAATACCATCGGTCTTGCTAGCTGAAAACAAACAGCGCGCAAAAATTAAATCAATTGGCGGCTATAGCTTTACCTGTAAATAATGAAATTTATATGCGTAATGCGGTTGGATATACGGGCCCTCCCCAATGGTGAGTATCATATATAGGGATTTACCCCTAAGGTGATGTAATATTGCTTTGCAAATTTGGCCGTAATAACAACTTTTGATAAATATGATTTAAAAAAGCCTTAGGCACTGTATCAAGAATTTGATCATTTTTCACCTCAGCGCTATATAAAGAATTATCCAATTGATAAAGCTCCATAACATCATAACTATTCTCATCAATCATCTGTTGGTTTTTATCAAATAATTGATAATTTATCCGAACATATAATTTATAGCTTGAATCCTCTCCTGATGCATTAGTTGCAATACGGCTATTGCTAATCGATATATCCGTAATCTCACAAAAATAATCATCCTCAATCTTGCTATCTTTAGCATTGGCTATAATACCACGATAAATCCTTTTTTTGCTAATATCATGCTGAAATAAAAGCTTATTATTAATGAAGGTTACATCCGGGTAATTTGCATTATTACTAGCTAATTTAAAGCCACATCCTACCAAAACAAAACAGATAATTACTGCCAGAAATTTTCTCATCATATTATAACATTTACTATTCTCTTTGGCACAATTATAACTTTCTTAATGACAGAATCCTGAACCCTATTTTGTATCTCTGGTAATGCCAAAGCTCGAGATTCATATTCATCTTTCTGAGCATTGATATTAATAGCAAAAGTAGTTCTTAATTTACCATTTACCTGAACTGCAATAACAATCTCAGACTCAATTAGATATTCTTCTTTATATTCTGGCCATGGAGCCTTAGATACCAAGCCCTCCTTACCAAGTAACTGCCAAATTGTCTCAGCTAAATAAGGTGTAAATGGTACTAATAATTTAGTAAAACTTATCGATGCAAATTTAACTACATTAATAGTAGTTACTTTTGATAAATTTAAATTTAATAATAAATTTGAGAACTCGCGAAGATGCGCAACCGCTTTGTTAAAACCAAAACTCTCAATATCATCAGATACTTGTTTTATTACTTTATGAGTGGCTTTAAAAACCTGCTTATCCTTGCCTTCTAACTCACTATAACTAACCTCTTTTGCATTGCTAATTTGCGCTGCATTATCATGAAAGAATTTATATAATTTATTAATATAACGATAAGCTCCTTCTAGCCCCTCATCCTTCCATTCTAAATTCTTCTCAGGAGGACTATCTGATAACATGAATAATCTAGCTGTGTCAGCACCATAACTAGAGATAATCATCTCAGGATTAACACCATTCTTCTTAGATTTACTCATTTTCTCAATACGCTGAGGCAATATTGCATTACCGGAATTTATATCAATATATTGCTCTTTGTCTTTATCATAAGATACCTGATCAACACTCACCCATTCATCCTTAGCATTCTTAAAAGAAAGATGCGTTACCATTCCCTGAGTCATTAGGTTTTTAAATGGTTCATTAACCTCTAAATAACCAAGATCACATAATGCCTTAGTAAAAAACCTAGCATATAATAAATGTAACACCGCATGCTCAATACCACCTATATATTGATCAACCGGTAGAAATTTATTAGCTAATTCTGCATCAAATGCTTTATTATCATTTTGCGCATCAGTAAATCTTGCGAAATACCATGAAGATTCAAAAAAAGTATCAAATGTATCTGTCTCTCTTTTAGCATCCTTGCCACATTTTGGGCATTTACAATTCTGCCAATCTGAATTATTCTCCAGTGGATTACCAGCTTGAGAGAAATCAACATTATCAGGCAGTTTAATAGGTAAATCTACTTCTGGAACTGGCACAATATCACAATCATCACAATAAATAATTGGTATTGGACAACCCCAATATCTCTGCCTTGATACGCCCCAATCACGTATTTTATAGCTTATTTTAGCCTTACCTTGATTTAACAATTCTAACTTCTTAATTGCTAGATCCTTAGCATCTTTCGCTGTTAATCCATTTAGAAAATCAGAATTATATAAAATACCCTCGCCTAAATATGCGGAGCTTTTATCAGCCTCTTCAGCTTGATTTGGCCGAACTACATATTCAATCGGTAGCTTATATTTTTGTGCAAAATCAAAATCACGTTGATCATGTGCAGGACAAGCAAAAACTGCACCAGTTCCATAATCCATTAAGACAAAATTTGCGATATAAACCGGTAATTCATGCCCTTCAATAAATGGATGTTTTACTCTAAGACCTGTATCTAAACCAAGTTTTTCTGCCTTATCAATTGCCTCCTGAGCTACACCAATTTTATCACATTCCTTAATAAAATCAGCAATATCAGAATTATCACCCGCCAAAGATTCAGCCAATGGATGCCAAGGTGAAATTGCTATAAAACTCATGCCAAAAATTGTCTCTGGCCTTGTTGTAAAAACTGAAATTATATTATCTTGCTCGCTAATCTCAAAATCAATCAAAGCACCAACTGATTTACCAATCCATTTCTTCTGCATTGCAATTACAGAACTCGGCCAGTTATTTAATTGATCAAGATCATTCAGTAAATTCTCTGCATAATTCGAAACTCTTAAAAACCAGCTTTTTATTTTCTTACGTGTAACTTCAGCACCACTTCTCCAACCTTTACCATCGACAACCTGCTCATTTGCAAGAATGGTTTGATCTACAGGATCCCAATTAACATATGTTTCCTTTTGATAAGCTAAATCCTTTTTTAATAATTCTAAGAAAATCTTTTGTTCATGTTTGTAATATTCAGGCTTTGAAGTAACTATTTGCTGACGCCAATCATATGACAAACCTATTTTATCAAATTCAGAACTCATAGTTTTGACATTTTTATCAGTCCATTCTCCAGGATGAACCCCATGCTCAATAGCAGCATTCTCTGCAGGTAGGCCAAAAGAATCAAAGCCCATTGGATGTAAAACATTATAACCCTTTGCTAAATGATATCTCGCAATAACATCACCTAAACTATAATTCCTTAAATGACCCATATGGATTTTACCAGAGGGATATGGAAACATCTCTAAGATATAATATTTGGGTCTAGATGAATTATGATCAAAATTAAAACATCCAGATTCTCGCCATAAATCCCTAAATTCTTCTTCTTTGGCTAGAAAGGGAAAGTTACTACTCATAATGATAAATCACTTAATAACTACCAGCAGATGTATCTAGTAGCAAAGAACTAGGATTGTTAAATCCACCAAAATTTACTTTAATTCCTACTAAAACAACAGAACCTGAATTATCCATCGACTTAGTTGCTCCTACAGAATTATAAGATGTTGCTTGATCAGCGGAATATACATCAAACTCATAACTATTAACTTCTGCATAAATATTTAAATTTTTTGTCATACGATAATCAAAAGCAACTGATGACATGGTAAATTCTTGTTGACGATAAGTACTATTCATATTGGCAAATGAAATTTTATATGCACCAAATTGATAACCAAGACCAAAAGTTGTATAATCAGCATCAGCATCACGATAATCTTCATCAGAAGATGGCAAATCACTTTTAACAAACATTAAACTATCACCCCACATTCCTACTGATGCTGAGAAGTTAAAATTACCTTTAAATCCATAGAAACCTATTGAGTGAGCGAATAAGTCTTTTTGAACAAAAGCATTATTATATAAAATATCAGTATCTTCAGCATAACCAATTTCCCCAGTATAACTTGCCGCAATACCGAAGTCGTTTGAGAATTGCTGAACATAATTAAAACCCCAATCGATAATATCAACTACATCTCCATTATCTGAAAATCCCTCACCGTAATATGATGCACCTCTTTGCCCACTATCTGGAGCATAAGAAACACCAAATTGAAAATTTGAGATTCTTGGCGAGTAATATGCAACACGCGTAATTGTTAAAGTATCATCAATTTTATAAGCTCCATATTCTGGTGTATAACCATGCGCTAATGGTGAATCAGGCCTGATAATAAAACCTTTATTTCCAGAACCATCAAAATCTTGGACATCAGAAGATACTGTGCTATTACCCGCTGTATCAACAGTATCAGAATAAGTTAAATAAAAATCAGGAACATTGATATAACGCCACCAATCACCAGATATACCTCCTGTACCACCAAATTTATAGCCAGCATCAAATTTCATCTTTTTTGATGGACCTTCTGTATCACCAAGCTCAAATCGACCAAATGTTTTCTTCTCCAAGAAAATAAATGATCTTCTAACACCAACCACAGGTGATGAATCTGAAGTGTTTTTAACACCAGCTGCATCATAGGTATAATTATGCTGACGCTCAGAGCTTAATTGCATTGTAATTTTACCACCATAAAGAAAACCATTATCTTCCCTACCTAAAGCCAATACATCAATATATGCGTCATGAGCATATAAAATATCATCGGATAAGTTATTTTCATTCGAGCTATTGCTAGAATCTATTGGTAAATATTCTTGTAAATATGCATCCTCCTGATCTGTCATGAGGTAATTAAAATTCATCATACCACCAACATATATCTCAGGCTCAATGGCAGCAAATGCTGAACTGAATGTTAATGGAAATATTAGGGCGATAATCTGTCTCTTTTTCATAGTATGATAATGTAAATTTCTATTTAAAGCTATTAAATCAGAAATCCACTACAAGCAATAATTAATATTCGATCATGGCATGAAATACCCAACATCACAAAGGCGGGTTTGTCCCACCCGCCAAGAACATATGCAAAAGTCAATTATTAAAATGAGATAATCACCCCGTAGGGGCGGGGTCCTCCCGCCCGCCTGCCCATAACGTATGGGAGCGGTAACAAGAGAGATTTATATTGGTTAAAAACATAATGTTGGTGTAATATCAACCCAACCCAAATGCATCGAATTTGGTTAATCACGGGCGGGAGGACCCCGCCCCTACAAGTAGTGAGATCGGTTATGAAATTTGAATTATGAAATTGGGTGAATATGTGATTCCCCGCCTGCCCATAACGTATGGGAGCGGTAACAAGAGAGGTTTTATTGGTTAAAAACATAATGTTGGTGTAATATCAACCCAACCCAAATGCATCGAATTTGGTTAATCACGGGCGGGAGGACCCCGCCCCTACAAGTAGTG
>JABJMA010000018.1 GCA_018659605.1 Rickettsiales bacterium
CGCCATTTTGTTGACATGTCTAGTAGGTTAACAAAGAAGTCATTATTTAACTTACCTGAATTGCTAGTTAGTATACCATGATTACTATCGTCCACATTTGTATTAAGTACTCGCATGCCGCCAATAAGAGTTACCATTTCTGGAACAGTAAGGTTGAGCTGATCTGCTTTATCCACCAACATTTCAACTGGAGAACGGTAGCTTTCACTTTTATTGAAATAATTACGAAATGCATCGGCTTGTGGCTCAAGTAATGCAAAAGATTTTACATCTGTTTGCTCTTGGGTTGCATCAGATCGTCCTGGCTGAAAGGGAACCTCAATATCAAAGCCTGCATTTCTGGCAGCTTTTTCAACTGCAGCATCTCCTCCAAGAACAATTAAATCTGCTAACGAAACCTTTTGATTAGTAATTGTAACATTTATAAAGGATTCATTAAAATCTTTTTGGATCTTTTTTAACTTACCTAACACTTTTGATAGTTGCTTAGGATTATTAACTGCCCAATCTTTTTGTGGCAATAATGCAATTCTTGCACCATTAGCACCACCCCTCATATCTGAAGCACGAAAAGTAGAGGCAGAAGCCCAAGCTGTTTCAACTAGCTCAGATATAGTTAAGCCAGATCCAAGAATCTTTTCCTTTAAGTTGCCTATATCCAACTTATTGACTAATCTGTAATCAGGAGTTGGCACTGGATCTTGCCAAATAAGTTCTTCATTTGGCACATATTCACCTAAATAGCGGATTGATGGCCCCATATCGCGATGAGTTAATTTGTACCAAGCTTTAGCAAAGGATTTTTGATATTCATCTGGATTATCAAGGAAGCGCTTAGCAATCTTTTTATATTTAGGATCAAATTTTAATGCTAAGTCAGCAGTAGTCATTACCGGAGAATTGAACCTCCCTTTCACATGAGCATCTGGCACAGATTCATGCATTGACTGATCGGTTGGAATCCATTGGATAGCACCTGCTGGACTATGAACTTGTTTCCAGTCTAAATTTAGAAGATTCTCTAGATATAGAGTACTCCATATAGTTGGAGCTTGTGTCCAAGCGCCTTCTAAACCACTAGTTACAGTGTCTTCAGAATGGCCTTTGCCGCATTTATTTTTCCAGCCAAAACCCTGTTCTTCAATTCCTGCAGCTCCGGGCTCTTTGCCAATGCAAGATGTGTCTCTAGCGCCATGCATTTTGCCAAAAGTATGACCACCTGCAATCAAAGCAACTGTTTCGTCATCATTCATTGTCATTCTTTCAAAGGCGGTGCGAATATTTTTTGCTGAAGCCATAGGATCTGGATTGCCCATTGGCCCTTCTGGATTTACATAAATTAAACCCATATGCATAGCTCCTAATGGACGCTGCAACTTTCCCTTTCTATCACGACGGTCACTAGCAAGCATTTTTACTTCTGGACCCCAATAAACTAAATCTGGCTCCCAATCATCTGTTCTTCCACCTGCAAAGCCGTAAGTTTCAAAACCCATATTTTCTAAAGCAACAGTACCAGAAAGAATCATTAAATCAGCCCAGGAAAGGCTTTTGCCATATTTTTGCTTAATAGGCCAAAGTAAACGACGAGCTTTATCTAAATTTCCATTATCCGGCCAGCTATTTAATGGATCAAAACGCATTTGACCACCGTCTCCTCCACCTCTGCCGTCAAGAGTTCTATATGTTCCAGCGCTATGCCATGATAAACGAATAAAGAATGGACCATAATTGCCAAAATCTGCAGGCCACCAATCTTGCGACGTAGTTAAAACTTCATTTATATCTTTTTTGACAGCTGTTAAATCAAGCTTCTTGAACTCTTCTGTATAATTAAAACTTTCTCCATAAGGGTTTGATCTTTTATCATGATCACGAAGAGAAGATAAATCTAACTGATCTGGCCACCAAAATTGATTTGATTTTGCTTTTGTAACGGGTATCTCACCCATGCTAATATTCTTGCCTATAGCTATATTTGGCAATAATGATAAAGATAAGATTCCTGCTAATATAGCTTTTGTTAAGAGATTATTTATTCTCATTTTTTGCTACCTTAATGTTGAGTTAATAAACAAAGTTTATGCTGTTGTATTAATTACATTTGAATTGGTTGCGGGGGCTAGATTTGAACTAACGACCTTCAGGTTATGAGCCTGACGAGCTACCAGACTGCTCCACCCCGCGGTAACTTCACTTATCTAATATAAAATAGCTAAGAGGGATACATTATTAGGGGCTTATTAGATTTTAGTCAAGAACTTACCTGTAATTTTATATAATTAAAAAGGATTGCTAAATTTGATGAGTTTTTTTATAAAGGTTAAAAAAACTTTGTATTTAAAACTATATGCTACGGTATATCGCTATTATATTACATATATTATTTATATTTGCCTGTTCTCAAGAGCCAACAAAAATAATATATAAAGGACATAATTATTATGGGAAAAATACCAAAGATAATTCCATCTATGAGAAGCCAGCTGTCAAGAAAATGGTACAATCAGAGCAATCCTCTAAAGAAAAGAAAGTAGATAGCTATATTAAAGTTAAATCAGGTGATTCCCTTTTTATCATCGCCAAACAAAATAAAATACCTCTTCGAAGTCTTATTGAGGCTAATCATTTAGAACCTCCATATAAATTATATCCTGGTGATAAAATTAAAATTCCTTCAGAAAGAAATACCCATATAGTTCAATATGCTGAGAACATATCTATTATTGCGAATCAATATGGTATTAGTAGTAATGATATTACTTCAATAAATGGTCTATCTCGGCCATATATTATAAGACCAGGGCAAATACTTATTTTACCATATAATATTGTAGAATCTGCCAATCAAACCAATAATAAAAATGTCAGAGCTTTGGCTCATAAGAATGAGAAAAAAGCAACCTCGTCTAAGAAAGAAAAGTTTATTTACCCTGTAACTGGTCGAGTAATTTCAAAATATGGGACTGTAAGAAATAGCATTAAAAATGATGGTATTAATATTGCTGCAAAGAAGGGGACCCCGGTAAAAGCATCAGCCTCAGGTAAAATTGTTTATGTTGGTAATGCATTAAAAGGCTATGGTAATTTAATTGTTATAAAACATGATAATGATTGGTTATCTGCCTATGCTCATAATGATGAAGTTTATATTACCAAGAATCAACAGGTTAAGCAGGGAGAGGTTATATCAACTGTCGGTCTAAGTGGAGATGTTGAAACTGCGCAATTATATTTTAGCCTTAGAAAGGGGCGCAAAGCAGTTAATCCTAAGAAATATTTATCAAATCTATAATTTAATCTAGCCCTAGAACTTTACGTATTTTTGCAGCTTTTGTCTTTGTTTCGCTAAGTTCAAGCTCAGGATCAGAGTCATAGGTTATTCCACCTCCAACTTGATATTCAAATTTATTGCCATCAAAAATTATTGTTCTAATCACTACATTAAAATCACAGTAGCTATCACCATCAAAATAACCAATTGCACCAGAATAAATACCACGTGATAACTTTTCTAGTTCTGAAATGCGTTTAGTTACAGCTAGTTTTGGCGCTCCTGTCATTGATGCAGGAGGAAAAGAATTCCTAATAACATCAATATTTGCTATTTGGCTTTTTTTAGTTGCTGTAACATTTGTTGACATGTGATATAAATTGGAAAATTCATCAATTTCAAATAATGGACCAGTTGCGACAGATCCAGACTCTGCTGATAAACTAAGGTCATTCCGCATTAGGTCAATAATCATTAGGTTCTCAGCCCTATCTTTCTGGCTAAGATATAAATCATTGCCAGATTTTGCAGCAGTGGATTTGGCTAAAGTACCTTTTATTGGACGTGATGTTATATTATCATCTTCTATTTTAATAAAGCGCTCAGGTGATGAAGATATTATATATTTGTCGTGATGTCTGATTAAAGCTGAATAAGGTGAAGGAAACTCTTTTGCTAGATTTAAAAACACTGATATTTTATCAATATCTTGCCCAAACTTACCCCAATATTTACGAGTGAGATTCAGTTGATAATATTCCCCATTTTCAATATCATGACGAATATCTGTAACATATTGTTTAAACTCCTCATCAGTCATATTAGAAGAGACCCTCTCGCAAGTTGCGAAGCGCCTAGAGGCTTTGTTCTTTTGGGTATATGCAATGATTGCTTCAAATATATCCTGATTAACAAGCTCAAACTTAATATTATTTGTTGTATGATTTATAGTAATATGGTTGCGATAATACTGAAACTTTAATTTAGGAAATCTAGTTTTGTTAATATAGGAATCATTAAAAGCTTCATAAGTAAAATAACCAAAGAGCTTACAAGGCTCCTCTGGATGTAATTTGCTAGATAGATATGATAATGTTTCAATATTCTCAATTACATCAAATGCAATTATAGTCTTATCGCCACTATAACTAGTCTTGTAGGAAGAATGTAAAACTGTGTAATTATTATATTTATATTCAATATAAGATAGGATCTGGCTGAATAGAATGGCATTATTAGTAATTTCTCGTGAGAACATTTTAGAACTGTTAAATGCTAAGCAAAAATATTTAAAAATATTAGCGGAATAAGCATTGGTAAATTATGAAGACATAATCTCGAATCACTAATTCTCTAACTTGGTCTAACTTATCTATAAATATAAAAAATTCTATGATTATTTATTAGGCTAACTTACAAAGATATATTTGCATAAAAAAGAGCTTCTTAAGAAGATAAATACAGTAAGAATATGTAATTTAATCTATTTCTAATTCTTGTGTAAAAGCAGGTATGCCCAGCGCAAGGTAGAGGTTTACACGCGCTGAGAGAAGATCCCGCTCAGCTTTAACCAAATCACTCTTTGCTAAAATCATATTACGATTTAATTGATTTACATCCATGATATTGCCAATACCTTGCAAGTATTTACTATTTTCAAAATTATAAGCTAACTCTGATTGATTATAATTAATTTCTAGCAGCTTGATACGTTTCCTTGTTGTATTCTCATTGCTTAATGCCGTCTCTACATCATTAAAAGCATTTAATGCTGCAGATTGATATGCTGCAATGGCAGCTTTTTGATTACTATCTGCAATCTCAACATTATCTTGTAATGCACCACTATCAAATAATGGCGTTAATAAGTTACCAGCTAGATTCCAAAAAAGATTAGTTGGATCAGCTAGATTATTTAAATCATCACTACTACCACCAATATTAGAAGTTAACGCAATTGAAGGCAGCTTTGCTGCTTTAGCCATAGTGGTTGCATTAAATGCGCTGGCAACTTGCCGTTCCGCAGATCTGATATCAGGTCGATTCTCTAAAATATCAGAAGGCACTCCTGCTGAGATTATTTGTGGTTCAAAAGGGAAGCTGTCCTCAATTGCATATTCACCAGAAGGATATTGCCCAAGTAATAATTCTAAACTTCGTAATGATTCTTTATAACCATTCTCAGATTGGGCAAGGTTATCTTCAGCAGCAGCTAGGTTGGCTTTACTAATAGATACATCTTGTTCAGTTTTAGATCCTGCCTCAAAGAAAGCTTGTGTAATTTCAAGATCCTTTTCATAACTATCTTTTGCATCTAAAGAAATTTGCTTTTGTTGATAGGCTTCAATCGCGAGTAAATAGGCCTTAACCGCCTGTGCAATAAGTGATTCGCGTGCTGCAATGTAATCTTCTTTGCTAGCCTGAAAGTCACTAGTTGCGCTAGCCTCAGAGGCAGATAATTTCCCCCAAATATCGGCCTCCCATGAAATATCAATAGATGCACCAACAGAGTTAGTAGTATCACTTTGATCAAAGTTACCTTTTGTCTGATTATCTAATTTTAAGTTAGCAGTTGGATTGAGATCCGCACCAGCCTTTCTAGCTGAAGCCTCTGCAGCTTTAACATTGTTAGCTGCAATCTTGAGATCTTGATTATTAGCTATTACAGTTTGGGCAATTAAAGTAATTTTAGCATTATTAAATTCACGAACCCACCCCTTCATTGCAACTTCATAGGTGCTATTTAGATCAATATCATTACTCCAATTGTTAGGTATTGGAGCTGCTAGGTTTAAATTAGGTTCTTGATTATCTTTAAGTTGTTTATAATTAGAGCATCCAGTAGCTAATATTGCTGACAGTAATAGGAGAATTTTTAATTTATTCATTAGTAGGGTTTTTAGGGTTTTCTTCTTCCATTTCTATTATAGTGTTAGAATTATCTGCATCATGCTCTTTAGTAATCTTAGAGAATTCTTTATTCCCCAACCCTTTGTCATCCGGTTGCTCTAGCGAGGTTTGTAATTTAGGTTGCCAAAATCCCTTATTAAATAAAACATATAAAACTGGAACAACTCCTAAGGTTAGAACTGTACCAACAAATAAACCGGCCATAATAACAATAGCCATTGGATACCACATATCACCACCAAATAATGTCATTGGTATGAGGCCAATGATCGTAGTTAGTGATGTAATTAATATGGGGCGTAATCTTACAATACACGCATTTGTCATTGCAGTAGTAACATCTGTGCCCTCTCTACATCCAATATCAGCCTTATCTATTAGTATTATGCCATTATTAATTACAATTCCAGCAAGACTAAACATGCCAAGAATAGCTGTAAAGCTTAGGAAGGCATTTCCTATCCATAAACCAAACACTGCACCTATAAGCACTAAAGGGATAGTTAATAGAATTATTATTGTTCTACGGAATGAGTTGAATTGTAGGATAATTAATATTGCCATTCCTATAATTGCATAGGGCAAATTTGCAAAAAGAGATTTATTGGCATTAGCAGAGCTTTCAAGCTCTCCGCCAAAGCTTATTTTATATCCTTCAGGCAATTTAATTGTTTTTATCTCAGGCAATAATTGCTCATGGAACTCTGTAGCTTGAAGTGTTTGATGTTTGACTGAGACTGTAATATTACGTTCCTGATTACGTCTTTTTACCATGCTTAAATTGACATCAGCTCTAAAATCAGCAATTTGTATTAAAGGAACGGTCTTACCATCATTAGTAAATACAGGTAGAGTTCGTAACTCACTTATACGATTACGGTTATCATCACCACGAAGGATAATTGGTATTGCATCATCCCCATCATAGTAATTCCCTATATCATAACCGTCTAGGTAACTATTCAGTGATTGAGCAACTGATTTACTACTAACATTTGCTCTCTGAGCTCTATTTTGATCAATAATAATTTTAAAAGTAGAAATTGGATTTTGCCAATCATTCACCACACCAATTGCACCTTTATGACTCTTGATTATTTTCTCTATCTCACCAGCTATATGATATAATGTCTGACCATCAGTGCCTGTAACGCGATATTCAAGTAAGCCAATTTCTTGCCCACCCATCCACATTTGCTTTGCCCTAGCACTAACTTCTGGAATATTATCGTTAATAAATCTATTTGTTCTATCAATTAGATTTGCGACTTGATCTCCTGATTCTGTATTCACGATTACAAATGCTACATTATCTTTGGCATCTGGTGGTGATAGTGATAATACAAAACGAGGACCACCAAAGCCAATATAGGCAACATTACTTGTTATCTCTGGGTTAATCGTTTTATTCTCCAGCCACTCGGTTAAAATCCTAGTTGATTTCTTGGTTGCTTCAACACTACTTCCCGCAGGCAAATCTACGTAAACTAGATATTGATTACGGTCAGAGTAAGGCAGCATTTGTTTTGGTATAAATTTGAGACTATATGCTGATATCAAGAGTAATGTAATCATAATACTCAGAAAGCAGAAAGGAAATCTTAATAATAGCTTTAGGACTTTCCTATAACTAGATTTTAATTGAGTGGTCAAAACATCGGCCGCATCTGGCTTTGCGGTAGAAGTATTAGGTTTTATAAAATATGAACATAATACTGGTACAGCATAAATTGACAAGAACCAAGAGATAAACAAAGCTATCACAATTACATAACTTAAAGAGCTAAGATATTCGCCAGTGACATTCTGTGACATTGCAAGAGGCATAAAAGCCAGCATGGTTGTTAGACTCGAGATTAAAGAGGGGTAGGCCAAGGATCTAATGGTCTCAATAATAGCTTTATTAATAGGTGTTCCTGTTTGCGCCCTAGAGGCAATATCTTCTGTTATAATGATAGCGTCATCAACTAATAATCCAAGAGCAATAATAATTGCTGCTATGGACATATTCTGTAAATCAATGGATACAAGCTCCATTATAATTAATGTTAGCATTATAGTTATAGGAACAATCATTCCCACAATAAACCCATTTCGTATGCCTAAAAATGCAATAACGATCACTAATACGACTAATACTGTTTCGAGTAAGTTTATAATTGTATCTTTTACTGATTTGGTTACGAGATCAGGTTGATAAGTTGCAAAATCAACTTCAAGGCCAACGGGTAAGCTCTCAGAAATTGATTCTATTTTTTTGGATAAATCCTTGCCAAACTGCTCAATATTATATTGTTCCAGCATCGAGAAACTTAAAATAATTGCTGGGTGGTTATTATAATATACTGGTCTAGTTGGAGGGCTGATAAATTCACGCTTTACCTTGGCTATATCTCTTAGATATACAGGCAAATTATCCTTTGGGCTTGTGATAGATAGGTTGTTTATTTCATCTAAAGATGTAAAACGGCCGCTTACTTCTAACTGTAATTTTTTGCCATTTACCTCAATACTTCCTGATGAAGTAATAATATTTTGACTGGTAAGGCTATTCACAATATTATTGGGCTGTAAACCATAATTGCTTAAGGTGGCGATGTTAAATTCTAAATAAATCTGCTCTTTTTGTTCTCCATATAACTCAATTTTACTTAAGCCATTTAAATTAGTTATATGATCTTTGATATCTCGGGCTGTATCATATAATGTTTTGATTGTAAAATCATCCCCATATATGGCAACTGTTGCGGCTGCAACGCGGCCAAAGTCATCATTGACAAAAGGGCCAGTTGTGCCTTGCGGCAGCTCGCTCTTAACTTCATCCATTTTATTGCGCAGATCCTGCCAAATTGGATCTAAATCAAAATAGCGATCATATAACTTAGGTTGAAGTAGTACATGACCAGTGGTTACAATAGTATTAATATCTTCGATCTCAGATATTTCACGTAATTTGCGCTCTAAAGGCTTGGCAATTAAATCCTCTGTTAGCTCTGTTGACATGCCCGGAAAATAGGCGTTTATCTGGGCAACACGAATTGTGACAGTTGGATCTTCTTGACGGGGCATATTTAAAGCCGACCAGGTTCCTAACATGATCCCGACAATAAGGAATAATATGGTAACTCGATTATTCTTTAAGGCAAATTTAGTTATTTTTTCCATAAATCACTCTGAGGGATTTTTAGATTCTGGTTGCCACGGCTTAACATTTTGCCCATCTGATAAGTAACTAGTTCCTGCGATAACAATTTTGTCACCGGGCTTAAGACCGGATTTTACCTCAAATATGTTGCCCCTAATATCACTAATTTCAATCTCTTGAAGTTTTAAGCTACCCTGATTTGGGTTGGCTTCATCAGCTAAATACATATAGACTGATATTTTCTGCTCTGCCTGGTTATAGTAGCGATAATCAACCGCACTAGTTGGTATCAGATAAACATCCTCTGCGGTGGATTTATATGCTAGACTTACAATTGCAGTCATGTCAGAGAATAAATCTAAATAATTCTCTGCAAGAGAAATTACTACTGGATAAGCATTACCGCTTTCTGCCTGCGTTCCAATCTCGCTAATAGTACCTGACAGTTGGGCATCTAACGACGGGATATAAACATCCACAATGTCCTTATTAGAGATTGTATTGATTAAAGTTTCGGGAACTAAAATATTAACTTCAAATCTTTCTGAGCTTTGTAATGTGATGATAATTTGCCCTGTTTTAATTTCCTCATAAGGATCAATATGAACTTCTGCAATTATCCCACTAAATGGTGCTAATAAATTGGTATCAGATACTCCTTGTTTGGCATCATTCAGGTTTGATTGAGCAATTTTTACATCTGCAACAGCATTACTATAAGACTGTTCTGTAGATTCCATATCAGATGTGCTGATTAGTAATTTACTATATAGTTTTTTATTCCTTTCTAAATCTTTATTTTGTTTGACTAAATTAGCCTGGGCAGAATCAAAAGAGGCTTTGGCGCTATTAAGAGCCGTTTTATACTCAGTTAATTTAAGCGTAGCTAATGAATCTCCTTTACTAACTCTATCGCCTTGATTAACTGATATTTTTGTAACTTGGCCAGAGACCCGGAAACTTAATGTAGATATATCAGTTGGTGCAATTGCTCCTGATATCTCACGATAATTATTTTCATCATTTTTAGAATTAATAGTCAGTAACTTAACTGCCTTAATTAGAGGAGAGGCTTCATCTTGCTCTTCTTTTTTATTACATGAAATTGTCAGAATGAGTGCAATACTCAGAAGAAATTTCACAACATGTAGTCTGTTCATAATTATGCTCCTTAAAATAAGGATATTAAGAAATAGTACCCACTTGTCAATCTATGGTTGTATTTTTTGTAGCGTGCTTAACGCAATATTTATATTTTTGTTTAAGGATAAAATTTTGTATTTTTTAAGAAAATAAATTTTCCTACTAAGATTAGAATGAATATAAATATCCCAGCTAATACGATTGAGGGGCCTGAAGGTGTTGAAAATTGGTATGAGCAAAAGATTCCAATAAAGATTGAAAAAAGTCCTATTACTATTGACGCTATACACATTGAAATTGGAGAGTAAGCAAGGTTACGGCCAGCGGCTGCAGGGATGATTAACATTGATGTAGCTAATAAAACTCCAATGATTTTAATAGTAACACTAATGGTAAGAGCTAGAAGGAATATAAATAATAATTGGTATTTGAAGTTATTTATACCCTGAAGCCCCGCTAAATCACGGCTGATAGTTAGCATAATAAATTTGTGCCAATTAATTCTCATGACA
Source organism: Rickettsiales bacterium (assembly GCA_018659605.1). GTDB lineage: Bacteria > Pseudomonadota > Alphaproteobacteria > Rickettsiales > JABIRX01 > JADHOX01. The sequence continues at coordinate 10,985 of JABJMA010000018.1, forward strand.
GAGTAAACAATCACGGCTGCTATATAAATATAGGCAAGATCCCTCCAAGTAACATCTAAGATATCACCAAAGAGGAAGTCGTGTAGATCAATATCTGGGTTATCAAGAAAACCCACTACAATCATACCAATAGCAAGGCTACCATGTGCTAATATGCCAAGAATAGTGTCTGTAGAAAGAAAATGCTTGCTTTCCATATAGGTGAGCAATATTGCAAAAGCCGCAGCAACAAGTAGAATTGTCCAATTAATATCAATGCCAAATAATAAGCCTAGTGCAATACCTAACAGGGCGGAATGAGATAATGAATCCCCAAAATATGACATTCTCCGCCATATTACAAAGCAGCCAATAATCCCAGTAATAAGGCTCAATCCAACTCCGGCAAGTAATGCTCTTAAAATAAAATCATCCATGTTTATGATTATGGTAATGGTTATAGATAGACATTAATTTGCTCATATTATCACCAAAAATGGAAATAAACTTTGGATCCTCGGCCACTGTTTGGGGTGCTCCCTGGCAGCATATATGCTTAAATAGACAAATCACTTTTTTAGTAGAGGCCATTACCATATGTAAATCATGCGATACCATCAATATGGAAGTTTGTTTTTTACAATAGATTTTGTTAATTAATTCGTAAAACTCAATTTGTCCTGAAATATCAAGGTTTTGTGCCGGCTCATCTAAGATCAATAAATTTGGCTGGCTTAATAAAGCTTTGGCTAGAAATACTTTTTGAGTTTCACCGCCTGATAGATTATATAGCTTATGAGTTAGTAGTGGCTCAATTTTGATGTTTGCAATTATTTCTTCAAAAAGGTCTGGCTTAACATCCTGGTTTAATTTTAGGAAATATTCGACATTTATAGGAATCGTTTGAGGAATATGCATTTTTTGTGGCAGATACCCTATTGCTAAATTTTTATGTCTAGCAATATTGCCGAGAGATGGTTTGATTAAGCCAAGGATAATTTTAAGAAGACTAGTTTTTCCTGCTCCATTTGGTCCAACAATAGTGATAAAGTCATTTTGTTTAATTGCGAAGGAGATGTTCTCTAAAATAGGCTCTTTATTACCATTAGGTGCTAAATTAATATTTGATAGAGTTATAAGGTCTTGCATTTTTGTTCTTACTAATAATGGCGCTATAATATATAGCATTATTTGCAAATACAATATGTAAAATTATATTCGTTAACAAAAATGGCTCCTATATTAATGACCGATCAGAAAGTTAAGCCGTGTAGTTCAATACTTACTTGAATATTATTTGATTGCAGTCATAAGAAAGCTTCTTTCACAAGAAAAATTCGTAAGCATAATTCGCACTTAATATTAATAATTTGGTCGATGATTTTGTATGCGCAGTTTTCTTGGGTCCATTCTACCTAATGTAGCTTTGACCTCTCCTTTATTTATTCTTATAAGCATCATAGTATCTCTTTATATATCAGCTCAATATTCATGTTGCGTTAAGATATTGGGTAAAAGCCATAATAGAGAAGCATTATACAGTGTAAGGATGGCTGATGATCAATTATTATTAAGGAATAAGGGCCTAGAAGAGTTGGGATTATTGATTCATCTAGTTGAAGCTAAAGTTAGCTATAGCGGGAATTCAGATTTTAATATTAATGTAAAGGAAGGGGGGTAAAATGTAGAATATGTTAGAAGTTACACAAAGATGAACCCTGACAGGAAGCAAGCTTAATGCCAGGGCCCAAGTGCGAATTGGAAGGTCGAGCCTTCCGCCTATAAGCATATAGTATAAATACTAATCTGCAATAGGTGGGATATTGCCTATTGGTGCATAATATGCCATTTGCTTTTGGCTTATATGCGTATATGTCCAAAATTTTAAGAGGATATTGATATCTATACTTCTTATATAAGTTAGCTTTCTTGAATATTTATTAAATTCCCACTGTGATTTGATAGGAAAACAGCGTGAGGGGCTATTTATCTATTGGAGTTTTTTGCATTGGCCATGTCCTGTAGTGATTCAATCATTGGGGAAATGGCATCTTTAGCAATTGCAAAAGGGTCATTACCTTCATTATCCTTTGCTAATGGGTCTGCGCCAGCTGCAAATAATAATGCAGCCGATTCATATACTTGTTTAATATCAATTGTTTCTGAATAATTAATATTATGCAAAGATAGGGCTAGATAATGCAAAGGAGTTTTTCCAGTATTATCTGCTATATTAATATTGGCTTCATTATCCAGCAGGACCTTAACTGTATCAATAGATAGGGTTTTAAGCGCTAGATGAGCTACAGTAATTGATTCTTTATTTTTTATATTTGGGTTTGCCCCAGCCGCTATTAATTTTTCGATTCTAACGCTATTGCAATTGCGATTATTACATGCGTTAAATAGGACTGTTTCCCCTTTGTTATTCACTGCGTTAATATCCAGACCTTGAGCGGAGAGAAAATGAATATCCTCAATGTAATATAATTTATGTAGGACTGTATTACCCTGATTATCTACTATGTTAATATCGGCATTATTTTCTACGAGAATTCTTAAAACATCCTCTTTAGATTTATGTATAGCAGTCTCTCCATTATTTGATGATGCATTAACATCGGCACCATTATCAATGAGCAGTTTTATAATTTCGGGTAGGTTTTGATCCGCGCTAAGTATTAATAAAGTCTCGTTCTTTGCTATTCGAGTATTTACGTCGGCTCCTGATTCGATTAATAATTTTGCAATATCGCTTTGGTTTTTGCTATTTTTAGCTGGGATGCTAATTAAGTATCCAAGGGCTGTGTATTGATCTGTGCCTTTTACATTAATATTGATGTTCTCCTGTAAAAGTAATTTCTCTATTAGGGTAATGTCGTCAATGTCAATTGCTTTACGAATTAACTTGCCGTCAGTATCGGTAATTTTATCTTTGTCTAATTTTTCCAGATAGGCGATTACTTTATTTGAATCTCCGCCGGAAGATAATTGATCAAGCTTCTTTGCTAACTTGTCATTTGGAGGTGTTATCATCATGCAGCTTGTCAGCAATATTAGGGATGTGATAGATAGGGTAGATTTGTATAAATTTTTAAACATACGGTAATCCTCAATTTTGCTGCAATGGCGCTAGTGTATTTGATTACACTATTCGCTTAATTATCTTTTAAATCTATTGATTATTATAATTTAGTCAAAGCATTTTTATTAGAGGTTGCATTGTGATGAAATATTACAAGCAAGGGGGGTATCTTGACTCTTGATTACTCCGCTTGAAGGTCTTTTTATATCTGCGCAAAAGGGGGTGGCTCTATGGGACAGGACTTGTATTAAATATATTGCAAATACGCAATTAGCCTGTAATAATACTGGACAGTTGTTGCATTAACGAAATTTTACTCACATTATTATAATTATTAAAGTGTTTGATTTCGTTAATATTGCGCAAGCTGGTTAAAATTTTTAAATTTTGTCAGCTATTTGTGCTAAATAATTAAAAGAGGTATCTATTAACATAACGCAAATAAGGGTTTCCTTGTTTGTTTTTTTTGATTTGGGAGATATGAAAATTTTTAATTATAACGATTTATTTTTTCAGGAGATTTTTTTAAAAAGATTAAATCTTATTGATGATCTTGAATTATTAAGAGCCATAGAATTATTTCTGTTATTAAAAAAACCTGAAATAATAAGATATTGTTTTGGTTTTGGAAGCGATTCAAAGCTTTCAGAAAATGAAAAGCAATTAATTAATTTAATTTCAGGCATTACATGTTTCGATAAGTATGATGATTATTTATGTGATTCTGAGGTTGCATTTATAAATCATGAAATGCTTTTCTCAAAGGGTGAATATGCCATCACAGAATTTGATATAGAAAAAATTAGGCAATGTTTTTTTAATGAGATTGAAGAATCAATGTCTAAAAATTCCATAATCAATATTGCGGAACCACAATTTTCTGATAGTTCATTAACTAGCTCGCCATCTCCTATTACTAGTAGTGAGAGTGGTTCAATGAGTAGAGTAGATTCTAAATCCTCTTTAACTACTTCATCATCATCGCACTCATTAAGAGAGCAAACTCCTCAAGATAGCATTGTAGGAAATTTTCTTGTAACAAAACAAGAAGAGAGCCGTGGCAAGAGAAAAAAAGCTTGCACGCCTGTTACAAAAGAAGGCCTGCTGCCGGTCAATAGGTGGTATGTAGGAGAAGGGTCAAATAATCTTGATGATAAAGGATCTATAGGGAGGACTGATTCTGAAGATTCTTTAATTGCCTCCTCATTATCTAATTCATCAAGGGTGCAAGATCCTCAAGAAGAAAGCCAGCACAATAAGAGTCAAAAATTATCTTTACATGATGCAGCGAAACATCCTGCAGATAAAGAAAAGTTAAGCAATTATGGTAAGAATGTAGCTGATGATGTTGTTGGATTCTCATTCTCAAGGTAGTTTGATTAGCAAATAATTTTCATCTTCATTGAGTTGTGGGAATGCTGTAAATATCAGAGAGAGTAATTTTTCTAGCTGCTAATCTCAATTGCTCTGAAAGTTTCAAAATATGTATCTTCTTGCCAGTCATAATCATCAAGACCGGCTTTCCGACATAGATAAATTAGTGTTGTTATTAGGTCCCATCCTTGTTCTTTAGGGACTTTGGGTAAAAACAATGCAGATCTATTATATTTGCTAATAATAATTCCATCATGCTCAATATTTATATCTTGATAGTTACTAATTGCTTTTGGTTCTGATAGAATTGATATTTCAAATGTTAATTTCTGAAATTCAACTATGCTTACAGGCTGGAATCGACTATCAGCAAAGCCTGCATTGATTGCTTGCTCAATAATTTGGTCAATTAAAGCTTTATTTGAAATAGTGGAGCCTATGCAACCTCGTAGTTCATTGTTGATTTTTAACGTAACAAAAGCTGCAAAAGGCTTATTTAAAATTTCAAATTTGTCAATTTCTTGTGCAAGGCTTAAATCAAATCTAGATGGTTTTGCTTTATGCTCTAGATAAAATGCAATTGCTGATTTTGCTGTATTAAGTAAAATTAATTGTATTTCTTTTGTTATTTGGTTCATTCCCATCTCCCTAAAGCCACAATTGCGGCGTAACTAACTGAATGAGAGTAATCTCCTGTTAAGTCACCTGATGTTTTATAGTCACAAAGTTTAAACTTGGTTTGGTTATTCTTGCAAAGTTGCATCAGAACTTCAATTGCATAGCAGCCGCAAATTGTATGATTTTCTGTGCGAATAAAATCTTGATAAGAATTAATGTCATTAGCTAAAATGGGATTTATTGCATTCATATCATGTGATTCTATTTGTTCTCTTACAGTGCCTTTTGAGCGGTCGGTAAATGGAGCAAAGTCAAAATTATCTCCGTAATGAGTAAAATCACTACTGACTATAATTAAGGTTTTATTATCAATTATTTGGGTTATTTGATTTGCAATTTCTTTTGAAGCTTCCCAAGATAAGCTACCAAAAATGATTGGTAAGATTGGAGTTTCGGGGCAAAGATATTGCAAAACCGGAATTTGCATTTGAATGCTATGCTCAGCTTTATGAAATTTATCCTCAATCTCAAATAATGGGTGTTTAATTAGTTTATCAACATCATCACTTAAAATATTTGAAGTACCAATTGGAGTCTGAATTGATTGATAATTGGTTAAAATAGCAAGATCTTTTACTGCTGCATAATGACAAGGGCCTAAAATGATGATTTTAGAATAATGGTTTTTACTGATATTGATTGCAGCTTTGCCAAGCACATTGCCTGAATATATATATCCCGCATGTGGACATATCATAGCCTTTACGGGTTCAGCAAATGTTGTTCCTGTCAGCATTTTATCAAGTGCTGATAATAGGCGATTGCTATCTTCTGGGTACCATCCGTCTTTGCTTAATTTCGATTTTAGGATTGCAGAGTTATCCATAATTGTCATTTAGTTATGGGATATTTGTAAGGTTCTAAATGAGGGGGCAATGTTGTTAGAGATTTTATTGTTAATCTTAATATTATCACATAATGTTTTGATAGTAGGATAAAAGACAGCCCATTCACTATCCTGTGCCAATAATAAATATCTTTGTTTTATCTGCAAGTGCCAGATTTATATTGAAGCTAAGGAAATCTATTAATATTAATTTTTTCAAAGCTTTAATCTCAATGCATTTAATTTGATAAATCCCTCTGCATCTCTTTGATTGTAATCTGATTCTTCGAAGCTTGCTAGTTCAGGGCTGTATAAGGAGTAAGGGGATTTCCGTCCAGCAACAAAAATAGCTCCTTTATGCAATTTTAGTCTTACTGTGCCAGTTACATTTTTCTGGGAGATATCAATAGCTGCTTGGAGCATCTCTCGTTCAGGTGAGAACCAAAATCCATTATATATTATCTTGGCATATTTTGGCATTAATTCATCTTTAAGATGGCAAGCCTCTCGATCTAAAGTGATTGATTCAATTGCTCTATGAGCATGCAGTAGAATTGTACCTCCTGGAGTTTCGTAAACACCTCTAGACTTTATCCCAACAAAACGATTTTCAACAATATCTAAGATTCCTATTCCATGCTTACCGCCAATTTTATTTAGCGTATCTAGTAATGTTGCGGGTGATAATTTTGTGTTGTTAATAGCAATAGGGTCACCATTTTCAAAATCAATAGTGATTTCTTCAATCTCATTAGATGCGTCATGAAGAATGTTAGTGCGTTTAAGCATGGTTGGGTCAAAACTTGCCCAAGGATCTTCTAGGATATTACCTTCATATGATATATGTAGCAAATTAGCATCCATTGAGTATGGAGCCTCATTCTCTTTATCTTTAGCAATTGGTATATTATGCTGTTTTGCATAGGCAAGCAGCTTAGTCCTGGAATTAAGATCCCATTCGCGCCAGGGAGCAATAACATTTATTTTAGGGTTTAGCCCATAATAACCAAGTTCAAATCTGACTTGGTCATTACCTTTGCCGGTAGCTCCATGTGATACACTATCAGCGCCACATTCTTTGGCAATTTCGATTTGTCTTTTAGCAATTAGAGGCCTAGCAATAGATGTCCCAAGTAAGTAGGTACCTTCATAAACTGTATTGGCACGAAACATTGGGAAAACATAATCACGTACAAATTCTTCTTTTAAATCTTCAATATAGATTTTGCTAACGCCAAATTCCTCGGCTTTCTTACGAGCTGGTTCAATTTCTTCGCCTTGTCCGATATCTGCAGTGAAAGTTATCACCTCTGCATTATATGTATCTTGTAGCCATTTTAAGATGATGCTCGTATCAAGGCCGCCGGAATAGGCTAGTACTATTTTTTTTACCATTGTGTTTTTTAATTATGAGTAATTGTGAAATATTTGTAAAAATTTAACTTAATATTTGCAGCGGAAATTATCTAAATACTAACTAAATGTAAATAGATTTCGACAAAATTAGATACTACCAGCTTTTGACCCCATAAATATGATTTTATTTGTTTCAGTTATTAACAAATTGATAATTTATGGGGTCAAAACTGATTATATATAAAATATACAACTGCCTTGCAATGGCCCTAAGTGGTTTTTGGGCCTTTCAAGGGAGCAAGTATTATTGATACTGATCAGCAATATTGTTACATTGTATTTTGTTTTTCTTGGCGTATATTTTGATCGATATGCAAACTAAATTGGTGCTAAAGAGGATGTTTAAGATTTTAATTATTTGTACTGGAAACATATGTAGGTCACCTATGGCCCATGCGGTTCTAGAGGATTTGATCTCTAAAAACAAAATGTTAAAAGATAAGGTATTTATAGATTCTTGCGCCACTCATTCATTTCATATTGGCTCTATGCCAGATTATAGATCTATAAAAGTAGCGGAGGAAAATAATATTGAGATACAGCATCTTAGAGCAAGGCATATTTCTCCTAATGATTATGAAAAGTTTGATTTGCTACTTGCTATGGATCATAGTCATATTGATATTTTGGAAAATATGTTTCCAGGAAAATATGCGAAAATAAAGCTATTTCTTAAATTTTCAGATGATATTAACGAGAATGTAGATGATCCTTACTTTGGTGGTATGGAGGGCTTTTATAATATGTTTGATATTATTGAGAAAGCATCAAAGAATTTAATTCTAAAGCTTGAAAATGATAAAAATTGATTATATAGCAATTGGCACTATTCGTATATTGTATTAATTATGAGTCATGAATGTTAGAATCCAATATAGAGGGATTCTCAGTCTAAGTGACTAGGCCTTGTGCAGAGGTTGTTAGATAGTCGGTTTAAATATTGTGAGGTGCTTATGAAATCAGGAGCTAAAAGAGAAGTAGAGGATCAATGGGATTCTGAGGCAAAGAAAAAAAATAGATTAATAAGCCACAACCAAGAGCGGTCCGATGATGATATAGCTGGAAGCTCGGATGGTGTGCAAAGAGGGAGTGGCTCTCTTCCTCAGTTCCCTGCTACAACTGTAGCTAATAATAGCACTGTTGTGGGCCAAACTTCTAATGCTAATGATGCAACGAAGGGTGATGCAACGATGGATGGTGGCAGTACCTCTGCTCTGCTCATTAATACAACTTTAGCTAATAATAGCACTGTTGTGGGCCAAACTTCTAATGCTAATGATGCAACGAAGGGTGATGGCGGCACCCCTAAAGAGCCTTCACTTGATGATAGCGTTATGTGCCCACTTTCTGAGAAAAAGAGTGTTATTCGTAATCATCCTTTTGCTTTCGAACCTGCTACGATTGATTTTCATTTAAAGCCAGCTGAGTTGAAGCCGAAGGAGGCGTCGAAGCGTTCCACAGAACAACCTGTGGCTACTATAGATGTAAAAGTGAAAGATTCTGATAGTAGGGCTAGGTATCTAGGAGGGACGTATAAGGCGCTTTTCTCAGGGGCTTCTGCTCGAAGGGAGCCTACAGATGCATATGATGATTTTGTGGGCACTATGTCGGTTCTATTGAGATCCTGTGCTGAAGATCATGCTGTATTATTAGTTCATAGGTTATTACAAGAGGATGCTTTGTGGGATATGGTAAGAAAAGGAAATGAGACAGATTCGACCTTGAGGCCCCCACATCTAAAAAAACTATATGATTTATTTAAGGATGGAAAAAGTAATGCCAATAGCAAGCCAGAAATCCTGGCAATGGTTGTTAACAACCTTATTCTTAATACAGATCTTCAGTCAACTCCATCAGGTAATAATTATGATAAGTATGGTTTAGTTGAAACCTTGGCTTTTCTTCGATCTTATGAGCCTATTTTAGCACCATCATCACTTGCAATAAGAGAGCGTCATATAAACTTTGATCCACAGAGAATTCACGGAATATATGCTCAGCAAAAATCTAATACATCACGGTCAAGTAGGGGAAGTCATGCTCAATTAAACCCGCATACAGAGAATGGATATGACGAGAGTGATGCTATACCTCAGGCCTTCTCATTAGTATGTGTTAGGCCAGGTGAGCGCGTTCACAAAACACCAACTCATCTTATATCAGCGCGGGAGATATTACATGATATGGGCTTGCTAAGAGGGAAAATTGAAGATTTCAAGAGATCTCAACCGGAATGGATTGCAAAATATCAGAAGCGGGTCGCCAAATATCAGAAGTGGGACGATAATGCTTTGCCAATAACTCCACTCGCTTGGCAAAAGCAGGAGGAGATGCCGCAGATAGGTAATCTAGGAGATTATAACCACAGCTCGGCTGCGCCCTGGCAAGCGGAATACGAGATTCATTTGCAATGTGAAGATAGGTTGCGGGCTGAGAAGTTTGATATGTATGAAGGACCTACAATGGATAAGCAAAGGTCTAATATATTTTCTATCCTAACAATTGAAACAGATAGGGATGGTGAAAAGCATGTTACTTGGAGACTTAATTTAAATATTCGTGAAACAATAAAAGATTTTAAGAGGTTTAAGCCAGGGGCACAAGATATTTCGGATCCATCATATAATGAAGATATTTATAAATTATGGAATGAGCTGTCTTCTGAGGAAATGTTAAATAATTTATTCCCAAATGTAATATTTGGGGATCTTGCAATTAAAGAAAAAGAGGATAATTTAAAGTTATTACTTGCCCTTAGAACTTGTCCGAAGACAAAAGCAGGAGTTGAGATATTGCGTGATATGATATGGGTATTTCATAGCTTATCCCATGGAGATGGGATCCCTAAATTATACAAAGATCAGTTTTTCGTCAAGTCTAGCGCTAATATTCGCGGAAGGGCCAAGCCACATCCTGTCCATTGGGAACGCGGTTATGCCGCTATGTTTCGTAATAAAGAAGTTTTTCATTACAGGTCTAATTTCTCTGAGCAATTTCAATCGTTCAAAACTATAGAAGAAAGTTTTTCGACTGAAGATAAAGAGGCTTTTAATACATTTTGGCAGAGTCATTTTGGAGATAATGCATTCAAGGTAGCTAAGGCCTTTTCTGATCTGGTATTAAAAATACTTGTTAGTGAGGATGAGCAATATAGGTTTTTCAAAACTTATATTAATATAATTAAGTTCTCAGAAGATATGGCGTTGATATTATTGATGCCTAAGTTATTATATGGAGAGCTTAAGTTCAAAAACAAGGACTCAGTCAAAATATTTATAAATCAGTTTCTTGATATAAAGGGAAGTCCTGAAATGAGAAGCTATTCGTATTTACTTCAGCCTCACTCATATAATTCTGCCTGGTTACAAGATATAATAAAAAATTTTGAGACAAGGATTCCCCAAATTATTGGGCAATTAATGAATGATTTTCCAGATATATCTAAAGAAGAAGGAACAGGTTATTTTAAGTTATTGTCACTAGTAAATAAGCAAATTGATACAAGTAGGAAGGTTGAGCATATAAAAGGAGAGCTTGTTGAAACTAGGGATGCTAGATGGTTAATCAGAACCTATTTAAAAGATTCTGATAATCATGAATTACCTTCTCATTATATATTCCAGAGCCGAATATTAGAACGTATAATGGGTGAAAAGAATCTTGGATCTCTGCTTAATTTGGAAGAATCGTCCCAACTTAAAGCATTGTCGGAATTCGAACAGCTTTATCAGGAATGTTATGGGTATCAGATAGATAGTTATACAATGGTAACAGATGAGAGTAGGATGGATATTGTTAAGGATGAAGTTCTATTAGCTCATATGATTTCGAAGAGGGGAGAGGGTTGTATTAATAAAATGCTAACAAATCTCTCTTTATCTAATGGCCAAGCTAATCTTGAGATAGTAAAACATATTAGAGATGTTATAGATACTGCTAATATGATGCTTGCTGATGATCCAGGGATGCTTAATATTAAAAATATAGTAAAATTTACACATCAGCTGAGACAATATCAGATTGGTTGTAAGATTATAGCTTATATGACAGACAATGCTGTTGGAGCGGTAGATAGTGGCTGGATGAGTGGCGAGGAGGTCAAAGAGGATTTTGTAAACTATTTATTTGAAGAAATTAAGTCTTTTAATTTGAATTATGCATTCAAAGATGGCAGTATTTTGGATAAGTCAGCTGCTCAAGGTGGATTAGGTTTAACAGCGTGTGAAAAAGATATATTCATTAGCATTACATCGATGCCTGATGCGGAAAAGTTTAAAGCTTTTGTTCAGCAAGCAAATCCTAATGATTTACAACATTTCTCGCTATTAAATGCTTTTGTTAGTGGTGAAGATAAGTTAAACAAAGAGGTATTTAAGGATCCAAGCTTTGAATTGATAATGAAAATAGCCCACCCCTCTTATAAAATAAAGGATGTGCATACGGCTTCTATCATAGATCGCCAAAAGAAAGATCTTTTGTCGCAAAAGGATGAGTTATTGGAGCTCCGCAAAGACTTAAAGCCTGAGAAAATGGCTGAAGTTGTTACTAAAATTAAGCAGAGGTTGGTTGATAAGGAAAAATTTCTAAATGACGCTATTAATAGAAGTCAGATTGCTCAAATAAATGGTCGTGAAATTTCTAAAATGAATGAGGTTGAGCTTAAGTCAGAAATAAGTAAGGTAGATTACTTTGTCGATAGATGGTATCATGCAGATTATATGGAAGTGAAGTTGAAAGAAGGCGATGATGTAATTTTTCAGAAGGCGGACATTTTAAAAATGGTAAAATTACTACGCTCTAAATCGCATAAGGTTGAATATAGCCAGAAAGAGGGTAAGAAATTAGTATTAAATATTGATCAAAAGAGTTATGAATTTAGCGCCTATGACACAATGGTGCCAGGAAGCTTATGCAGAGTCACTCAAGATCAGTTGGATAATTTGAAGAAGGATTTTGCATTTAGTTATAGTATAGGAGAACATGGTGAAAAAGACCATCTTATTCTTGAGCGTAGGCCGTGGTTTGATGAATATGATAGAGATCCTATTAAAAAAGAAGAGGGGGCTGAGATTGTTGGTAAAATAAAAGATCTAATTGCTCAGAAAGCCAGGTTAAGAGCTGGGCTCAGAAAGAAAGATATAGAAAGGCGTATAATAGCTCTTGATATAAGTGGAGATAATTCGAGTATCTTGGATGCTATAATTAGCAGTGAGCTTAAGAATATAGAATATTTATTGCGGACGACTAATGATTTAAAGTTAAATTATTCTGCGACATTGGCAGAGAAGGCATTCGCTCTAGATTTATTGGTGTCTGAACGAATTAAGAAGCGTGCTGCTAAGATGAGCGAGGTCAATGAGAACTTTGCTGTAAAATATTGCGATTTCGCAAGGTCAAGTGATGGTAAAGAGATCTTTTTTTCTGAAGATCAGCTTAGGCCCATGTTAGTTAAAGCTAAATATCTAATGTTAGAACATAATGACCCTTTCTCTGATGAGAGTGATAGAAAAAGGTTAAGTGATGCTGGTTATGAAATAGTTAAGAATGACGAAGGTGAATTTACTACAGAAAATATATTTTTTATCTATAAATCAGAAACCAAAGAATTTTTTTGTAGTAAAAAAGATATAGTTTTTAAGTATAATTCTGAAACTAAGCAATATTCTTGTAGTGAGGAATCTCTTAAAGCATTGGGCTTTAAGGTTAGTGAAAATAGTATTTTCATTAAGAAAAAGATTTTAACCCTTAAAGTAAAAGAAGAGTTGTTATATAGGGATCAGCAATCTATAAATGACTATTCTGGAAAGGTTGATAAGGCCTGGCGGGAGTTTGAAGGTGCTGAGTTAGAAATAAAGCTTAGAGAGTTACGGCATGAGGAAAGAAAGTTAAATACCGTAATAGAAGATGCAAGTGGATATAGCATCCCTAGTAATATTTATACTAAATTAGTAGAGTCATTAAAAAGTCGGAATTGTCAATATAATGATCAAACACAAATATTTACCTTCTTTGTAATTAAAGATGATTCCGTTGAAAAACAGTCTATTTCGATAAGTGCTGAATCTTCCAGCTCGCAGCAGACAGAACAAAGATACAAGTTATCTAAAGAAGATTTTGAAATATTATCTACATACTTTAAATTAGAATATGATGAAGAGAAATCTAGGTTATATTTTTCTGAGACACATTTGCCGTATTCTATTCCTATAAAGCCACACAACCCCAAGCAGGAGGAGCGTGACAAGCACAACCCCAAGCATAAGGAGCGTGACACATACATTATTAGTAACTATATTAATAAATATCTTTATGAGTTAAGTCATGCGCGGGACCTAATGCGCAAATCAAACGAAGTATTATTTAGAGGCTTTATTGAGTTGGTAATTGATTTAGAAATTTGCAGCTCTAAATTTAATGTCGCTGTTTTAGAGCAGAAGTTAGAGAAGTTTAATAGACAGCCTAATTTTGGGACTAAATTCATACAGGATAATATAAGAGAATTAGTAAGAAATTTTGTCCAGCCTAACCCTAAGCTTGATAATTTTGGTAAAGAGATTGAGAAGTGGGAAGAGGCCCTTAAGCCTACATACAGTTCTAGCTCTAGCTCAGCAGACATGGAAGCAGTGAAAAAACAGAAGCTACTGAATTTTATGAGTATTGTGAAGAATTGGCATGAGGAACTAGAAAATACATGTCAAA
>JABJMA010000019.1 GCA_018659605.1 Rickettsiales bacterium
GCTATGTTAATTATGTGGTGGATGATCACCCCGTAGGGGCGGGGTCCTCCCGCCCGTGATTGAGCCAATGCCAAACTTGCATTATTCGCAGATGTAAACCCATATGTTGATCCTTCTTAACATAAATTCAAATCTCACTTACTATGCGGGCGGACCCCGCCCCTACATATTAATTATCAATTTAAAACTTCACGAACGACCCTTTGTAAAATTCCACCATTTTGATAATTTTGTAATTCAACATCAGTATCGATTTTAACGGTTAATTCTACATCTTGATTTTTGCCATCTATGGACTGAATATTAGCTGTAACTTTTGAGCCAACACCGATATTATTTAAGCCCGAAATAGTAACTAATTCAGTTCCAGTTAATTTAAGTGTAAGCCTATTATCGTTTTTAAATATTAATGGAAGCACGCCCATACCGATTAAATTCGATCTATGAATTCGTTCAAAGCTCTCAGCAATTACAGCCTTAACTCCAAGTAAGCGGCTACCTTTTGCTGCCCAATCTCGTGATGATCCTGTTCCGTAATTTTTACCGGCGAAAATAACCAAATCTTTGGCTAATGCTTGATAACTCATAGCTGCATCGTAAATTGGCATTTCGGTATTAGAACCGTTATTTTGGAATAATGTTAATCCTCCTTCTACGCCACCCATCATTTCATTTTTGATTCGAACATTCGCAAAGGTACCACGCATCATTACTTCATGATTACCACGCCTTGAACCATAAGAATTAAAATCTTTCGAATCAGTTCCTTCTCTTTCTAAATATAATGCAGCTGGTGAATCTTTGGCAATAGCTCCAGCAGGGGATATATGATCGGTGGTAATGTTGTCGCCAAATAAAGCTAATATCCGAGCATTTTTAATATCTCGATCTATTTTTTTATCTAAAGTGTCAAAGAAAGGTGGGTTTTGGATATAGGTGCTAGTTTTATCAAATTCATAAGTTTCACTCGGAGTGAAGGTAATTTTCTGCCATTCCTCATCACCATCAAAAACTTCAGCATATTTGTTTGTGAACATTTCTGGATTAATTGATTTACCGACATATTCAGCTATCTCACTATTAGAAGGCCAAAGATCTTTTAAATAAACATCATTACCATTCTGATCTTTTCCAAGAGAGGAGGTTGTAATATCAGATCTGGTATTACCCAAAATTGCATAGGCAACAACCAATGGAGGCGAGCCTAAATAACTAGCTTTAACAAGCGGATGAATTCTGCCTTCAAAATTTCTATTACCTGATAAAACTGATGATACAATTAATTGATTATCTTTAACAGATTGCTCAATTTCACTATCAAGAGGGCCAGAATTACCAATACAAGTGGTGCAACCATAACCCACAACATTAAAGCCTAATTGATTTAAATATGGCATTAATTCGGCTTTGTTTAAATATTCTGTAACTACTTGCGAACCAGGCGCGAGTGATGATTTTACAAAAGGTTTAAGTGTTAGGCCTTTCTCAATTGCTTTTTTAGCAAGCAGGCCTGCTGCAATCATAACATTGGGATTAGATGTGTTTGTACAAGATGTAATAGCAGCTATTACAATATCACCATGACGTAAAGTGTAATCTTGATCTTTAACGGAATATTTTGTATCTAGACCAACGTTAAATTTTTGCGCAAAATCACTATTAACATTAGCTAGAGTTACTCGTTCTTGTGGTAATTTTGGCCCAGCTAAGCATGGCTCCACTGATGAAATATCAAAATCTAGCATTTCATCATAGGCTATTTGATCATTGCTATCACGCCAGAATTTCTGTTCTTTAAAATAAACTTCAGTTCGATCAATTATATCTACAGATCTGGCAGTTAATTTCATGTAATTAAGAGTTTCACGATCCACAGGAAAATAGGCCATAGTTGCACCAAATTCAGGCGACATATTGGAGATTGTAGCCCTATCAGCAAGCGGAAGATTACTTACAGCATCACCATAAAATTCAACAAATTTACCAACCACGCCATGTTTACGTAGTGTTTCACAAATAGTTAAAACAAGATCTGTTGCTGTTACGCCTTCATTTGCCTTTCCACTTAATTTAAAACCAACAACTTTCGGCACAACCAATGAGACTTCTTGCCCAAGCATTGCAGCTTCAGCTTCAATGCCACCAACTCCAAAGCCAAAGACGCCAATTCCATTAATCATAGTGGTATGAGAATCGGTTCCAACTAAACTATCCGGAAAAATCATTTTACCTAAAGCCGTATCTTTAATATATGATACTTCAGCCAAATATTCTAAATTAACCTGATGACAAATTCCTGTTCCAGGAGGCACAGCTCGATAATTATCGAAAGCTGATTGGCCCCATTTTAAGAATTTATAACGTTCATTATTACGCTCTAACTCTTTTTTAATATTACCAGATAAAGCCGAACTTGTTTTGTAGAAATCAACTTGTACTGAATGATCAATAACTAAATCAACTTGGATGATAGGGTTGATATCATTTGGATTACCACCACCTTCTTTAAGAGCAGAACGCATAGAAGCCAAATCAACAACTGCAGGCACCCCAGTGAAATCTTGCATTAAAACTCGCGCTGGGAAATAAGCTACTTCAACATTGTAAGTTTTAGCTAGATAATCTTTTATTCTGCTTTCTGCTTCAGCAGCATTATCTCTAAGTAACTCTGAGCGTAAGTAATTCTCAAATAATATCCTGATTGAATAGGGTAATTTCGTAATATCGCTATTAATTGATTTTAGGAAATTCTTCAGAGAGAAAAATTTATAGATTTTATCACCGATTGATAAATTCTGAATATATGGATTTTTAGTCATTTTAATCTAAAATATAAGGTCTAATAAGAAATTAATCATAAAATCATAATTAACAATCGATCTTATGTTTTTTCACATCTAATATGGCCCTCTGTTTCCTGTAATGAGTCTGCATCAGAAAATTTTAGTTTTTTTCTATGATGCGAGCATATAGTGTTTGGAACTTGATCGGCATCACTACAGACCTCATTTATTCTTTGACAGAACTCTGCTAATCCTGGGATTGGATTACTGGTATTATTATTACATATTTGATTTCTGTAATCTGCTATCATTGCTTCAAATTGTGTTATACCATTAGCATTGCTTATAACGTCAGTACCACAAATTTTTTGCAAATCTGCAAGGTCTATAAATGGAGATTTTGTTTCACAAGAGAAAATTATTTGCATTATTTTGCCACAACTCATTAAGGAATCAAAATCTTCTCTATCAGGACTTTTGACAACATTTTTGTTATAAGATTTATCGCTTGAGTCAAAGGCGGGAAAACTAATGCTTCGTGCTCTCGTATTTTTAAGGAACGGTCTCATTTTGCTAACTTAAAAGTTAAAATACATAGATGCAGTAAAAAAATAGATTACAGAATTGTCAATCTTTATTTTAAAGATAAGAAATGGTATAAAAAGTTTATAAATAAACTTTTTTGCTTATTTATAACTGTAATTAGATCAGAATTCATTATGCTTACAATTGAGAATATTTCATTATCATTAGACGATAAAGTTATTATCAAAGAATTGTCATGTAGTTTTTTTCAATGCTCTGTCAGTTTGTTAGATGGAGCAAATAAAGTAGCAAATACTTTGTTACTGAAAACCTTAGCTGGATTGCATAAAGCTTACCAAGGTGATATTTTGGTTCAGCAAAATAATATTTTAGATAGTTTTGAAGCTTATAAAAATGATATTAACTATATTAGTAGCCGAGATGGTTTAAAACTTGGTTTGAGCGTGATGGATAATATTGAGCATTGGGCTAGTATTTATGAAACTGAGATTCTGATCAATACAGCTTTTCATTTTTTTGAATTAGAAGAATTAGCTGATAGTAAAATTCAAGATTTAACAAAAGAGCAAAGACAGCGTGTTTCATTAACTCGCTTAATTCTAAAACCAACACCAATCTGGTACCTAGATAATCCTTGCCTGCATTTGGAAGAGAAAATGAAAAAGAAATTTTGCAACATGATAGAGGTTAGGGCTAGGGAAGGTGGTATTATTTTAATTAATAGCGAGAATAAAGACATCCCAGTCGTAAATAATAAGATTAATCTTTCAGATTTTGACCCAAAATGATTTTTAAGATTTTAGCTTTTGATATAAAAGATTTTCGTAACCATCTTACTAAATGGGCTCAAAATCTTGGTGTTTTTATATTAGCAATTACCATATTATATTTTGGCTTTAATGATTTTATTGCGCCGAGTGCGATAGTGATAATTACCCTAGCAATGCTTTATATTAATAGCATCGATTTCATAAAAGATGATTTTCATAATGGAATCATAGATCAATATCTTATTGCTAATATCAAGCTGTACAGAATCATAATTGTTAAATCACTATTTTTACTATTGATAAATTTACCTATGATTTTGATATCGATATTGGTCTATTTACCCTTCTTGACGTAAAAGCAAATCTAGATACTGTCTGGGATAAGAGTCTCTCTCCTACGAATGTAAATTTAGTGCAAATCTACTCTTTATCCAAAATATGCAAATAGATAATCATATTCTCTAAAATTCTTTGAACGTAATTTCTTGTTTCCGGGAAAGGAATTTTCTCAACCCAATCTATAATATCATAAATATTATTATATTCTCTGATATCTCCATTACGCTTAATCCATTTATTCACATTAGAAGGTCCTGCATTATAGGAAGCAACAGCCAAAATATAGGAATTATCGAATTTATCTAATAAGTGATTAATATAATAACCACCTAATTTTAGGTTATATTCCTGATCATTACGTAACCTATTATAGCTGTATTTTAACTTTAAGCGCTTAGATACATCGCGCGCAGTTGCTGGCATTAATTGCATAAAGCCAATCGCACCCTTGCTACTAATAGCTTTGTCATTAAAACCGCTTTCTTGCTTAATAATAGCAAAAGCTAAAGATCTATTTTTGAAGTTAATATCTTCAATGATTGGGTAGTTAGCGGTTGTGATGACATTCTTGCGAGTTGCAAATCTTGATATTTTTAAAATGAATTGCTGGTCATTTGTTTGTTTGAAAATTGCCAAATAAAGAAAAAGATTTGCATTTTTTATATTATTTTCAATTACATATTTAGCAAACTTGTAAGACTCTTTATTATAACCAAGATATTGCAAATATAGACTTAGCCTTAATGCTAGGTTAGTATTAACCCTAAATCGTAATTCTGAGTTATCATAAGGCTTGAGTTTTGGTAATGATATTTGAAGATTTTGTGCATCTTCCATTAATGCCATTTGCCCATAATAGGTGGTACTATATCCACTAGCTACACGAAACCATTTGCTGGCTTCGGTACTATTACCTAATGTTTTATAACTTCTTGCCAGCCAATAAGATGCTCGTGAGAGACTGATTGTATAACTAACATTATTATACATATTGGTAAAATGAATAACAGCCTCTTCAGGCTTGTCGATAAATCTTAAGGCTGTCCATCCTGCAAGCCATTCCATCTCGGCATATGCAGCAGTACCAGCTCTAATCTGATGATTTTGTAATATTTGATATGCTGTCTTATAATTTCCTTTTTCAATATTATAACGAGCATTACGTATTTTTGCATTTTTGAATCTTTTGGGCACTTCTAATTCAGATGGTAGTGATAGCAGGTATTTACTTACTTTACTGTCTTGGTTTTTTGCATTATAATATTTTGTAATGTAGAAAATTAGAGCTTCATCATTCTGATATTCCTCCGGCAAGCTACTCAAGAGTGATATTGATGATTTCGAGAGTTTTTTAAAGTTTGTTATAACTTTTAAATATTTTTTATAATCTTTATCCCTTATGTAATATCCAAGGAAATTTGCAGTTTTGATATTACCATTAATTAAATATTGATTTGATTTGGCAATGATATCTTGTTCATTTATGTAATTTTTATAATATTCCATAAATGTTTTTAATTCTGTGAAGTTATGCTCCCCTTTAAGCCAACTTGTTCTGATTAACTCTCTTTCTTTAGCCTCTGTTAGAGAGTTATTACTTTTGTGCAAATCAATATATTTCCTGACAATATCTAATTTATAGGCGTTATGACCTATGACAAGATTTGATAAATCATTAGCATTAACCTCCTGTTCCTTTGCCGCCAGTATAAATCTTTCCTGCATATTCCAAGGAAGTGGTATATTGGTGATCATTTTCTGGTAATTTAGTAAGCTTTCTAGTGAGAAATAATCTTCTTTTTGAATTATTAACCACTGGGTTAGTAATTTTATAGCATCGTCATCACAATGATCAGATTTGATTAATGCATCAGTATATTTGCCGCGAATAAGTAATGCATCAACCTGCTTAAGGCAGTGTAAATCATTTGGATCGAGAATATCTGTATAATCTGCATAAAGATTAGTTTGCAGAAAACAGAAAGTGATAAATATATATAATAATATTCTTTGACCCAATTTATAAGCTCGTTAAATGATGCGATCGAAAGATATTTATATCAGATACTATCTTTTATCCATTAAAAATTTTACTAACTATCAGGATAAGAGAGAATTTCTTAAGGGAAATATGAATTTTCTTTTATTTATTTGCCCTTATATCTAAATATACTAAAATCTAACCGTGTTATATATATATGTTTGTAGCTGATTTTGATCCTAACTTTATTTCACTTGGGCCAATATCAATAAAATGGTATTCCCTTGCTTATATTTTTGGTATAATAGTTGGTTTTTGTTATCTAGCCTTCTTAGAAAAAAAATACACTTTAAAGCTTTTCTCAAAAAAACAATTAGATGATTTGATGTTTAAGATTGTCCTAGGAATAATTCTAGGCGGTAGGTTTGGATATGTCTTGTTTTATAATTTGCCTTATTATCTATCCAACCCTATTGAGGCCCTATATGTGTGGCAGGGAGGCATGTCTTTTCATGGCGGTTTGATAGGATTAACTATAGCTGTATATCTTCATAGTCAGAAAGAAAAGAATGGATTCCTACGTAATATGGATTTCCTTGCTTGCGCCACTCCTCCGGGATTGTTTTTTGGTCGCATTGCTAACTTTATTAATGGGGAATTATATGGTAAGATTACGACATCAGACTTTGGCATTATTTTTCCTCGCGGCGGAATGGAACCAAGGCACCCAAGTCAGCTATATGAGGCCACTTTGGAAGGAATTGTCACTTTTTGTATTTTATGCTATTTAGTTAGAATCAAATCTATCAGGGAACAATCTGGCAGATTGGCAGCAAGTTTTATGATTTGCTATGGTATTTCACGTATTATAATTGAATTTTTTAGGATACCTGATCAGCATATAGGCTATCTTGTTTCCTTTGTAACGATGGGACAATTATTATCGTTGCCTATGATATTACTTGGAATCTATATGATTCTTCATAAGAAAAATTATTTTACCAGATTATAGTCTTGGATGCAGAACAAGCTAAGCAATAAAATCATTAACCAGATTAAAATCAGTGGTCCTATCAGTATTGCTGAGTTTATGCAGCTATGTCTTTTAGATCCCCAATATGGGTATTATACCAATGAGAACCCTTTTGGTAGCGAAGGGGATTTTATCACAAGTCCGGAAATATCCCAATGTTTTGGTGAGGTTATAGCTTTATATTGTTTATATTATCTACAAGATTCTGAAGGTGAAATTCAAATTATTGAGTTAGGGCCAGGTAGAGCCTTATTAATGCAGGACATGTTAA
Source organism: Rickettsiales bacterium (assembly GCA_018659605.1). Classification (GTDB taxonomy): domain Bacteria; phylum Pseudomonadota; class Alphaproteobacteria; order Rickettsiales; family JABIRX01; genus JADHOX01. The sequence goes on from JABJMA010000019.1 coordinate 7,724, forward strand.
GGACTTTTCAAAAGTTCCCGAACTTCAATTCAAAAATATCAGTACATCTTGTTGAAAAAAGTCCTAAATTACGAAAAATACAACAGGAGAAATTAGCCGGTTTTGGTTTTAAAATTCACCATTACTCAGAATTTAATCAGGTTCCAAAATCATTAAGTTTTATTATTTCAAATGAGTTGTTGGATTGTATCCCGATGCAGCAATTTGAGTTCTCTAAAGCTGAATGGTATGAGCGTAAGATTGACTATCAAGATAATTTCTGCTTTCGTTTAGCTAAGACGCCAGCAAGTCTGCTTTATCCTAAATTATTTCTGGCAGACTCAAGTAATAATGATGGCGATGTTTTTGAATTATCCTCTGCGACCATTACATTAATAAATGAAATTGCAGAATTTACACAAATAACTAAATCAAAAGCATTAATTTTTGATTATGGTTATAATTCTTATGATTTTAAGCCGACTATTCAGGCTGTAAAATCGCATAAATATAAAAATATCTTTGCAAATCTAGGTCAGCAGGATTTAACATATTTAGTTAATTTTTCGGCCATACAGCAAACTTTAGCAGAAACTAATCTCTGTAATTATGCATTATATGACCAAGGTGATTTTCTTTTGTCCATAGGGTTGGGTGCGCGAATAGATATGTGTAAGCAAAATAAATCTGAGGAGATTAAAGCTAAATTAGACAGATCATTATATCGCCTAACCTCTAAGGAGGAAATGGGTAGTTTGTTTAAAGTATTAGAATTGTCGTAGGGGCTCTCCCCCGTGATAAAGTTCGGAGTATGCTTTAGGGAACAATAACCTCGCTCCTACGAAACAATATCATTAATAATAGATATTAAAATTCGCAGGTCCGAATCGCTTGATAGACGGTGGTCACTATTTGTTCGCAGAATTAACCTTTTCTTTTCAGACGCTATCTTGCCAAATATTCTGGTTGAGGTTTCAAAAGGAACATCTTGATCCTTTTGCCCATGAATGCAGAAAGTCGGAATATTTATATTAATTGGTTTATCAGTATCAAGTAATAAATTTTCTCGCCCAGACTCTATGAGCTTTTTACTAATAGGGTATTCTTGATCACATTCTGAAGAGGGTAGGTTATAGATGCCACCATTATTGATAAATTCCTGTGTATTGTCTGATAAATCATTCCATATGAGATCCTCAGTGAAATCAGGTGCCGCAGCAAGTGTAACTAGAGCTTTAATCTTCTTTGGCCTTTTGAGAGATGCCAATAGAGCTAGCCAGCCACCAAGACTTGATCCAATTAGAATAACAGGATTTTGGGCTAGATTATCGATAACGTTCAGACTATTTTCTAGCCAATCATTAATTCCAAAATCACTAAAGTTACCATCTGACTGTCCATGACCAAGATAATCAAAGCGAATATTACCTAGGCCATTCCTAACAGCGTAATCTTCAATATAGAGGGCTTTTGTTCCCATCCTATCAGATCTTAGTCCCGGTAAGAAAATTAGATCAAATTTATTGCCTATAATTTGATCATAAGCAATATTACCATCTTGCACTCTATGAAAATTCATATAATATTTTGGAAAATTTTATTCTATTTAGAAGGCAATGACGAAGAAATCAAGTCTAACAATTATGCAATTAGTTCCAACAATGAATTCTGGTGGAATTGAACGAGGTACTATTGAGATTGCTGAGGCAATTATAGAGGAAGGTTTTAAATCAATCGTGCTAACAAAAGGAGGCATCTTAGAGCCAAGGTTGAGCAAGTCTGGGAGTAAGGTTATTCATATGGATGTAGCCTCTAAAAACCCTTTTACTATCTGGCGTAATATTAACAAAATAGTGAAGATTATAAAAGATGAAAAGGTTGATATTCTTCATGCCAGATCAAGGGTACCAGCTTGGAGTGCTTACTATGCCTGCCGTAAAACTAAAGCTAAGTTCCTTACTACTTTTCATGGCGTCTATTCTGGTAAGTCATTTCTAAAGAAGAAATATAATTCGATTATGACAAAGGCAGATTTGGTTATTGCTGTTTCTGATTTTATTCGTAAACATATGATCGATAATTATGCAGTAAATCCTAAGAAAATTCGCAAGATCTATCGAGGGGTTGATCTAAGTCTTTTTGACAAGAAAAGAGTTAGTATAGATCAAGTTGTTAAATATATGGCAAAATGGAATATCCCGGAAGATAAGCATATTATTTTACTGCCAGGAAGGCTATCAAGATGGAAAGGTCAGGAGGTCTTAATTGAGGCCCTGGCCCAAATAAAAGATGAAAATTATTTTTGTCTTATTTTAGGGGATAGGTCAAAATCACCTAAATTTGTAAAAACACTTGAGGCATTAATAGATAATAATGGTTTATCAGATCGGATATGTATTTATGATAATGTTCAGGACATATTGAATCTTTATCATATCTCAAATTTGGTAATTTCAACAAGTACAAGGCCTGAGGCGTTTGGCAGGGTTATGGTTGAAGCTGGCGCAATGGGTAAAATTGTCATCGCCACAAATCACGGAGGAGCGCGTGAGACTATAGTTGATGAGAGAACAGGATTTTTGGTAGAGCCAAATGATCCAAAAATGCTAGCTAGTAAAATTAAGAAAGTAATTAATCTAACTAAGGCAAGGCGTGGTTTAGTTAAAAAATCTGCAGTTAAGCATGTTAATGAGAATTTCGGAATTGATTTAATGCAGCAAAAGACTATAGAGGTGTATAAGGAGTTACACAAGAAGAGGATTAAATCAGTCAAATGAATAGTTATAGTTTTTACCAAATTTCAAAATCCCCATTAGATAAAATTCTACCATCATTGTTATATAAAATTTATGCTCAATTGAAAAAACCCATGATGCTTTTAGTTGAAGATAGCGATGTGACAAAATATGATGCATTATTTTGGACATTTTCAACTAATAAATTTTTGCCTCATGGCACTGAGGCTAATGATTCAGATTATTATAAATATCTATTAATTACATCTAAGAGCCAAAATATTAATAAATCCGAGATCTTAATTGCTAAAGATGAAGTAAGCGAAGAATTCGCACAGAATTTTAAAAAAATCATCTATCTTTTTGATGATAACCATCCAAATCTTGCAAAATTCAAAGATAAATACCAGCAAGAAAAACAAAACAAACCCAAAAATACGTTGTTCTGGCAACAAGATGAAAAAGGTAAATGGGCTAATAAATAAAGTCATTAGGGTTGCCCCGTGTGTCCGACCCTAGTTTATTATAAGATTTATTATGCAAGCAACAAATCCTCATAATTCATTTTTTATTTCAGCCAATGCTGGGTCTGGTAAGACTAAGATCTTAATTGATAGGATTACGGCTTTGATTTTATCTGGAGCTAAGCCGCAGGAGATTTTGGCAATTACTTTTACTAATAATGCAGCTGCTGAGATTAGGGCCAGAATTATTAAAAACATTATCAGTATTTTTATTTCCGATGATGAAACTCAAATCAAGTTGTTAACAGAGTTACTTGGTCATAAACCAGAAGATTTTCATCTTAAGAATTTAGCTGATATTAAACAAGATATCTTAATTGGCTCAGCTAAGTTTAATATTCAAACCATTCATAGCTTCTCCCTAGAATTATTACGGAATTATAGTTACGAAGCAGAGTTGCGTCCAGGATTTGCTGTAATGAGTGATGTAGATTCAAGCAAAATCATTGGTGATATTATTAGAAATACATACTCCAAGCCGGAACTTACGGAGAATTTTAATTATTTGGCATCACGTATTTCGTTAGAAGCAATATCAGAGAATCTAAAGCTTATAACTGATAAAAGAACAAATATCTTATATTTACTATTTAAGGCAGGGAATTTAACGAATCAATTTGCTAATTTACGCAAGCTATTAGGGCTTCCTGAAATATTGCCAAATATCACTAATTTAAAACGTGATTTTTTAATGCAGTCAGATTTGCAAGAGTTAATAAGAAATATAACAAATATTCATAGTGATCGATTGGGTAAGACTGATCAAGATAAGCTAAATATACTCAAAGGTTTGAAATTTGATAATGATTTAACCATAAGGCAAAGTTTTGTTAAAATTAAAGATTTCTTTTGTACAAAACTAGGAACTCTTAGAGTTAACTTCTTCTCAAAGAAAATATTTGATTTATTACCTGGTGTTGATCAGGAAATTGATATAATTGCACATGAATATCTTGAGTTGGCTGAATATTTAGCAAAAATTGATGCATTTGAAATTAACAAGCGATTAATCGAAATAGCGGTATTATTACTAGATGAATATCGGCAGTTTAAGCAATCTCAAAATCTGTTAGATTATGAAGATATTCTATTAAAGGCATTAATTATTCTTAGCAGCAACAATAATCATAATATTAATTACCAGTTAAATTTAATTAAGCATATTTTAGTTGATGAGGCTCAGGACACATCAATTATTCAGTGGGAAATTATTGACTATCTTTATAATGATTTCCTGGCCGGTGGATTAAGTAAGACTGTTTTTATAGTGGGTGATGAGAAACAATCTATTTACGGATTTCAGGGCGCCAGGCACGAATTATTCAAACAAAAATATGATGAATTATCTAAAGGATTAGCACTATCTGGTGCTAAGCTTATTAAATTAGACTTAGTTAAATCTTATCGAAGTAGCTCTGGTATAATAAACTTTGTAAACTTATTTTGTCAGAATGCTGCTATTAAAGATTCCTTAACACAGTTTAACATTGATCTAATTCATAATGCCCACCGGAATTCTAATTATTTATTTAAGTTATTACCATTTTGTAAAAAGGAATTCTCAAGGAGAAGCGAAAAGAAATTAGAGTTTCCAAAGTCTCCAATAGCCAAAGAGTCTAATTGTAACAAAGCTATAGAACAGATAATTTCTGAAATAACTAGATTAGTTACTGGTAATTATTACTTAGAATCAACGAAAAGAAATGCTCGATATGAGGATATATTAATTTTATTTCCAAGACGAAATGAGTTCTTCTATGAGTTATATCAAGCATTAAATGATCAGTCTATTGCTGTAAGTCTGGATGGTTTACGAGTTGTTGATAGAGATATTATATTTTTAGATTATTTGGCATTAATTAGATTTAGCTATATGCCTTGCGATGATTATAATTTAGCATGCTTACTTAAATCATCTTTATTTAATTTTGATGATCAGTTGTTGGAAAAGTTGTGTAGTTACTTAAATGACGATAATCTTTCAAAATCTTTATATGATATTATTGTCAATGAGATTTATGATTGGACTGCTGAAGCAAGCTCTGTGCTAAATGTCATTATTGATAAAAGTCGCTATTTATCGCCCTATGATTTTTGTCTTAATCTTACTCATCATTTTGATTTATTTAACGCATATGATGATGAGTTTGCAGGTGATAGCAAAATACGCGTTGGTCAAATTTTAGATTTAATTAAAGAGTTTGGGAATTGCTATGGGAGCTCATATCATGAGATTTATCAGGCTTTGATTCGACATGATTTGGCAATTAAAAATACCGGAGCTAGTAATAGTATCCGCCTTATGTCTATTCATGGTTCGAAAGGTCTAGAGGCGCCAATTGTGATCTTAGCAGATAGTAATAGCCGCGTAAGTTTAAATAAGGATAAGCTTTATTTTACTGGCGATAATTTACTATTTACGACTGGTTCTTCTAGCTTTCCTGAGAAGACAGCTGCTATATCAGAGCATAATGAGCGACTTGAGGCAGAATTTAGACGTCTAAATTATGTAGCTTTAACACGAGCTAAAGATGCTTTGATAATTGCAGGTAATGGAAGCTCAGTAATAGAAGGTAGTTTATATAATGTTATGGCCGAAGAATTGTCAAATAAGACAGATATCTCACTGATTGAGATTTATGATGAAGGGTATAAGGATTCAAACCTCGAGCAAAGAACGCCTGTCGATAATTATGTAGAGATTCCCCCAGATCTCATAGAGACTCAAAGTAGAAAAATAGTAGCTAATAATATAGCTGAAGATTATCATAAGATATTAGGTATTATCATTCATAATATTTTAGATGATCTACAAATAATTAAAGTAGAAGATAGAAAGGATTTTATTAACTATCAACTTGATAAGCAAAGCGATCAGATCCTAGAAGAGGATAAGGTAATTTTCAGAAGAGTGTTAATAGAAATTATCTCTGATCCACAATTTGAATACTTATTTGCAGCAAATAACCATGATGAGGTAGAATTAATTTATAAACAAAAATTACTTCGAATTGATAAATTTATAGAGAGTGAAGAATATATAGAAATTATTGATTATAAAACAGATATGGAATTACCTGCAAACATTAATGAAGTTAGAAGTGAGTATAGAGATCAAATGGCTCTCTATAGGGAGGCTATAGCACCACATTATCCAGAGAAGAAGATTAAGAAAACTTTATTTTATCTACGGCATAAACGTTTTGTGTCTTTATAATATATCGTTGATATAATGCCTTCCCGCCTGTCTCTCTTGCATCCGGGCAACCACAAAGGCTCATCCCCACGACATATTAATCCACAATTTTTACCAATCCATCTTCAATAAGAATTTTCTGCTCTGAATATAATTTACCAAGAGCTTTCTTATAGTTGGATTTGCTAACTTTAAATGTTTGAAAAATTAAATCAGGAGAGCTTTTGTCGGTCAGATCAGATGATCCACCTTCATCGTTTATAAACTCTAATATATTTTGTGATAGTTCATTGACCACAATCTCGCCTCGTTCTTGCAGGCTTAAATTTATTCTATCATCTTCGCGTATTTTTCTGACATAACCTACTGATTTAGCACCAATATTGATTGGTTGCAATAATTCACTATTATGAAGCAAGCCAAGATGAGTATCGTTAATAACAGCTTTGTAGCCTAAGTCACTACGACTAACAATCTGTAGGTCAACCTTTTCATCTTCGATGAATGTGCCATGGTTTTCTTCCTCTAAATATCGACTTAGCTTACTACTGGCGCTAATACGCCCAGTAGCGTCAATAAACAAAAACACACTATAGGATTTCCCTTTGAGCATTGGAATGCGTTGCTCCTTAAATGGGACTAGAAGATCTTTTGCCAAACCCCAATCCAAGAATGCACCAAAACTACCCGTATCTACAACTTCTAAATGTGCTGTTTTTCCAATTTCAACATATGGTTTTTCTGTTGTAGCGATAATTCTATCTTCAGAATCAAGATAAATAAAAACTTCTAATTCATCGCCAATTTCAGCATTCTTTGGGGCATAACGTTTTGGTAATAAAATATTATCTTCATTCTCATCATCAAGGTAAAGTCCAAAATCAACCTGTTTGGTAACAATCAGTTTATTTGTTTTACCAATCTCAACCATAGATCTTATTATTCTAAGATCTTATCAGTATTGATCAAGATAATCTTACGGTCATTCAAAGGCTGAATAGGCCGTGCATTATCACCCATTATCGATATAAATTTGTCAATTTGCTCTTTTGATAAAGTAATAGGATCCTTTAAAATGTTCCAAAGCACATTCTCTGAACATGGCGGTGTAGTTAATGAGCTAGAAAATTGGTAATGGGAACCATTTATAGGTAATAAGTCAGAAGCGTTAATCTCAACATTATCTAATCTAACAACTTTATGTTTTGTATCCGGAACATTATTTAAAATTGTTGAAATTGTTGAATTAGCCTCACCTTCTTCAATGAATACAGCTAAAACTGCAATATCTCCATCTGCATTTGTATGGACTAAGTGTATCACCATTGGATGTGCTACTCCATTTATATGATGCTCACTTGGAGTATGGAAATGAAATTGTACTAATTTATATATAGAGGCTCCAATTTTTAAATAACTATCTGAGTTATATTTTATCTTAATAGTTTCGCCATTATTAATAATGGCTAAAGGAGTATTTTGATATTTTTGTTGAAGTGTATTTGCCTTTGCAGATATGGTATCTGCTGTAATTATATTAATCGGAGATTGACTTGTTCCGTCAGAACATAATGTGTATTCATCAGATAAACTGTGCCAAAATTCTGGTCCGGTATTACCTTCATAGGACCATGAATTATGTTTTTTTGTGTTTTCAGATTCATGTTTTATTTTGAAATAGAGCGTCGAAATACCGATAACTGGAATTAAGATTATTAAACTTATAATAATTAATTTTTTCATATTATTTTACCTACTTCCTAACATTAAACAAAATCTAACTATACCAAAATAATGTATATATTGCAAATTTAATTATCAATACATCCAAATTGAACTGCTTCGGCTAGAGCCTTGCTTCTTAATGATTCACTAATGGTTGTTTGATTACTAACTAATAATGTAAATCCTTCACATGCCTCCTTTTCCTTGCCTAAAAAGCCTAGCACTACTGACATCTTAAACAAGGAATCAAGATAACGCTCATTATCAGGGTATTTTTGATATGAAATCAGATAATATTCAAGTGCGTCTGTATAATCCTTTCGTTTATAATGAATTTCGCCTTTCCAAAAATAAACTTCACCTAATTTATCATCCTCAGGATATTTCTCTATATATAAATCAAATGCTCTTTCTGCACGATTTATTTTATTATTAACGATTTGATTATAGGCATATTGATACTCGGAATTTTTTGCTTTTTGAGTAAATAAATTATTAGTATCTTCATCTGTCTTGCCAACTATATTTAATAGTCTTTTTTGAAGATGTTCTATTTGCTCAAAGCGATCTTTTAGATCTGAAATTTCTAATTCCATATCATGTAATTTAGTTTCTAGCTTTAAAATAACTAGATCTTTTTCAATCAGGGTATTTTCTTCATATAATTCTAATTCAACTTTTTCTGCCATTGCAGCAGGTGTAAGAACTAATATTAATATATAAGTTAGAAATATTCTCACTACCTAATCCACCAGTTATTTTATGGTCAAATCACATCGACGATTTTCCTTATAAGCTTTTTCATCATTATCGGCTTTTATTGGCCTTTCTTCACCATAGCTTATAGTTTGAATCCTTGATTTTGAAATATTCTCATCAATGAGAAAGTTTTTTACTGCAATAGCTCTTTTCTCTCCAAGGATTAGGTTGTAATCTTTGGTACCCCTTGAATCGCAATGGCCAGCAATAACAATAGATGATCTTTTATCCTCTCTTAAAGATTTTGCAGCTTTACTAAGATCTTTTTTAGCTTGGCTTGATAGCTGGTAACTATCAAATTCAAAGTTAATCTTGTTGATATCTATTTTGACTATAGGTAATTTTTTAAATGGTTTTTTTATAGTCATTGAGACTTTCTCAACTAAATCTTTGCTAACTTCTATTGCTGTAGTACTATTAGTTTTTGGTTGAGTCTCAATGTTATCAGCCTTCTTAGCGCAGGACATAACTAAGCAGATGGATAGTATTATAGATAAGTATTTAGACATTGGTTTTCCAAAATTTGTTGCTATCATTAAACAACACAATTATCTATAATGTTCAAGAGATTAATCAAAACTTATGTATAAATCATTACGTGATTTTCTAGATATTCTTAGAAAATCTAATCAACTCATTGAGATCGATGAAATAATCGATAGCAATTTAGAAATTACTGAACTTCATAGACAGGTATTACATAAGAGAGGGCCAGCTTTATTACTCAATAATGTCATGCATAATGGCAAAAAATCCAAAATACCCGTACTTGTAAATTTATTTGGTCATATTGATCGTATCGCCCTTGGTATGAATACTGATAAAGAAGGTATAAAAGCCATTGGTGAAGACTTGGCAACACTTCGTCAGCCTATACCGCCATCTGGATTTAAAGAGGCGGTAGGTATGTTACCGCTTGTTAAAAAGCTTTTAACTATGAAGCCAAATATAGTTAAAAAGGCGGCTTGTCAGGAAGTGGTTTTAACTGGCGATGATGTTGATCTTAACATATTGCCAATTCAAACCTGTTGGCCAGGAGATAAAGCTCCGCTTATGACTTGGCCTTTGGTTATCACTAAAGGACCAGAGCCAAAAGAAGATAAAACAGATGATTATAATTTAGGCATTTACAGGATGCAGCAACTAAATGAAAATCAAATGATAATGCGTTGGCTTAAGCATCGAGGAGGCGCGACCCAATATCAAAGATGGTCGGATAAAAAAGATGCATCCTTTCCAGCCGCGATTGCAATTGGGGCAGACCCGGGCACGATCCTTGCCGCGGTGAGTCCAATCCCTGATAATTTATCTGAATATAAATTTGCAGGTTTGCTTAGAGGCGCTGGAGTGGATCTGGTAAAATGTAAAACCAATGATTTGTTAGTTCCTGCCAATGCTGAAATTATCTTAGAGGGCAGTGTGTCACTTTCTGATTATGCAGATGAAGGACCATTTGGTGATCATACGGGTTATTATAATTCAGTTGAGAAATTTCCAGTTTTTACCATATCAGCCATTACAATGCGCAGGGATCCTATTTACCTATCCACTTATACCGGGCGTCCGCCAGATGAGCCATCTGTTTTGGGTGAAGCGATGAATATAATGTTTAACCCAATCTTAAAGCAGCAATTTCCTGAGATTGTAGATTTTTATTTGCCGCCTGAAGCATGCTCATATCGAACAGCTGTGGTATCAATTAAAAAAGCATATGCCGGGCATAGTAAAAGAATTATGATGGGTATTTGGAGTTTCTTACGCCAATTCACTTATACAAAATTTATTATTGTCGTGGATGAGGATATTGATGTGAAGAGTTGGGAAGATGTTATGTGGGCGATCTCAACTAGGATGGATTATCATCGCGATGTCACAATTATCGAAAATACCCCAATTGATTACCTAGATTTTGCCTCCCCTGAAGAGGGCCTGGGTAGTAAAATGGGCTTTGATGCCACAAATAAAATCTATCCTGAAACAAAGCGTGAATGGGGTCGAAAAATGGAGATGACTCCAGAAATAACTAGTAAGATAAGTAAGGTTATAGATGAATTGAAATTGGTGTAGGGGCGGGGTTCTTCCCCCGCCTTTGGGCGACCTCGATATTTCCGGGCGGCGAGACCCTGCCTCTACGATATAATTATTTTTATTTGTATATTAATTTCTATAATTTAATCCTTGAACATCTTCTACGGTAAAAAAATATGCTAAATATAAACCCATTCATAAATCTAATTTCATCGATTTTATCGATTTACTCATTTCTGCTATTTGTCTATATAATCATGTATTACCTATCACATTTCAGCGTTATAAACCGTTATAGTCCAATTGTGATTAGGATAAATAGATTTTTAGTCGGACTTATTGAGCCGGTATTACGCAAAATACGTGTCTATATTCCATCAATTGCTGGCATTGATATCTCAATGATAGCGCTTTTTCTGTTGATCCATTTTACCCGCGATTCACTCTATACTTATTTTTATACTTATTAAGTACTTTGGAAGTTACTTAGCCTATGAAATAGTATAGTATTTTGATTTTGTCTTATTGCCATTTGTTGTAAAAATCCTACTGGAAAATCGTTTATATTTTGTAGGTCATATTGTATTAGCTTGCTTTCTCGTCTATTAGGTAACTTATCATTTTCCCATTCAATTTTGGTAAGGGCTGGGCTTATATAGCTTTAATTCTAATGTGATAATTCCGATTTGTTGTTAGATTCACTTCACATTTAAGCAAGTTAGGCTTATATATTGAGGCAAAAGAGTTTTATATGAATTTTCAATATCCATTACATAGAATGAGGAGAAATAGATCGGATAAATGGATTCGTGACCTTGTTTCTGAATCCTCACTTTCGGCAAATGATTTAATACAGCCGTTATTTGTGATTGAGGGTAATAATCGTAAAGAGAAAATAGAAACTTTGCCGGGTATCTATCGCTTCTCATTAGACCAGTTACTTAAGGAAGTTGAAAAAGTAGCCAAGATAGGCATTCCAGCAATTGCAATTTTTCCTTATGTTGAACAAGAACTTAAAACAGCAGGTTGTGAAGAAAGTTTTAATCCTGATAATTTGATTTGCCGAACCCTGCGAGCCGTAAAGAAAAATTTCCCTGAAATTGGCTTAATTGCAGATGTAGCATTAGATCCTTATAATATTCATGGTCATGATGGACTCCTTAAAGATGGCAAAGTCCTTAATGATGAGACAATAGATATTTTGGTAAAGCAATCTTTAGTACAGGCAGATAGTGGTGCTGATATCATTGCACCATCAGATATGATGGATGGTAGAGTTAGAAGGATTCGTGAAGCTCTAGAAGATCATAATTTTCAAGATACTAAGATTTTGGCTTATACGGCTAAATATGCTTCAAGCTTATATGGACCATTCCGCGATGCCGTTGGTTCTGCAGGAAATTTAATTAGTGACAAGAAAACTTATCAGATGGATTTTAAAAATTCAGGTGAAGCTGTTTTTGAGGCGGGGCTAGATATTGAGGAAGGTGCGGATATGCTAATGGTAAAACCAGCTACTTTTTACTTAGATATAATTGCAAAAATTAAACAGACTTATAATTTGCCAATATTTGCATTCCAGGTTAGTGGTGAGTTTGCGATGATGAAATATGCTAAACAAAATGGCATAGTAAATCATTATGAAGATTTGCTCTATGAGTCTCTCATAGCCTGTAAGCGCGCTGGCAGTAGTGTTATACTATCCTATGGTGCTTATGATATAGCACTAAAATTGGATAATTATTAATTTAGGGGTCACGTCCTCCCACACCCGCCTTTATCATACTGGTGGTACTAGAGCGGGAGGGACCTTGTTTCTCCAAGATGTACAATTTGGTATTTCACTCTAGTTGTTTGACTTTTTCTATATTTGCGCTATAATTACGGAAGTTTTTTAATTTAATTTAAAATTATAGTTACTGCATGACAACATTGCTGCCAATCATAACCTCGGAATCTGAACTAACTACTTATCTAGGTAAAATAAATAGTTTTGCTTATCTTACTGAAACTGAGGAAAGAGAATTAGCTATATCATATAGGGATGGTAATGTAAAAGATGCTGAGCAATTAGTAACATCGCATTTGCGGTTAGTTGCTAAGATAGCCTTTTCTTATAAGGGGTATGGTCTTTCAATGATGGATCTTATCTGCGAAGGTAATCTAGGTCTAATGCAGGCGGTAAAGAAATTTGATGTTGATAAAGGTTTTAGATTATCTACTTATGCTATGTGGTGGATTAAAGCATATATCCAAGATTATGTACTTAAATCTTATTCTTTAGTGAGGATAGGTAGTTCAGCGCTACAAAAAAAATTATTCTTTAATTTGGGCAAAGTTAAGCAAAAGCTTAAATTATATGACCAAGGTCAGTTAAGTAGCAATGCTGATCAAGCAGAATTAATAGCGGAAGAATTAGGCGTAAGTGTTGAGTCAGTTAAAACAATGGATTGTAGATTATCACAAGGAGATGTTTATCTGAGTGAAAAAATAGGCGGTGATGAGGACGGTCGAGAGTTAATTGATTTAATTGCCGATGAATCTGATAGCCAAGAAGTTTTATATATTGCAAATCAAGAGCGTAGCCAACAATTAGCTAAGCTAAAGCTGGCGATGTCTAAGTTAAATGAGCGTGAACAATTTATTATCCAAAATCGAAAATTGTCGGAACAGCCAATAACATTAGATGAAATTAGTAATATCTATAACATATCTAAAGAACGTGTTAGGCAGATAGAAGTTAGAGCATTAGAGAAAATACAAGAGTTCGTTCAAGCCTAAATTCAATTATTAGTAAGGGTAATTTCTTTCATCTGGAAACGGAGAATTCATTCTATAAAAGAATTCTACCTAACAATCAAAATCACGTAAAGAATCATAAGATTCTAGATATGAATTATCATATTTGCTAGCAGGACAAGAATATCTATGTAGATAGCTTGTTCTATCTAACATGAATCATAATTATTGCGTAGGCCTTAAAGCTCTAGGCATTCGGCAGATATTCCGATCTTTATCATAACATTGAGACTCAGGACATAAACATGCTTTTGTGATTGCCGTAGTGCAAATAGGCATTGTCGGCATTTCAACAGCTGAACAGTAGTTAGCACATCCATTATGAAAGAAAGTTACCTTAGCCCCAGCAGCTTCACAAGTTTCGTATAGATGAATTTTTGCGTCACTGGGAGGTGAGTTATATATAATATTTCTTCCTTTTTGTGTTATTAATTCAAATTCACTCATATCTGCGCTAGTTGGCTGACATGCTGATATAGCGGCTAATATTAATATAACTAAGGCAGTTTTCATAATAGTTTTAGATATCTATGTTATTTAGTTTAATCGATAATATTAATTATACAATATTGGTAGAATATATAGCTTATGTGATAAAAATTTAGAGTAAAATAAATTAACTGTTGAGTAAGCCTTTTATATCACTTAATTAGTGATGATGAGGGATTAATATAAAATTACTTTTATCATGAAATTCTTAATTATTATTATTATATTGTCGATATTAGCTTTTCTAGTAATATCATTGCCAACCGGCTCAGGATATTTTATTATTTATGCTGCCTTATTACTTTATTTATTAGTACCGATTCTTACTCAGTCAAAAACAGAAATATTAAGGAAGTTCAGATATTTAGCGATATGGGGTGTGATATTTATAACTGGCTTTATAGCTATTAGTTACAAAGATATTTTTCTAAATAATCGTATTGTAGCTAATTTAGTTCCGGGCAGGGCTGAATATAATCAGCAGGAAGTTATATTTTATGCAGCAAGTGATAATCATTTTTATGTTCATGCTTTGGTAAATAGGCATAAAATAGAGTTTTTACTAGATACTGGGGCTAGTGATATAATATTATCTAAAAAAGATGCGAGTATGCTTGGTTTTGACCTAGCTTCATTAAAATATAATAAAATTTATTATACAGCAAATGGAGCAGTTAGGGCTGCTTCCGTTACTTTAGATAAAATTATTATTGGTGATATGGTTTTTAATAATATTAGAGTTTCCATTAATGATGGAGATATGCATAAATCCTTACTTGGTATGAGTTTTCTAAGGCTGTTTTCATCCTATAGATTTGAATCGGATAGAGTAACATTAGTTAAGTAAATATAATCATTATTGATTAGTGGCATAACAAGTAACATTTATGATTTGTAGCTGAACCTCAAATTCCAATTTCTCTTTTAGCAGCTTAGCTTCAGCTTGAGCTATAAAATTTTTATTGATTAAAAAATTGCTTCTTTTTGATAAAATATTGGTTTCAGCAATTGCTTTGATATCTTGGCATAATTGTGATAATTTTGCATAGGTAATATTAATTCTGTCAATATCAGAGATTGGTTCTTTAAATCCGGTTTTCTGTAGCAAGTGGGCTGCCGATTTTATATCAATATAGGGGAAAAAATGTGGTGATGTTTTTTTTGCGTTTGCGTCAAAAAAAATCTGGCGTAATTGTTTAAGATTCTCTTCACCAAAGAAGTTAGCCATAAAAACACCATCATGATTTAACAGATTCTTTATAGAGGTAAGGTAGCGAGGAATATTATTAATATGATGAAGATCTAAAAAGCTATATACTAAATCAAACTTATGTTCAGTAGTTATAGCTTCGCTTTTAATTAAGGCTTTTGAGTATTGAGGGTAGTTTTGTAACAGCTTGTTTGATAAATCACAAATCACAAACTTCTCTTTTGCCTTATTTGCCAAGAAGTATACTAATTCTTCAGACATAACTCCTATTAGTAGAATATTATCAAATTGGGCAGAAAAACTATCAAAACGTTCAGTAATATTCTGGAATATATATTCCAATAGAAAATGGTTTTGATTAGATTTAGATTTTGCAACTAAGTTTCGTTTATGAATCAGTGCTTTTTGATCAAAAATATCAGGCATAAATTATATCAGATTTGCGATAACTATCAATTGCGCCAAGATTGCTAAGTTAATCCTTGGTCTATTACTTATATTGAGAAGTAATAAATATATTACATATATGCCTGCCAAGAGAGGTAGTGTCAAAGGCAGTGAAATTAATAACAAGATGCTAATTTTAATGATTAAAAATTTATCATCAGCAAATCTATTTTTATTAGAGAATTTTAGATACTCCAAAGATTCTGAAGCTTTGTTTTTAAGCAGAAAGAAGATATGCCAGTTAATCAAAACAAACATTAGGGCATAAAAAATTTCTAAAATTAGATCTGTTACAGTCAGACCTAATGATATTTTTTTAAGGCAAATAAATACTAAGCAAATCTTTAATATAGAATCAATATTTTGTTTGGAGTTAACGAATATTACGCTCCAAATAGTTACTGCAAGAATAATGCCGGCATTGATAATGAAGGGATCAGAAAAATTAAAAATTAGATAATTTATCATGAAGTAACTAAGAATAAGAACTTCTGTAACAAAATAAGCAAAGTGATATTCTATTTTGCCATTACAAAATCTACATGATCCTTTGTAAATAAAGAATGAGATTATTGAAAAATAGTCGCGAAAATATAGCTCATGTTTGCATTTGGGGCAGAATGGCTTTTCTGAGATCCAGGGCATGTTGTTAGGAATTCTGTATATTGCCATAGTTGCAAAGCTACCAAACCCTAGGCCAAATATAATTAAAAGAATAAAGCTAAAAATATCAATTATCATAATAAAATTATTTTGATGGCAAGCTTATTAATATCTACTTGCAAGATCAGTAAGTTGAGATAATGAGTTACTAAATTAATTATTTACTAATGGTATAAAGGTTATGACGATAAATGCAAAATTACAAGAACAAGAAATAGAGTTACAAGATCCTGCTGCTCCAGTGGCAAATTATGTTGGCTATAACATTATTGGTGACATGATTTATGTATCTGGTCAAATATGCATGGAGAATGGTGCCTTAAAATATGCGGGCAAGTTAGGGTCAGACTACAATGTTGAAGATGGCCAAAAGGCTGCTCGGATATGTGCAATTAATATTCTAGCTCAGTTAAATGCTGCATGTGGTGGTAATTTAAATAAAGTAAAGAAAGTCGTAATGTTACAAATTTTTATTAACTCTGAAAATGACTTCACGGATCAGGCGTTAGTCGCAAATGGCGCGTCGGATTTAATAGCCGAGATATTTGGTGAAAAAGGTAAGCATGCTAGAGCAGCTGTCTCGTGTAATAGTTTGCCGAGAAACACTGCAGTTGAGGTTTGTGCTACCGTACAGATTGAAAGTTAATTTTATAATAAGGTTTTTAGATAGTTGGTCTTTGAATATAAATGACTTGAAACTTTTAAGCTAGTCGTTTACATAGAGGGGCCTAATTGGGATGTCGCCAAGTGGTAAGGCAGTGGTTTTTGGTACCACCATGCGCAGGTTCGAATCCTGCCATCCCAGCCACAATTTAATTTTATGGATTCAGGAATTACAGTTACTATATATCAGCCTCGTAAATCTGCCATGACTCAGGGTAATACTAATTTAGGTAAGTGGAAAATAAGGTTCTCATGTTTGGATGACAAATATACTTATGATTTGATGCAGTGGAACGGGACAAAAAACATGAATGGAGAACTTAATCTTGAGTTCGAATCTAAAGATCAGGCTATAAAATTTGCTACTAAAAAACAGTGGCAATATCAGGTAGAAGCAAGTTATGAGAAAGTAATAATAAACAAATCTTACACTGATAATTTTAAGTAATATTTATGGAAAATATAAGGGAGTCAAAAAGATCGGGCTATAGCAAGAGTTTGTTGCTTGTTACATTCTTATTTTTATCTATTCTAATTGGATTTTTTACTTTAAATAAATATCAAAATTTATTTATTGAGAAGGAAGTTAATATTACCGCAATAGAAGATGAAGCGTTTGAGGGTAATGAGTTGAAAAGCGATATACAATCAGATATTAAAGATATTTTACAAATAGAAGATGATGTTATTGTTGTGCTTGAGGTAGATGAGAATATTGCTGCTCCAATAGTACAGCCATCTGTTAATTCCCTTGAATTCGCCATACAAATAGAGAAATTGAATGAACGTATTGAATCATTAGAGTTAAGATTACAGGAGTTTAATCAAGTTGTAGTCAATATACCAAATTATCAGCAGATTGTTATTGCAATTATTGATCTTGAGAATGCAATTAAAACAGGTAAAGAGTTTGCTGGTATTGTGTTAGGTATTAAAAATATAACAGAAGATTCTTACATTACTTCTCGTGTTGATAGAATATCTGAGGCTAATTTTTTAGTAATATATGGCAATGATAATATCAATAATAATTTTACAAGAAGTTTATCTCGATATGATAATTCACTATTGTTAAACAATAATTCACGAAATATTTGGTATAAATTATTAGGAGATTTTATAGTAATTAAAAAAACAGGGAATTTCTCTGGTGATGCTGAGGATCTAATTGATCAGGCTGAAATATTTTTGTATGAGGGGCATATTGAGAGAGCTTTAGATAATTTAAGGCTGTTAGATGAAGAGCGCTATGACTTCTTTCAAGATTTTGTTAGAAATGCCACTAACTCTATGGAGGCTCTTAGGTTATGCGCTGAAATAAAAAGCTATTTGAATCTATAATATGGTTAATTTGGTTGCCTTAATCCTATTCATCTCAGTTGGTTTGGTCTATATATTTAGAGTATTCCCCGAGGATCAATTCTTAATGATAATAGAATTAAGCGAATATCAGCTTGAGATAAAATCTACACTTGTTTTTTCAGGGTTAATTTTATTAATCACATTAATAGTTTTTATAGTTTATTTTATTATCAATTTTTTTACAGCCTATCGTAATAATAACTATCGCTCAATTATCAAAGGCCATCAAAATTCTCAGGTGGTATTATCTGATTTTATGAAGAACTTATATCTGCGTGATACGGTGAAGGCTCAAAAGAATATAAAGCAATTAAAACGTTATCTTGATAATAAATCATATTTATACCGTTTCCTTAACTTGCAGCACTTAATGGTGCAGGGAGATGATAAAAAGATAAAATCAGAATTATTATCTATGAATTGTGATTATCCAAATGATATTTTTATCTTAAATAGCTTGGGCTTAGAATGCCATAAGAATAATGATTATGAATCATCCATTAACTACCTAGAGCGCTCTGTTAACATTGACTGTAAATCCCATAATACAGTGGATGTTTTAATTACGAATTATCAAATTTGTGATGAGTATAATAAGTTGGATGATCTGATTAAACGAGCAATTAGAAAAAGACTAATTAAGAAAAATGAGTACAGCAAAGAGATATCATTAAATTATTTGGCCATGGCACGCAACTATTACCAGAAAAATGATCTTAAAAATTATTATAAATATTCAGATCTATCTTTTAAGCAGCTAGAGCATCACCAATATGTTTTCAATAATTACATAAAATCATTACTATTAAGACATAAAGAGACAAAAGCTATTAATTTAATTGTTAATCATTGGGACAAACTGGCTCATCCCAAGTTGCGTGAATATTTAATCACTTTGCTCAAAAACAGATCTGATAAATACAAATTGAAAATTACACGTGATCTTATAGAGCGTAATTGCTATGATGTTGAATCATTTGTGATTTTTGGCTATATAAATAAAGATAATACTGATTTACATGATGAGGCTATTAAATATTTAGATAGGGCCATTAATATTGCTAAAATAAGAGAGATAACAGAACTGTTAATTGAGATTAAATCTAAATATTATCCTGATACAGATAGTGAAATTATAAATCTTAAAAAATCTAAAGATAATATAACTTCCGAATATATATATGTGTGTGCAGAATGTGAGGAGGTGCAAGAGCATTGGCAACTGATCTGTAATAGGTGTAATAGTGTTGATCAGATTAACATTCGATTAGATAATAAGAATAAACTATCTTTATTAGATTATTCTTAAGTAAACAAACAGATAGTAAGATGAAAGAATTTCTAGACAATATAAAAAGTAAGGACCCTGCTGCCAGGAGTTATATTCAAATTATTTTATTTTATCCAGGTGTGCATGCTTTATTTTTGCATCGTATTAGCCATTTTTTATTTAAATATAAAGTGCCATTATTACCCTATCTTGTGGCTTATATTAGTAGGGCATTAACTTCAGTTGAAATCCATCCTGCAGTAAGAATAGGCAAGAATCTTTTTATAGATCATGGGGTTGGCCTTGTTGTTGGTGAAACTGCTGTTATTGGTGATAATGTAACACTTTATCATGGTGTAACATTGGGTGGTTATAATTATGAACCGATAAAAAGACATCCAACATTAGGAAATAATGTTCTTATTGGGGCTGGTGCTAAAATCTTAGGTAATATTAAAATAGGTGACAATGTCAAAGTTGGAGCTGGCTCAGTCGTGATTAATGATTTAGCTGAGGAAAAAACTGTAGTGGCTGAAACGGCAAAAGAGATAGAAAGATTTCGAAAGCATAATATCGAATATATGATTTAATATTATTATACGGGCGTGACCTTGTGGTCTCCCGTGATAAAAGAACGGCATCTATTCGTGTTAACGATATTAGATATATTGCTTCACAATATCTAAGAATGCAGCTCCATAACGTTTGATTTTAACGTCGCCAACACCATTAATGCGAGACAGATCGTTATTGTTTTTGGGTTTAAGTTTAGTCATCTCGATAAGAGTATTGTTGTTAAAAACAATATATGGTGGCACATTTTGTTCTTTAGCTATTTCTAATCGCTTGGTCTTAAGGTCGGTATATAGATTTTTATCATCATCATTATCTAGGAAAATATCTGTTTTAGCCTTCGCTGATTTTGGAGTATTGATCTTGCCAATATATTTACGTAAATTGACTGTGTGTTTTTCTTTTAAAAATGCAAAACCATCTTGAGTGATCTTGAGGCCACCATGCTCTATCATATCTACTCTTAGTAAATTCATAGCAACTAATTGTCTAAATATCGATTGCCATTCTTGTTTTTTATAATCTTGCCCTATGCCAAAGACACTTAATTTATCATGACCAAAATTAATGATTCGGTCATTGCTAGTGCCAACCAATACTTCAATTAAGTAAGTAACACCAAATCTTTGCTCGCTCCTATATACGCATGATATGGCTTTTTGTGCTGGGATTGTTCCATCAAATATCTCAGGAGGGTTTTGACAATTATCGCAATTTCCGCAAGGTGTGCAGTTATCACCAAAATAATCTAATATAATTTGTCGTCGACATTTTGCTGCTTCGCATAGCCCAAGCAGGGCATTTAGTTTTTGATGCTCGATACGTTTTTGATCATCATGTGATGTTGACTGTTCAATCCAATTACGCTGAGTGGCGGCATCATTTAAACCATAAAACATGACAACATTAGATGCGAGGCCATCACGGCCAGCACGGCCTGTCTCTTGATAATAAGCTTCAATGTTTTTTGGTATATTCATATGTGCAACAAAGCGTACATCTGGTTTATCAATACCCATGCCGAATGCTATGGTGGCAACTATGATAATTTTATCTTCTTTGAGAAAACGATCTTGGTTCTGAGATCGAATATTATTATTAAGTCCTGCATGATAAGGTAAAGCATTATAACCTTTGTCAGCTAGTAATAGTGCAGTCTCTTCTACTGCTTTTCTAGATATACAATAAACAATACCGCTATGATGATGATGCTGCTCTTTGATAAATGCTAGTAATTGTTGTTTAGCATTATCTTTAATGGTGATTGTATAATTGATATTAGGTCTATCAAAGCCTGCAACAAAGGATTTGGAGTTATTAAACTTCAGACGCTCAATAATATCGTGACGAGTTGGCCCATCCGCGGTTGCCGTCAAAGCAATACGTGGTACATCAGGAAATTTATCCGCTAGGCAATCCAACTCTGTATAATCTTTTCTAAAATCATGCCCCCATTGCGATACACAATGTGCTTCATCAATGGCAAAAAGTGAGACTTTGATTTGTTTTAGAATATTTTGAAAACTCTCCATTAATAAGCGCTCTGGTGCCACATAGAGTAGATCAATATTACCTGCGTAAATTTCTTGCACGGTGAAATCAATTTCTGCAAAATTCATGGAAGAGTTAATATAAGCTGCTTTAACCCCAACTGCTTTTAGTGCGGTTACTTGATCTTGCATCAGGGCAATTAAGGGAGATATGACAATACCTACACCATCTCTAATTAGGGCTGGAATCTGGTAGCAAATTGATTTTCCACCGCCGGTAGGCATTAGCACAAATGCATTATTACCTTTGACTACATGATTAATAATTGCAAGTTGATCGCCTCTAAACTCGTTATAACCATAGCTGTGCTTAAGGATTTCTATAGGGCTTTGCATTATGCTTCACCATTAGACATAGCTTCCAATGTTAGCCATCTTAGCTCGAGCTCTTCTAAGTCATGTATTTTATTACTAAGCTTTTCTAATATGGGGGCGATTTTTTCATGCTCCTCCTCATAAAAATTCTCAGCGGTGGTGATATCTTCCAGAGTTTTTATTTCAGCTTCAAGTTGGGATATTTTTCCCGGAAGATTCTTTAATTCGAATTGCAAATTATAGGATAGTTTTATAGGTGTTTTTTTAGTAGAGTGAGAAGCCTCTTTGGCAACTCTATCTTTCTTAGCTTTTTTCTCTTCTTGTTCTATTTCTTTAATGGTGGCTAAGTAATCTGAGTAATTACCAATATGTTCATTAATAACACCATTACCTGGGAAGGCTAAAATCTTTGTAACTATTTGATCTAGGAAATCTCGATCATGACTTACTACAATCAATGTACCTTTGTAACTTATTAATACTGATTCAAGAATTTCTAATGTATCCATATCTAGATCATTAGTTGGTTCATCAAGAATCAATAGGCTGCCCGGATTAGCTAAAGTTTTAGCAAGCATTAAGCGGTTTTTCTGGCCACCGGATAAGGTAGATACAGGGTCATTGGCATTTTTAGGATCAAACATAAAATCTTTTAGATAGCCACAAACATGACGATTTTTATCACCAACTTTAATGTAATCACTACCAGATGGGCACAGGGATTTTCTGAGGGAGTCAGTTGGATCTAGGCCGCGCCTTGTTTGGTCAAAATAGGCTATTTGTAAATTTTTTCCTATTTTCACACTTCCGCTATCTGGAGTTAATTCTGATAATAATACTTTGATAAGGGAGGTTTTTCCTGAGCCATTTTTCCCCAAAAGACCTATTCGGTCTCCTTTCATGATTCGGTAATTAAACTTATCTAAGAGTATGTTTTTTTTATACTCATTTTCAAAGCTTTTACATACATTATAAAACTCAGCGACCATATTTGATGAATCAGATTGTTTTAATGGTTTTAGCTCGATTTTACTAATGGCTTTTCGGTAAGAACTTTTAGCTTTATCAAGAGAATCACGCTCTTCTCTGGTTTGATCTACCCTTCTAACATTTCTTTTCCGTCGTGCTTTAACCCCACGTCCTGCCCATTCTTCCTCGATAGCTAATGTGCGCTCACGGTTTTCTAGCTCGCGTCTCTCTTGCTCTAAGAGCATCTCTTGCCATTCTTCAAAATAACTAAAACCTTTTGGGCAAACTTTGATTAATCCGCGATCTAACCAAAAAACTTTATCTGAGACATTACTAAGAAACATTTTATCATGACTAATACAAATCAGAGTGCCTTTATAGCGCCCCAAGTAATTCTCTAACCACTCAATTCCAGCTAAATCAAGGTGATTCGTTGGTTCATCTAGTAGTAATATATTCGGTTCTTCTATCAGAGATCTAGCAAGTGCAGCTCGACGTAATTGTCCGCCTGATAGTTTTGTCATTAGGTCCGTAGAGTTTAACAGTAAAGGTGATGTCACCATGTCCACCATATATTCATACTCTTCTGTTTGCTGATCTTCCGGTAGAGCGCTCCAAATAAAATCAAAAATTGTTTCACCTTCTTTAGGAATAACTTCTTGAGCAAGGTGACTAATAGTTAGGCCTGATGTTTGCCATTTCTCACCTGTATCTAGCTCAAGATCGCCAGCTAATATTTTCATTAAAGTGGTTTTTCCAGCACCGTTATTACCAATAAGGCAGATTTTATTACCTTGGTGAATATTAAATGAAAGATTCTCAAATAATATCTTGTTACCAAAAGCAATTGAGGCTTCTTGTACTGCTAAGATTAAAGGTGGTGCCATAATTATTAATATTAAAGCCGGGAAGGTAAAAGATATAGGCTAATTTGCAACTAATCCAGTATTAATCGTAGCGGTAGCAGTAGGATTTCTACATCCTTATTTGTTTTTAAAATGACAAATAGTTAAACAAGCCCTTGATCAATCATAGCATCTGCAACTTTTACGAAGCCAGCAAGGTTAGCGCCTTTCACATAATCTGTATAACCATCAGTTGTTCCATACTCAACACATGAGGTATGGATTGCTTCCATGATGTTTTTTAACTTAGTGTCGATTTCTTCCCTGGGCCAACGATGTCTCACAGAATTTTGTGACATCTCTAATCCAGATACTGCAACGCCACCAGCATTTGATGCTTTACCTGGGGCGTATAAAATTTTAGCCTCTAAAAACAATTCAACTGCATCAGGAGTAGATGGCATATTTGCGCCTTCGGAAATACATATGCATCCATTTTTCAATAAAACTTCTGCATCTTCTGCATGCAATTCATTTTCAGTCGCGCATGGTAGCGCAACATCAACCTTTGCTTGCTGCCAAGGAGTAGCGCCGGCTATAAATTCACAGCCATATTTATCAGCATATTCTTTAATTCTGCCTCTTCTAACATTTTTGAGATCCATTACAAATGCTAGTTTCTCGCTATCGATTCCATCCAGGTCATAAATAGATCCGCTTGAATCAGACAGTGTCACAACTTTTCCACCAAACTCAGTAACTTTTTCACATGCATATTGAGCAACATTTCCAGATCCAGAGATCGCAACAGTTTTACCCGCAAGAGAATCATCCTTTGTTGCTAACATATTTTGAGCAAAATATACAGTACCATAACCTGTTGCTTCTGGTCTAATTAAAGATCCACCCCAATTGGCGCCTTTTCCCGTTAATACTCCCGTAAATTCATTCCGAAGTCTTTTATATTGTCCAAATAAATATCCGATTTCTCGTGCCCCTACACCAATATCTCCAGCTGGAATATCTGTGTTAGGCCCGATATGTCTGTGTAACTCAGTCATGAAAGATTGGCAGAACTTCATTACTTCATGATCTGATTTTCCTTTAGGATCAAAGTCTGATCCACCTTTACCACCACCCATAGGCAGTGTTGTTAAAGAGTTTTTGAACACTTGTTCAAATGCTAGGAATTTTAAAATTCCTAGATTAACTGAGGGATGGAACCGTAGCCCTCCCTTGTAAGGTCCGATAGCAGAATTCATGCCAATTCTAAGGCCCCTATTTACATGAATTTCGCCTTTGTCATCTAACCAAGGAACTCTAAATATTAACACTCTTTCTGCCTCAACCATTCTTTCAAGAATTTTTGCGGTTTTATATCGAGGGTTTTCCTCAATGAATGGTATTACTGCTTCTGCCACTTCACGAACGGCCTGCAAAAATTCTTTTTCTCCAGGGTTTTTAGCTTCAACTTTTGTTAAAAATGCATCAATCTGCGATTGATAATTCTGAGTTTCTGTTTTCATTTGAACTGCTGCTTTCATAGGTTTGCTTGTTGAATATATATATTCAACAATTTTATTTTAATGCATAATCTATGTTAGATGCAAGCACTATCGATGCTAAAAATTACACTCTTCATATCCTCACTATCCCAAATAGCTGATATAAAGCAGAAGTAATCAGGCTTGTGATTCTGAAATTGGTTAAGATTATGAGGGTAGAGGCCGCCAATGGCGCAAACAGAAATATGTAATTCTTGCTTTGCCCAATTGATTAGATTCATTTGAGGTTTGTAGATTTGCTCTTTAGTTTTAGATGGGAAGAATGTGCCGAAAGCAATATAGTTTGCTCCATCTTCTTTTGCAGCAAGTGCAAATTCTTTGGAGTCATAACAGCTTCTCCCAATAATGAAATCATTTCCATATTTGCTCCTAATTGGACCTATATCACCATCTGATTGACCTAAATGAATTCCATCTGGCTTAATGATGTCAATTAAATCACAGCGATCATTGATAATAAATTTAACGTGATATTTCTTACATAAATCCTTAGATATTTTAGCAGTAGATATCCATTCTTGCTCAGTTGCATTCTTTAGTCTAAGTTGAAAGATATCAATTTTATTAGTCCCAAAAGATAACTCTAGATGCTTAGCATAGCTATCCAAATCTGGAATGCTGGGTTTTGAAATTAGATAAATCTTACTCAAATTACGAGAATTTAGGATTTGTAAATTTTGATAATTTCATCAAGCATAGCAAGAGCTTCGTCTCTAGGTCTTTGGAAAGTATTCCTACCAATAATTGATCCATTACCACCACCATCTCTAATTTGTTTAATCTCGTCATAGAGAGAGTTTACAGACTTACTGGTTCCGCCGGAGAAAATAACGATTCTTTTGCCATTAAAGCAGGCTTGTTTTACATGAGCAATACGCTCAGATAATGTTTCAATAGGTATATTGTTATCAATATAAACTTTTTTGGCTTCCTCTTGATCGAGAATATTTGTTGGTGGTTTTACCTTGATAATATGTGCCCCAAGCAATGCCGCCATATGAGCTGCATAAGCAATTGTATCTATTGCTGTCTCACCTTGCTTTGTAAGATTTCCACCTCTGGCATATGACCATACCACAACTGCTAATCCATATGACTTAGCTTCTTCAGACAATTCTTTGATTTCTTCGGCCATATCAAAAAAAGCATCAGAGCCGGGATAAACAGTAAAGCCAATAGCGGAGCATCCAAGCCTTATGGCATCAGAAACTGACCCAGTAAGAGCCTGATGAGGCGCCTCCTTCTCGCGGGCCAAGGAGTTAGAGGAGTTAACTTTTAAAATTAAGGGAATTGCGCCAGCATAACTATTTGCAACGGCTTCTATCATGCCAAGAGGTGCTGCATAGGCATTTAAACCAGCATCAATTGCTAGTTTAATATGATATTCAGGATCATAGCCATCTGGGTTGGGCGCAAAACTTCTAGCTGGGCCATGTTCGAACCCTTGATCAACGGGAAGAATAACCATTTTGCCTGTGCCGCCTAACTTACCAGAAGATAAAATCTGAGCTAGGTTTCTTTTGGTTCCAGCATTATCACTTTCGTAATAACTTAATATTTCTCTAACCTTTTTAGTAATTTTCATGTTCAATCCTTAATAAAAATTATAATTTATAGCGAGACCAAACTGTGATTTCGTTCATAAAATCATTGGCCAAGGCTGTAATAGCTGATATTTGTAAATTTGCAGCAAATTTCTTTCGAAAGAAGCCTTTTGACCCTTCAATATTTTTAAAAACAACATTTTCACCATAGCGTTTTTTTAAGACTTCTTCATAAAATCCAATATTATCAATCAGACCTAATTTTACAGCCTCTCTACCAGACCAGAATTTGCCATTAAATACTTCGTCATCCTCAACTGTAATCTTATCTTTACGTCTCGTTTTAACAAAGTCTATAAATGATCCATGAATATCTTTTTGAATGGTATTTATTAACTGCACATCTTCTGCCTTAGTTTTTGTGAATGGATCTAGAACTGACTTGTTCTTCCCTTGTGAATGAATTCTACGTTCAATTCCTAATTTTTTAATTGCATCCTGAAAGCCAAAACCACTGGATATAACACCTATACTTCCGATTATAGAGCTGTTTGAAGCGAATATTTCATCACCAGTAAGCGCAAGCCAGTACCCTCCGCTTGCCGCAACATCTTCGCAGAAACTCAATATTGGTATTTTTTTTCCTTTATTATCAACAGCAAGAGAAGTAAGTTTTTTTGAGATTAACTCTGATTGCACAGGTGAGCCGCCAGGTGAATTTATCAGCAAAACTATAGCCTCAATATTAGACATCTTTTTCACCTTATCTGCAAATGCGATGCTTTCTAATGTTAGGCCGCTTGAGAAGTTACTAACCTTGCCTATAACACCATTTAGCCTAATTATAGCTATGACTGGCTTTTTTTTTAGTTTAAAGATTTTACGCAATTTTGTTGATAAGTTCATAAGAATTTTCAAGAATTTTATAGAGACCCTTCTTATAAAACTAAAGATCTAACTTTCAAGATATATGGAGTTGGAGTGACTTGTGTTGCCATAACTAATTACTTATATATACTATTATTCGATGAGGTTACAAGGGTGAGATAACTTGTTACTACGCCATAAATTTTGTAGAGTGGACAGGAAAACCCTATTATTATAAAATTATTACTTGAAATATTAGGGCTTTAAGCTAGAAACTCCCTACTTGGTACGCGGATGTGGCGGAATTGGTAGACGCGCTAGATTTAGGTTCTAGTGCCGCAAGGCGTGGGGGTTCAAGTCCCTTCATCCGCACCAAGTTTTTAAATTTAAACACAACATAATTAGCGGATAATATGCAGTTTGATCAAGTTCAAAAAAAAGGATTAAAAATTTCATACAAAATTCAGATTGATGGATTAGAGATTGAGGCAAAAAATGAAGATAAGTATGCAGAGCTACAACCCCATGTTAACATAGCTGGCTTTAGACCAGGTAAAGTACCTATTGAATATATTACTAAAAGATGGGGTGAGAAGGTTGAGCGGGAAACAATTGATGAGTTAGTAAATAACTCTTTGCAAGAAATTATAAAAACAGATGAGTTAAAACTAGTTGATAGACCTGATGTAAAAACAGATGATTATATAAAGGGTCAGGATTTGGTTTGTAATGTTGAATGCGAGGTGTTTCCAGCTTTGGATGCTGATGTGATTGATCTGTCAAAAGTTAAATTTGTAACATATGATGTTGCAATTGGCGATAAGGATGTCGTAAAGAAGCAAGATGAAGTAATAAAAAGAGCTGCTAAAACTATAGATTGTGAAGATAAAGCCTATAAAGCTTCAAAGGGAGATGTAGTTACAATTGATTATTCTGGATCTATAGATGGTGAGAAGTTTGAGGGTGGAACGGCTAATGACTCTAGTCTGGAGCTGGGCTCTGGCAATATGATCCCAGGGTTTGAGGATAATGTGATAGGGTTAAAAGTTGGCGACACAAAGAAATTCAAAGTAAAATTTCCTAAAAAATATCATGTTGCTAAATATCAAGATGTTGAGTCAGAGTTTGATGTAACTGTCAAAAAAATATCCAAATATGAGGCCCCTAAATTAGATGAAGATTTCTATAAGAGTATAGGGTGCAAAGATGCTAAGGATTTCGCGGACAAAACTCAAGAAGCCCTTGCTTCTGAAGTGAAAAAATCTAACTTTGAACATTTTAAATTGGATGTTTTCAATTATATTGAGGAGAAAATAAAATTTGAATTACCTGAATCTTTAGTAAATCGTGAAAATGAAGGCTTGGTAGCTAATTATATTAAAGAGCAGGGTTTTAAGGATGAAGATGAAGCAATTCAGAAAGATAAAAAGGGGTTCGAAAAACAGAAGAAAAAGCTAGCCCAAATTGCAATTCGTAGAGTTAAGGTTGGGATTTTACTGGCTGAGTTAAGTAAGATAAAGGATATTACTGTTCCTGATAGTGATGTTATAAAAAGCTTTAATGATCAAATTGCTCATTACCCAGAGGAGTATAAGAAGTCATTATATTCTTATTACCAAGAGAATCCTCATGCTTTCGAACAGTTACGCGGTCCGTTATTAGAAGATAAGGTTGTTGAGTTTTTAAAGGATACAGCCTTGTTAAAACCGAAAAAGGTTTCTTTAGAGCAATTTGAAAAAATATCCCAATCTAGAGATTAATTTATTTACATTCTTAATTTATAACCTAAGGTTTTCTTATCAAACATTCAAAGGTAGCTATGTCAGAAATATTGGACAACTTTACTGGTAATTTAGTACCAGTCGTTATTGAACAAACTCCTCGAGGAGAAAGGTCATTTGATATTTACTCTCGTTTACTCAAGGAGCGTATTATATTTGTTAATGGTCAAGTAGAGGACCATATGGCAACTCTGATAGTTGCTCAACTGTTATTTTTGGAGTCGGAAGATCCTAAGAAGCCAATTTATATGTATATCAACTCACCTGGTGGTGTTGTAACAGCTGGCCTCTCAATTTATGATACTATGCAATATATTAAGTGTGATGTGCATACTCTATGTATGGGGCAGGCAGCTTCTATGGGTTCACTTCTATTAACTGCGGGAAAAAAGGGTTGTCGCTTTTCATTGCCAAATTCAAGGATAATGATTCATCAGCCTTCTGGTGGCTTTCAAGGTCAGGCAACGGACATTGAGTTGCATGCTAAAGAAATACTACGTTTAAAAGACGGTCTAAATAAGCTGTATGTAAAACATACAGGTAAGGCTTTACCTATAGTTCAAAGATCTCTGGAGCGAGATAACTTTATGTCGACACAAGAGGCTAAGGCATTTGGCCTTATTGATGGTATTGTATCTAATCGTAAATAATAGGAATTAAATGACAACTAAAGATAAAAAAGAAAGTACTTTATTCTGCTCATTTTGTGGCAAGAGTCAATTTGAAGTGAAAAAACTAATAGCGGGTCCTAATGCATTTATTTGTAATGAGTGCGTAAGCCTATGTCTTGACGTGATAAAAGATGAGGATAAAGGAAGTTTATTCTCTGATGAGACCGGTAAAATAGCTTATCCAGATGATATTAGAAAAGTTTTGGATGAATATGTTATTGGTCAGGATTATGCTAAGAAGGTATTATCGGTTGCGGTTTATAATCATTATAAAAGATTGAATCATAGCAAAACATCTGGAGTTGAGCTTACAAAGTCTAATATTTTACTTATTGGACCTACAGGTTGTGGTAAAACTTTATTAGCCCAAACTCTAGCTCGCATATTAAATGTTCCATTCGCAATGGCTGATGCAACATCATTAACGGAAGCTGGCTATGTAGGTGAGGATGTAGAAAATATAATCCTAAGATTACTACAATCGGCTGACTATAATGTAGAGAAGGCTCAAAGGGGTATTGTATATATTGATGAAATAGATAAAATTGCGCGAAAAGGTAGCAATCCTTCTATCACCAGGGATGTATCTGGAGAGGGAGTGCAGCAAGCATTATTAAAAATTGTTGAAGGTACGATAGCCAGCGTTCCCCCTCAAGGTGGAAGGAAGCATCCTCAGCAGGAATATTTGCAAATTGATACAAGTAATATCTTGTTTATTTGTGCAGGTGCATTTGAAGGTGTAGAAAAGATTGTTGCTAGTAAAAATAGAGGCACATCGATAGGTTTTTCAGCGGATGTGCGTGATATTCAAGATGTTCGTATTAATGATGTGTTGCGTGATATTGAGCCTGAGGATATGGTAACTTATGGTCTAATACCTGAGTTTGTAGGAAGATTGCCGGTGATAGCGCCATTAGCAAATCTAGAAGTGAATGATTTGGTCAAAATTCTAACAGAGCCTAAGAATGCAATAGTTAAGCAATATACTCAATTATTTAAGATGGAGAATGTTGATCTAGAAATAGATAAGGGGGCACTAGTGGCTCTAGCAGAGAAGGCTATTGCAAGAAAAAGTGGTGCCAGAGGTTTAAGAGCCATTATTGAATCATTATTGCTTGATGCAATGTATGAGATACCAGGTCGTGATAATATTAAGCAGGTTATTATTGGTTCAGATGTTATTACTAAGAACAGCAAGCCTGAATTTATTTTTCATAAACCTGAAAATAAAGAGTCAGCAAGTAGTTTAACAAAGAAATCTGGTAAAGCGGTAAGAAAATCATCAAGCAAGGGCAAGAAAAAAGTCAGTTAATTATGGTTGCTACAAAAAATAATAAAAAAGAAAATCAGGAGTTCTATGCTCTTCCACTACGTGATGTAGTTGTATTTCCTGACATGATCTTTCCTTTATTTGTTGGTCGAACAAAATCTGTTATTGCCTTAGAAAAGGCAATGGAAGATGAAAAGGAGTTATTTCTTGTTACGCAGAAATCTCCTTCAGTAGACGATGTTACTTCAAGTGATTTGTATCAGATGGGTGCGTTAGCACGTATAATTCAATTGTTAAAATTACCAGATGGTACATTAAAGGTTCTGATTGAAACAAAATCACGAGCAAAGATGGTTAAATTTTCAACAGATGGCGCTGCCTTTATGGCTGAGGTTGGTTTTGTGAGTGAAACAAATGCTAACAATAAAAATTGTGAGGCTTTAAGGCGGTCGATAGTTACAAAGTTTAAGGAATATATTAAATTAGAGGAAAGAATTCCAACGGATCTTGTTACTGCAATTATTGAGATTAAGGAATTTGCTAAACTTTCTGATCATATAATATCAAGTTTGCCACTAAAAATTGAGGATAAGCAGAAGGGATTAGAGGAGTTGAATATTTATAAGAGACTAGAATATGCGTATAAGATTTTAGGCTCTGAATATCAAATTCTAGAAACGGAAAGTAAAATTCGCAATCGAATAAAAAGCCAGGTTGAGAATTCTCAGCGGGAATATTACCTCAATGAGCAACTTAAAGCTATCAAGAAAGAGCTGGGTGATTCATCTGTTGAGGAAGGCGATGAAATAAAGGTTTTTGAGGCTTTAATTAAAAAAAGTAAATGCACGGTTGAGGCAAAGAAAAAGGCAGAGAGTGAGTTGCGTAAATTAAAAACAATGAACCCTATGGCTTCTGAGGCTGGTATAGTAAGGAGTTACTTAGAGTGGTTATTGCATGTTCCTTGGAAGAAGCCTACAAAGCTGACGATTGATCTTGAGAGGGCAGAAGCAATATTAGGGGAAAAACATTATGGTCTGGAGAAAGTAAAAGAGAAAATAGTAGAATATATAGCTGTTAATAAGAGAGTTGGTAAAATAAAAGGGTCTATCTTATGTTTAGTTGGACCTCCAGGAGTTGGAAAAACATCATTGGGGCGCTCTATTGCTGACAGTATGGGTAGAAAGTTTGTTAAGATGTCTTTAGGGGGGATTCGTGACGAATCTGAAATCAGAGGACATAGAAGAACATATATTGGGGCATTACCTGGAAAAATAATACAGCAAATGAAAAAGGCAGGAACATCTAACCCGTTGTTTTTACTAGACGAAATAGATAAGATGGGCTCTGATTTTAGAGGTGATCCGGCTTCTGCATTGCTTGAGGTATTAGATCCGGAACAGAATAATAGCTTTAATGATCATTATTTAGAGGTGGATTATGATTTATCTGATGTTTTATTTGTAACTACTGCAAATAGTCTAGATATTCCGCATGCTCTTCGAGATCGAATGGAGGTTATAAGGTTATCAGGTTATACAGAGGATGAGAAACTGGAGATAGCTAAGAGATTTTTACTACCTAAGCAAATAATTAATGCTGGATTGAAGGAAGAGGAAATCAATGTTTCGGATGATGCTATAACAGAAGTTATAAAGAAATATACCTATGAGGCCGGTGTTAGAAATCTCGAAAGAGAAATATCAAGCTTAACACGTAAGATTACCAAAAAAATTGATACAAATACTAAGATTTCAAAGGTTAGTGTAAATTCTGCTAATATTAAAAATTTTCTTGGGGTAGCTAAATATGATCATGGTAAAATCCTAGACCAAGATCGTATTGGAGTTTCAACTGGTCTAGCATATACAGAGTTTGGAGGCGATGTACTCTCAATAGAAAGCGTAAGACTTCCAGGTAAAAGTGAAATTGAATATACTGGCAAGCTAGGAGATGTTATGAAAGAGTCAATACAGGCTGCTTATAGTTACTTTAGATCAACTTGCTTAGAATACGGAGTTACCAGTACTGAAATCCAAAAAAGTAAAATTCATATTCACGTTCCTGAAGGAGCTACGCCTAAAGATGGTCCATCTGCAGGTGTGGCTATTTGTACATCCATAGTATCATTGATGACTGGTATTCCTATTAGCAAGTATGTTGCTATGACTGGTGAGATTACTTTAAGGGGTAGGATTTTACCAATAGGTGGTTTAAAAGAGAAGTTATTAGCTGCAAAACGTGCTGGCATTAAAACGGTTTTAATACCTAAGCAGAATGAGAAGGATCTTGCAGAGCTGGCTAAGAAAGTCACAAAAGGTTTAAAAATAATTACAGTCTCAGAGTTCTCTGAGGTAATACCTTTTGCACTAACAAAAATTCCTAAAAAAATAAAAGTTGAGAACCAGGTTTCATCAAATTCTAAGGCTGAGAGATTGGCACATTAAATGCTGAGAAATTTAGTTTAATGAATGTTTTGCTCCACATCATATATATATCGAAAATTTATAAATAAAAAACTCTTGATAATACATATCAAGTGACTATACCATCAACTTCACCAGGTGTATTCCTGTAGTGAAAGTGACATTTTAAAATTATGGGCGATTAGCTCAGCTGGTAGAGCATCTCGTTTACACCGAGGAGGTCGGCAGTTCGAACCTGTCATCGCCCACCATAATTTTGCTATCTATTTTAGATAGCAGTTAACACCCTGGGGGTGTAGCTCAGTTGGTTAGAGCGCCTGCCTGTCACGCAGGAGGCCGAGGGTTCAAGTCCCTTCACTCCCGCCACTCTCCAATTATAAGTATCTCATACCCTTACAGATTATTTGCTTTAATCTTAAAAATACTTTCTATAACGCATTAGAATTGATTTTTTTTAGAGTTCAGCATTTTAACTTTTTATAATTTAATGTTAATCATATGTGTTAAAAGAGGTTAAGACGAATAGGTTTGGTCTAAATGGAAAGGTTAGGGTCTTATTGATTCTGCATCTGTCCCTAACCTTTATAATGTCAATGATGTTGGTTGTCGGGCTACTGCTATATTACTGAGAAATAAGATTAATTTATTCGTAAATGAAAAAATAGATGTCTAAAACAATAAAGCATAGTATGGAGGAATATAACCCTTTTTGGTAATAGAGGTTGTAATGAGACAAGGTCATAAAAGCGAAGAAAAAGTTGAGGATATTTTAATATCATTAAAAGATCCGAATTTAATAAGTTTTATAAATTCAGAATATGAGCAGCCTAGTAGTGTTTTTTTAAGATCCAAACAATTCAGCATAAAAGCAAAGAGTCATTTGATTGCTACTAGTATTACAAAGTTAGAAGCATCGATTGATTATGCTCGTAAGCAATATAGCCTTACCAAGGATGGTGAAAAAAGCAGAGATATTAAAAAAAATATTATGACACAATATTCATTAATATTTGTATTATTAGCGATTAATCACTCTATGTCATCTGATGGTGAGCAATTAAGCTTCCAAAATGAAATTATGATGGGGAAAGTGGTTGAAGAGTTAGGGCTACACCAAGAGAAAGATCATTTTGAGAATTCTTTAACCCGGGTGTTTCTGATTCATTTACCACGAATAGTTTATAAATTCAGCAGTGATATTGTTAATACTAACAGAGTATATCAGTTATTAAGTGGAGGAAATCAAGATATACATGGTCAAGAAGGTGCAAATGAAAACGTTCAATTTATCAAGAATTTATTAGTGTATCTAAATGAGATAAATGTTAATGATTTTTTTCCTCATCAGCATCAGGATGAAGAAATTTTGGGTAATTATAATTTCAATCCATATGGTTGGGCTATTCAAGATATACCCACAAGCTTTATGACTGATAAGATAGAATATAGTTTACCTGGAATAGATGAATTCTGGATGAAAAATAATTATTCAAATATATCACAATATCTTGTGTTTTTATTAGGTGATATATTGTGTCAGCATCAGCATAATATTACATTTGAGATGTTATGCCTAAATCCTGGCTATCCTTACACATTAAAAAATATGAATAAATTTGCGAATGATGAATTTCTTAAAAAGAAGGTTGATCTAATGCAGTTAGAACAGGGGCTGAACCAAAAAACAGGGATAGAGCAGGGCTTATCATCAATAAATACTCCTAAGAATCATATTTGGATTAAATCTGGTTTCGAAATGGAGATAGGCTTAGTAGATACTCCTGAGCCAAATAGCAATTTCGTCCAATTAGAGAGATGTAAGCAATTGATATGGGAGGAATTACATAATCTTAGAAAGGCACAATATGTGGATGCTGATGATAGTCAGGGCAGCTTAGAACAAGATAGTGAAGAGGATGTGAGGGAAGATGGGAAGTTTTTTGATATTAGTAATGATTTTCAAGGGCCGGCTAAAAGAAAACCGGCTTTTGATTTGTCTGATGCGGATAAAACAAGCTTTAAAAGGGTAAAATCGGGTGATATAGAGGTTTTAGACTTAGTAAGGACAAACTTTAATGCCCTGGCTAGAAGTGAGCATGCCCTATTGCATTTAATATTATGTAATGAGTTAGGTAAGAATATAGCTTTTATGGGAATACCAAGGGATAAGATGGTAACTACAATATTAAAGTATTTAGAACAAGGTGTATTTAGTCAAAACATTACTGATATTTATTATGCTTATGAAATAAATACTGATAAGCCTTGTGATTTACATGAAACAGTGGCATTAGCCCAAAATGTAGAACGGGCGATGAAAGAGTTTTATGCGCCAAATTTCGGTATTAAAATTGAACAAGCCCCATCATTTCAGCTTAACGTAAGTTTATGGACTTATGAGGATAGAGTTCAAAATAGTGGTGAAGTAAATACCTCTAAGTCGGTGTCATTATATAGTCAACAAATAGTGAAAGTTGATGGTAAAAATATTGAAAAACATCAGCTAAATTGTATTCAACATTATAAATTTTACACTCATCTACTTGACAGAGTGAATATTAAGCTCACGGATTTAATTATAGATATGTCAGGTATATTTCGTTGTTCGAAGATTGTTTGTCACATTGATTATAAGGTTTATGATGAGGATAAAAGTAATGATAGTAATTTTATATCTGATTCGCCACGTACTTATACGCGTCATAGGGTGGGTAGTGATTTTATATCTGATTCGCCAAGTACTTATACGCGTCATAGGAAGGATAGTGCTAGATCGGCAACGATTAGGGTTGTAGGAACAACAGTAGATGATTCAAGATTTGAGATAAGGTTATTTGGTCCAAACGTTCATATGGAAGCACAAATGCCAAATAAGGAAACATTTAATGAAAGCACACTCCTGCAATCAAACCAATTGGCAATTATTGCTGAGAAGTTATTAGAAGCTATAGATGAAATTAATAAGGAACATGTGTTTCAGCCAGCATCTCTAATAGACAAATCTAGTGACAAAGAAAATATATTTAATAGGAGTAGGGCATTATCTGGATCCTATCACACTAAAACGGTATGTTTTGAAGGTGATGATATGCAATGGGTCGATAAGCATCAAGCTGGTACTGATAATTTCTTGCATAAATCCTTATAAATCTATTAAGAGGGGGTATTTCTATTATAGAAGTATTGAGATGGACAAGATTTTTATTTACTTGAGTTTTCTTAGTAATGTCATTATGGTGAAACAGGAGTTGCAGGTTATGTTATAAAGGTTAACATATGTTCATGATCCAAGCGGTCATATATAGTAGTTAAGGGTTTTTAGAACCTTTGGAATAGCTTGCAAATTTTATGTGTTAAAGGGGATAAATTGAGCAGAAAAAATTCAAGAGAAGCGTCAGTATTAAACCGGATCATGCTACTTCCAGTGCCTCAGGAAGAGAAATTCTCTGATGAAGCAGGAACTCGTAGCAGTATGTCTGATGGATCTGGAGCTACTAAATCTAGCATTGAGGCTATGGATGAGGCTCTAGAAGGGCTTTTGGCTAAATTGGATAGTTATGCTGGATTAGTCGATGAGCGCATCACGCAAGCGATGGCTTTGTTAGATGATATTGTTAGTAATCCCTCCTCAAGCCCTGCTACTACTAATGAACTAAAAAAGAATGATATTAAAAAGAATATCATGACATTTTATTCATTGAAATCTGTCTTGGAGGTCTTGTCAAACGGATTAAAACAGAGTGGAGCTAAATCCGTGGAGGAACTTTTTCCTAGTAAAGATGATATAGATACCCTTATTAGTGATTTTGGTAGTCACCCTAATCCAAATCATTTTGATAATTCTTTAACACGAGTATATTTGGTTCATTTGCCAAGGATAATAGATAGATTTCTAAAGGTATCTAACACTGAGGGCTTTACTCCTAAAAGAAATATTGCAGAAGTAATATTGTTGCGTAAGGATGAGGCTTTCAAGGATGAGGATGCTAAGGTTGATAAGGGTGTGGATAAACAATTAGAGATTGAGGACAGCATTCAATTCGTTATGAATTTGTTAGTTTTACTCAATAGTATTAAAGTTAATAAATTTTATAATCATGATAATACAGCAGATTGTTATCACTATGATTTTAATCCATATACAATATCTGAATTCACTGAGCGTCCAGCTGGATTTGTAACTGCACATGTTACAGACAATGATATAGCACAATTAGATGAGTTATGGATGAAGAATAATTATTCTAACATATCTCAATATATCACTTATTTACTATGTGATATATTACAAGTAGAGAATTTAAATTATCAGGATCCGAGAGCGGCATCGAAAGATGGAGTATCTGGCCAGGTAACAATAGAGGATTTATGTACAAATCCAGGCTATCCATATACATTAAAAGCATTAAATTTAGCAGCTATTAAGAAATTTGAAGAGCGTGAAGTTAATTTAGATGAGCTTGAGCAAAGGTTAGGAGTTGATCAAAAAGAAGAAGATGTACAAAGTGATGGCAGCTTATCAGTGCAAGATAATTCAGTGGGGGGAGTTAAGTCTGGAGGCGGAGGTAATACTGTTTTTCCAAATATTGACTCTTTAGTAATTGATGAGAAAGAGCAAGCGCAACCAGCGCCAAAAAATCAAATGGAGGTTAGGTCTGGCTTTGAGATAGAAGTTGGTATAATTGATGAGGTTAGTGAGTTAACAGTTGAGCAAAAAGAGAAATATGAAGATCTCCAGAGGTGTGTAAAGCGTGCTTTATTCAATAAAGCAACGAGCGAGATTTATAGGTTATCGGAGGATGCGCGAGATGAAATCGCAGAGAAATTAAAAAACTCATCTAGAAGCGAATTGATATTATTACATTTAATATTATGTAATGAATTAGGCGAAAATATAGCCTTTATGGAGATGCCAAGAGAGAATATGGCTCAAAGAATAATAGGGCATTTAAGGGAAGGTAATTTAAAGCAGTCCATAACAGATCTTATTTATGCTTATGAGGTTAATATTGATAAACCATGTTCATTAAGTGAGACAATTAAAACTGCACAAGATGTTGAAAGTTTGCTAGTAGATTATTATGCACCAAATTTTGGTGTTAAAATTATTCAAGCCCCATCTTTTCAGTTGAATTTAAGTATGTGGGTTAAAGATAAGGATGGTAACTCAATAAATACGGCATGTCCAGCAAAGCAGTATACAGAGCTTGCTAATGGTAAAAAAACACTTCAATCTGTTAAATATACAGAATTCTATACCCATTTATTAGAAGAGGTAAATAAAGAGTTAACTAAATTAATCACTGATGAGATTACAGGTATATTTCGTTGCTCCAAACTTGTCCCTCATATTGATTGGAAGGTTTACCCGCTAGAAGAGAGAAGATCTGGTACTGCACTCGCATCAGATGCAACTAGCTCATATACTAGGCATAGGCTTGATACAGGTAAATCAGCTTCTATTAGAGTCGTTGGTGGTGAAAGGAAGGATTCAAGATTTGAAATAAGGTTATTTGGTCCTAATGTTCATGCAGAAGCACAAATGCCTAATAAAGACACAATAAATGAAAATTTATTTAGGCAGTCAGACTTATTAGCTATTATAGCTGAGAGAGTTTTGATAGCTGTAGATAGGCTTAATTGTCGGGAAGTTTATGATGCCTCGGACTTATCCGTTGCTTGTAATGGGTTGTATAAAAATTTTCAACGTGCTCGAGGTCTTTCTGGTTCAAGTTCTATTACAAATGGTTCTTTAATTTCTGGTTATACAGGTACTAGTGATTTCTTGGACTTTCCTCAGCTTGATGATTCTTTTTCTGATAAAGTTCAGTCAGCTGCGAATAAAGCTAGTCAATCTGATATATGTCGTGTCATGTAAGTGATTTACGATAAAATTTCTATAGTCAATATGATAAGTTTAAAGAAGCTAAGTAATATTACCGCAGAGCTCATCACTAATTTGCGTTATCAGACCTATGATAATGTATTTCAAGATGTGTTATATCCAGAGGATTTTGAAGCAAGTTTACATGAAGAGGCATTTTTATGTCTAAAGAAGGCTATAGATATAGCAAGGAAGGAAAATTTGGTTTTTAAAATATGGGATGCTTATCGACCATATTCGGTTCAAGAGAAGATGTTTGATATTATAGGTGATAGTAATTTCGTTTCTAACCCCGAGACCGGATCGGTACCTCATTGTAGAGGTATCGCAGTTGATTTGACATTATGTGACTCCAGCGGTTTAGAGCTTGATATGGGGACAGATTTTGATAATTTTACTGAATTAGCTTTTTTTAATTCGAAGGATGTATCAGAAAGGGCTAGAAATCATAGAGTTTTACTTAGAGAAATCATGACATTGGCGGGTTTTGATTCTTACGATAATGAGTGGTGGCATTTCCAACTTTTTAATCCAAGGTCTTACGAAATTATCAATGGTTGATATTGAGGTGCTGACTCAACTTGTATTTTAATCCGTAGGTTATTTCCTATAGATCGAACAATAATATTTGATGTCATCATGTAGCGGCAACAACATAATAATAAAATATTGGATTTTTTCTGAAAATTCTCTATAAGGCCATCCAAGCAATATCAAAAAATATTAAGAGATGCATAAAGATAAAGAATTTTTTCATAAAAGAAAAACAGTTGAACAAGTAGAGGAAGATAAAGAGCTGGCACCAAAATTTGATAAAGATGGCTTAATAGTTTGTGTTACCACTAGTAGCAAAAATGGCGATGTTTTAATGGTTGGCTATATGAATCAGGAAGCTCTTATTAAAACTATTGAAACAGGAGAGGCGCATTATTTCTCACGTAGTCGTAATTGTCTTTGGCATAAAGGAGCCACTAGTGGCTTAATTCAAAAAGTAAAAGATATCAGAATTGATGATGATCAAGATGCTGTTTGGATTTCTGTTGAAATGGAAGGTGATGAGGCTAGTTGTCATGTTGGTTATCGAAGTTGTTTTTATCGCTCAATACCAATTGGTCAAACGCCAGATAAAAATTTGAAATTAGTCTTCAAGGAAGATAACAAAGTTTTTGATCCAGTTGAAGTTTATGGTGCTGATGCAGAAAATCCTACAAAGCTTTAGCTTTATAGCTAAGCTACCATTTTATTCAATTATATTTTTATATCGTTATTTTATTTCACCGATAATAGTCCCTAGATGTCGTTTCTTACCAACATGTTCTGAATATGCAGTAGAGGCTATTAAAGTTAAAGGTTGTATAAGAGGTGGTTTTCTGGCAGTAAAAAGAATATGTAAATGCCATCCATTTGGAGGGTCTGGATATGACCCTCTTTCAAAAGAATAAAGATTTTTTCCAACTAAAAATTGTATTAATATTGTAATTATGCTAATTATGTAGATAGACATAGTTTAATAAGATCAATTTAGTTGCTATTTAGGAGGCACAAATCAATGAATAAAAAACAAATATTAGATAAGTTATTAAGCAAGCTATGGCATGATTATAAAGGTAGGGTGAGTTATGCAAATCAATATGCTAATCTAGTCGAGGAAAAAGGCGGGAGCGTCATTAACGATCATATAGCATTTAGAAGTTTTAAAGATGATATTCCTAATCAGCAATCAGGTATTGAGCCATTTGTCCAAATCTTTCAAGCTTTTGATTATAAAATTAAGGCAGAATATGAGTTCGAGACTAAAAAATTACATGCGATTCATTTGGAGCATGAAGATGATACCTTGCCTAAAATATTTATAAGCGAACTTTTAGTTGATCAGTTCCCAGAAGAATTTACTCAAATAATAACTCGAAACATCGCTAGTTGCAATTGTAAAATTAATGATGATATCAAACATTTACTCCAAAATTTAAATGTTGAGGATCTCGATTCAAACAAGTCTGAGCAATTAATAGCACAATTAGTTAGTTTTTTTACTAGGCCATGGAGTCCGCCACAGCGAGCTGATATTTATGAGGCTAACAGATTCTCACAATATGCTGCATGGGTACTATTGCATGGTAACTCGGTTAACCATTTTACCGCTAATATAAATTTTCAAAATGTTAAAGAA
This sequence comes from Rickettsiales bacterium, assembly GCA_018659605.1. Lineage (GTDB taxonomy): Bacteria > Pseudomonadota > Alphaproteobacteria > Rickettsiales > JABIRX01 > JADHOX01. The sequence continues at coordinate 50,000 of JABJMA010000019.1, forward strand.
TGGCCAGATATAGACTCAACACTCATATCGCTTAAAAATTATGGTATTCCCCTAAAAACAGCAATAGAGGGTGAGAAGGGATCTATATTAAGACAATCTGCAACAGAAGCTGTTATTGAGGATTGTGCAGCACATGATGCTGAAGGTAACTTAATTACAGTGCCCTGGAGTTATGCTTATTATGAATTTGCTGAACGTGGCTTTGTCAATGATGAAAATAGCGAGCCAACATTATTCCAAGGGTTTTTGGGTGAACAGGCAACAAACCTTTTTGATATGACTGATGCAAAAAAATAGGATCTTTAATAAAATACTTATTTGTGGATATGGTGTTATAGGCAAATTATTAGCCCAGCTATTACTTGATTTAGGGTTTAAGGTTGTAGTAATTGATGTAATTAAGCATGAGGATCCAGATATATGTTTTGAAACTGCTAATTGTGCTGATATAGAATCCCTGCGCAAGATTATTCGTAAGCATGATTTAGAAAGCTTAGTATCATGTCTGCCTTATAATTTTAATAAGGCTCTGGCTGGTTTATGTTTAGCAGAAAAATTGCATTATTTTGACCCTACAGAAGATGTAAAAACTACAAACTATGTCCAAGAGATAGCAAAAAAGGCCGATTCTCTTTTTGTCCCACAAAATGGTTTAGCTCCAGGAATTATTAATATAATAGCTAATGGGTTGATTAAAAAATTCGATACAAAAACTATCAGATCGGCACGTTTAAGAGTAGGGGCACTCCCTCAGAACCCTGTGGGGGATTTCGGATATGCATGTAATTGGTCTCCAGAGGGGCTAGTAAATGAATATATAAAACCATCTATTGTCGTTGAGGATTTCACGAAAAAAGAAGTTCGTTCAATGGGGCGTAAAGAGACAATTTTTGTAAATGGAGTAGAGTATGAAGCATTTCTGACTTCAGGTGGAGTGGGAACATTATGTGAAGCCTATGATGGAGAGATTCGTAATTTAAATTATAAATCTATTAGATATCCAGGTCATTTAGATTGTTTAAGAATAGTTATTGATCAGCTAAAATTACGCGATGATCAAGATAAGATTGTTGGATTATTTCGTCATGCTTTATTACCAGATGATAATGATCATGTGATTATCCATGTGTCGGTTGAAGGTGAGGTTAATGGTAGGCAGATAACAAAAGAATTTGTGGCAGATTATTATCCTCAGAAATTATGTGGGAAATATAGAACTGCAATCTCATGGACAACGGCGTTATCCATTGCTACTAACATTGAGTTATCAGCTAATGGAGTATTTGGAAGTAAGGGTTTTGTGGCGCAGGAACAAATTCCAATTAAGGAATTTTTTACTACTAAAACAGGGAGTTATTTTATTGATTTCCATAATAACAAAAATATTTTTGAGGAGTTATTAAATGAATAATCATGATTTACTTAAGCATTTTGGAATTAGCAGCGTTATAGCGAAAGGTGATTTAGATGTTTTTACTCCAATAGATGGCAGCTTAATTGCGAAATTAAAGAAAGATGATAAACGGGCTTATAATATAAAAGTAAAATCACTTTCTGAACAGTTTACTTTCTGGCGAAACGTACCAGCGCCTAAGCGTGGGGAATTAATTAGATTGTTTGGTGAAAAGCTTCGTGCTGAAAAGGAGTATTTAGCAAAAATGATTACACTTGAATGTGGTAAAATCTTAAGCGAGGCCCGTGGTGAGGTCCAAGAAATGATTGATATTTGTGATTTTGCAGTAGGCTTGTCTAGGCAGCTATATGGTTTAGATATTGCCTCTGAAAGATTCGAGCATAAAATGCAGGAGAGTTATCGGCCACTTGGTGTTGTCGGAGTAATATCAGCTTTTAATTTTCCTGCTGCGGTTTGGGCATGGAATTTTGCTTTAGCTATTATTTGTGGTAATACAGTTTTATGGAAGCCTTCTGAAATTACTCCACTAGTCGCTCTGGCATCACAAAGTATTTTTAACCAGGCCTGTAGTGATTATAAGCATATATATAAAAATGCTGATAAATTATCTGAAATAATTATTTCAGATAAAGAGCTTGGAGATGCTATGGTTAGGGATAAGAAAATTGCATTAGTTTCTGCAACTGGGTCATGCCAAATGGGTAAAATAATTGCACCAATATTGGCTAAGAGGTTTGCTAAATCTATTTTTGAGTTAGGTGGAAATAATGCAGTGATCGTTTCTGATAAAGCTAATTTGCAATTAGCGCTTGATGCGATTGTATTTGGAGCTGTTGGTACTTGTGGTCAGAGATGTACCACGACTAGAAGAGTATTTGTGCAAGAAACAATTTATTTAAGTTTTTTAGATAAATTAAAAATGCAATATGCGAAACTTAATGAGCAAGTTATAGGGGATCCATTTAATGAGAAAAAGCTAATTGGTCCTTTAATTAATAAATCTTCATATTTAGCTATGGTTAACGCAATTGAGAAAATTAAAATTTCTGGTGTAAATGTTTTATATGGACAGAGGTTGTTTGCTAATAAATATAATAATGCTTATTATGTGCAACCAGCCCTAGTGGGTCTTAATAAACAAATTCCAATAATGCAGGAAGAGACTTTTGCCCCATTGCTATATGTTGCTCCATATAAAACATTAGATGATGCAATGGTAATGCATAATGATGTTGAGCAAGGTTTATCATCCAGTATATTTACAACAAATATAGCGGAGGCTGAGTTTTTTCGTAATCATTCTGATTGTGGAATTGTAAATGTAAATATAGGCACCTCTGGTGCCGAAATAGGTGGAGCTTTTGGTGGTGAGAAAACGACTGGAGGTGGTAGAGAATCTGGTTCTGACTGTTGGAAAAATTATATGAGGCGCCAAACATCAACAACTTATTATGGTATTAAAACTCCAGAATTAGCTCAAAATGTCAAATTTGGCTAACAAAAATTATTAGGAAATTACAAGTTTTAGTTGATTTTTGTTATTTAAATCATATTTGATTAATTCATAACAAATTTTATTTCTTCCTATGAAAAAATTATTATTACTAACATCTTCTACACTTGCAATATCTGCATTTACAGTTTCAGCTAATGCAGCAGGTGTATCAGATTTATTCTTTAAACCAGTTACAGGTCAGATAGTATCAACTACTACTTATGATCTAAATACTTACACAGAGACTGATAGTGTTGAAACAGATGGAACGACTACTACGGAAACTATAGATTACGGTCTTAGTGATAAAAATACTTTATCACTAACAGTTTCATATGGTGATACAGATAATAATACATCTTCTACTAATAATAATAATCAAAATGGTTTTTACAATCCAGAAATTGCTTTGAGTCGTAGAATTGCTACTGGTGATGTAATTGTAGATTTAAATGCTTCTATAGCACCTGATTTAATTGATACTGATGATTCAGACTATGCTACTGATGCTACAGAATATAGCTTTGGTTTGGCTGTTAGTGGTACAAGAGGTATTGCTAAATATACTTTATCAGCAGATATGAAACAAATTGCCTCTGGTTCAGATGGTTCTGGAGCTTATTCAGCAGCTGTATTTACTATAGATAATCAATTTGTCATAACCGATCAAATACGTTTAGATCCTAGTATTTCTTATACTGATGCTGATGGTACTGATACAAATTATGTTACTTATGGAGCTACATTAAGCTATGATGTTAGTGATTCATTAGCCATATATGCTGGTGTACGTAATATCAATTATGATACTTTAAACAAAGAGACAACTACTACTACATTATCTCTAAAAACATTATTCTAAGTTAATTCTTAAATGTTTTTTAATTAAGGCGCTAGGTAATCCCTGGCGCCTTTTTTTATGGAGGTGGTCAAACTAGATGGTAAAGATATTAGTAGGGGTATGAAGAATAGTAATTTAATTTTATCTACAAAGAGTTTATCACAACCAAATTTTTAAGCCTATCGCTTTAGAACTTAATAAAAACTTATCTAAAAAACGATGTAGAAAAAGGGATACGTAAAAGAACTGATAGTTGGCAACATCCTTTTTAAATTATATGTAAGAGTAAAAGTCCATAAAACGATCATTTTATAGCCTATTTGCAAATCTTAAAATTGGAAAATTTCATGGTCTACATTGTCAGGGTATGAAAAGCATTGGAAGAATATATGTAAATGTTGCTGCCTATGTGAAGGATAGCGTGTCATTTAATCCTTATAAGTTAGATTTTGCTAGATTTATCAAATCTTTTGATTAAGACTTATTATATATAAAACCTAATGTGAAATATGAAGTTTGCTAAAAGATTAATATTAATATCAATTTTGTTTACTTCATGTGCCTTTGCAGATTCACGTAATTACGTTCCTGGTATTTCTGATTTACCGGTACCTTTAAATTTTCATCTTAAAAATGACACTTCTTCGGTTTTCTATAATGATTCTGGCCGTATTGTTGAGGCGGTATTTCAAGGGCAGGCAAGAGGTGATGAGATTAAAGAATTTTACAATGTAACTTTAAAGGCCTTAGGATGGGAGAGAGTAGGGGTTTTAAAATATGTTCGTGAAAAAGAATTACTAGAGATTACTACTAAATCAATTGATGATGATCAGTTTAACACTCTGGAAGTAAACTTCTCACTGAAGCCAAATAATTAATTTTTATAGGTCTAGGCCAAATAAAAGCAGATTAACTATTGAAGATAGCCTAGTTTGCCATGAATAGGAGTATTTAATTGCGTAAAATAGAGCTAATTCTCAGCATGAGAACTCCAACAACTTTTATAAGCTGGTGAAGCAACCTTTATCATTAAGGTTCTTTAATTTTATCCATTTCTGTTCCAGGCTCATAACTTCTATCCATCACTACTTCATAATGTGGATCAGATTCATTATTACGATCTATTATGCATCCTGACTTCTCTAGCAGATTGGCACAATCAATACTAAGCTTTTGATATTTTATTATTTTGCCAATCTTGTTATATTTTTTGGCTAACTGCTCTAGAGCTTCTAGTCCTGAATGATCCCAAACTCTACTATGCTCAAAATTTATGATAATGTTATCAGGATCAGTGTTTGGATGGAACAAGTCTTTAAACGATGCGACAGATCCAAAGAATATAGGTCCATACAAATCATAAATCTTAGTGTTTTTACTTGAATCTTCATTGATGACAGCAGTTATATGATGCGCATTATTCCATGCATAAACAAGTGCTGAGACAATAACTCCAACAAAAACAGCAGCAGCTAGATCAAAAAATACAGTTGTTGCTGAAACCAAAACAATGACAAATGCATCACTTTTTGGTATTTTATTCATTATTCTAAGGCTTGACCATGCAAAAGTTCCAATTACTACCATAAACATTACCCCAACAAGTGCTGCAATAGGGATGGCTTCAATTAATGGTGCAGCAAAGATAATAAAGCTAAGTAGGAATATAGCGGCTGTAATTCCAGATAAGCGATGTCTAGCTCCTGAAGAAATATTGATCATGGTTTGGCCAATCATTGCGCATCCTCCCATACCGCCAAAAAAACCAGTGACAACATTGGCAATTCCTTGGGCTCCGCATTCACGGCTATTTCTACCTCTAGTTTCAGTAATTTCGTCAACTAGAGTAAGTGCAAGTAAACTTTCAATAAGTCCAACGCCAGCAAGTATTATTGAGTAGGGTAGAATTATTTTGAGAGTTTCAAGATTTAAATCTATTATAGGAATATGAAATTTAGGAAATCCACCTGCAATACTTGCCATATCTCCAACTGCTTTAGTATCGATATTGCATAATTCTGTAATGCCAAATATAACTAAAATAGCTACAAGTGCTGAAGGAATAGCTTTGGTAAATCTTGGTAAGTAATGAATGATTGCCATTGTTAGAGCAATTAGAGCAAGCATTATATATAGTTTATTACCTGATAGCCATATAATGCTGCCAGTAGAGTCAAGGGTTTGAAATTGGCTTAACTGCGCTAGAAAGATTACTATTGCAAGTCCATTTACAAAACCAAGCATTACTGGATGAGGTACTATACGAATAAATTTTCCTAGACGAAGTGCTCCAGCAATCATCTGAATTATTCCCATTAATATTACGGCGGCGAATAAATATTCAATTCCATGATTAGTAACGAGCGATACCATAACAACTGCAAGTGCTCCAGTTGCGCCAGATATCATGCCGGGTCTTCCACCTAGTACTGAAGTAATAAGGCCAACGATAAATGCCGCATATAATCCAACTAATGGATGTACTCCTGCAACAAATGCAAAGGCCACAGCTTCTGGCACTAGTGCTAGAGATACAGTTAGTCCAGATAGTATTTCTGTTTTGATTTGTTTTGGTGTTACATTTCTCATATCTTCATATCAATAATCCATCAGACAGTTTTAAGCTCAAGTAAAGCTTAGTTATTACCTGTTTTATATTCTTAATTCTGATAGTAAGTGCTATATAATTTATAGCTGTGTAGATAAGCATTCTAAATCCTAACCTATTTGACTAAAGTTAAAACTTAGAATGATTAATGTATGATTAGCAAAAGTTCTATAAAGAGGCTTTTAGCTAAAAGAGACCTTATTAATTATATGATCTCAATATTAGTAGCAGCTATTTTACCTCTGCTTTCTTCAGTGTCATAAGAAACTTTTTGACCTTCTTGTAGGGTGTTAATACCCTTCTCCTCAAGTTTGCTAATGTGAACAAACACATCGTTGCTACCATCTTCAGCTTGAAGAAATCCATAACCTTTGGTTGTGTTAAACCATTTTACTATACCTGTTGCCATTTTGAAAATATTTTATTAAATTGTTAATTGAAAGCTCTTTTGGCTAATCCTAGAACTTTCAGGGAGTGATACTAGAGCATTTATATTATACAAGCAAGGAATCTTTATATTATAATATTATAATCATTTATTATCACCTGTTGATCCATAAATAAGCCTCATAGCAAAACTCTATTTTTTGAGAATTATTTGGGAAACTAATAAGCCAGTTTTAATAGGGCCTAGAGGGCTGGTTGTGAGATGCTAGACGCGCCTGCAGCTCTCTCGGTGGTATATGATACTGGCGGCTGCTCTTCTGCAGCAATTACATGTGACCCCTTAGAGCAAGGTTGCTGAAGATTAATAGAATTCCATATTTGAGCAAAAGTAACGGCAGCTAGCGTAACATTGTGACCATCGCTGCATCTTGATTTTTCAGCAAATACTGAGTTAAAAGATTCTTGTGAATATTTCTTCTCAAGAGTTATAAGCTTGTGATTGCCTGGAATTTGAAACTGAATAGTAATATTGTTATCATCAAGTGATATTATCGTTGCTGAAGTTGCTGCCGTAATACCAGTCTTAAAACCGATATGCTGACAAAGTGCCTCTGTTGTTTCTTTTTGTACTCCTGGTTTAGCGTTAGATCTAGTCATTGTAATTATTTAATTATTATTAGATTAGAATATTATTTGGAACCATTTCACATAATATAAGCCGTTTAACCACCATTTGTGCTAAATATATTATTATTAATTAGACAGGTAGCGCCTTATCGAGTAGTTTACGGAAAGACAGAAATCTTTATCAAATAAATCTAATGCCGGCTTGATAGCAGGACTTTCTTAAATTTCAACCTTATGTGTTAAATTATGCACATAAGATGAATAATGTGGAAGAATCCCTGGAAAGAATGTATTTGTGATTACAGTCTATATCTGCAATTTAATTGATTCTGATATATATTGTCTTAGCTTTTAAGTAATCAGTGGTGATAACTTTACTACTCAAACTTCCTGCGGAACTTCTCATCTTTAAAGATATAACAAAATAAAAAAGCCAGGCAAAATACCTAGCTTTTTTATTTTTTTGGAACCCCGGGAAAGATTGATTCAGAAGCTCTAAGGAGCTTCTTTACCCTGCGGGCGCTATCGCAAAAGCTGACGCGTCCAAATTACTTTGTAAAACAAGAATTGCAGGATTAATAGATAAATTAACTAACTCTAATAGCGGAACATTCTAGCATTCAAATGGTGAAATTTTGCCTTGGTAGTATCAAGATTATTGATCTTAAAAATGTAGATTGATGAATTAATCTTACTATTAGCTATCTTTTTGAAATACTAACATTTGATTATTGGTTGGCATTTTAAAATCATTAAAGAGTGATAGGCCATGCGTTTTCATATGATGTTGCACGTCTTCAAAATTGCGTATGGCACTATTTGAATCTCGCTTATAAAGCCGTTGATCAAAATCAGCATTACTTTGCGAAGTATATGTACCGCCATATTTGAAAGGACCGTAAACCACAAATAATGCTTTATTGCCTAATCGTTTCGAACTAGATTGAATTAACTCTTCAACATTTTTCCAGCTCATAATATGAAAACTATTAGCAGTAAACACTAGGTCACATTGCTTACAGGGGAAATCATTCTTACCAATTTCATATTCAACAGGTCCTCTGATATTCGTTGTTTTTGCTTCATCTAACCACTCCTTAATACCATCATGATTGGATAACAAATCTGATGTAATCCAGGTAAGTTTTGGAAAATATGGAGTAATATATACTGCATGTTGTCCAGTTCCTGACCCTACTTCAAATAATATTTGTGGTTTGTTTTGAACTAATTTTTTTAATATATCAGCTATAGGTCGCCAATTACGCTCACAAGATGCTGAATATGGTTTTGTCATAATTATTCCGGCTTATGAAATTCAATGACATTATAATCCTGATCTCGGATAAATATTGATGTACCGCCTGGGAAGGTTACCGGTCCTTCAGTGATTTTAATATCCTTTGATTTTAATAATTTTAATATTTCATCAATAGCATTTATTTCTAAGGCAATATGAGTATATCCGGTATATTTTTCTGGGACATCCATTAGAATATTTTTTGCTGTAGCAGCAGAGCCATTGAGAATGAAATTGATATTAATACCTGACGGATGTTCCATAATAGCAACTGGCTCCGGTCCAATCGGACCGACTATAAATTCAAAGCCTAATTGTTCATAGAATGTTCTTGCTTTTGTAAGGCTGGTTACTCTTAGCCCTATATGATTGATTCTGGTTATTGCCTTCATGGTTTAATTTATAAATTATAATTCATTTATCCAAATAGCTCAATAAAATCGCTATGACAAATAATAATTTACCATATATCGTCAAAAAAGCACCTTATAAAATAACTGTAGAACAAGACAAAATATATTCTATCCACTCTAGTGGTTATAACAAAAAACAACCATTTTCGATGGCTCTCACCGAGAAGAAGCCCCATCATATCATACCGTTAAATATCAGGCTACAGAAAATAAGGCAGTGTATTTTGTGGTTGTAAATATAGCAAAAATAGCCCTTATGCATGAGGCTCTTAATGACCTATAGTCTATCTATTTTCGTAGCTAAGATAAAATCATTATCGTGCAGACCATTTATTGCATGAGTATAAATCTCTATAGTGCATTTTCCCCAAGTAAAATATATATCGGGATGATGACCCTCTATCTCGGCAATATTTCCTACTTTATTAACAAAATTTAAAGTGGTAATAAAATCTTTAAATTTAAAATTCTTTTTTATTTTTCGACCATCCTCTATTAATTGCCAATCATTCAAACCAATTAATTTTTGTTTTGCTATCTCAAAATTAAGCGGACGGTCTGCGCTTGTGCATGGTGTGCAGTGTGTTATTTTATTATTCATGAATTGATAAATTACATTTTAACTTATTGCTTATTACCGTTTTAGATATTTTTTAACAAAAATTACAATATATCTGTTATCTTGAGATATAATGATCTAGGGACAGTATAGATAACTAGCAAGCAAAATAGAGCGTCCTGCGAATAATTAAGCACACTGCCCCAGAACTTAAATTTTAGCCCGTTATTAATACCAAATCCCCTTTGTTCATACAATGGTTGTTGACACACATGTTTTTCGAGGCGATAATCGTCACTAATATTGTATCAGGGGAGCATGTCTTAGATGATGAGCAAATCCTAGTAATATATAGTAACTAACAAATAGGATATAAAAATGGCAATACGAGTTTATTTTGACATGAACGCTGGTGGCGAAGAGCTAGGCAGAATTATTATGGAATTACGTGACGATATAGTTCCAAAAACAGCAGAAAATTTTAGAGCATTATGCACTAATGAAAAGGGCTTTGGATTCAAAGGAAGCTCATTCCATCGAGTGATTCCTGACTTTATGTGTCAAGGCGGTGATTTCACTAACCATAATGGTACAGGTGGAAAATCAATTTATGGCGATAAATTTGAAGATGAGAATTTTGAACTAAAACATACAGGTCCTGGAATATTAAGTATGGCTAACGCAGGTCCTAATACAAACGGATCGCAGTTTTTCATCTGCACCTCTGAAACAGCTTGGTTAGATGGCAAGCATGTTGTGTTTGGAAAAGTTGTAGACGGCATGGATGTTGTTAAAAAAGTAGAATCTTACGGTTCTCAAAGTGGACAAACATCTGTCAACATCACTATCTCTGATAGTGGAGAGATCGCTGATAGCGGAGAGATTGCTGCATAAGAACCGGGGACGGTTTTTAATTACTTTTCAATAAGCTCTATTTTATAGCCGTCGGGGTCTTCTACGAAGGCGATAACTGTAGAGCTATGCTTCATTGGTCCTGGGGGGCGAGTGATATTTGCGCCTGATGCTTTTAATAAATCGCAGGCGGCGTAAATGTCTGGTACTCCGAGTGCCATATGGCCAAAGCCATTTCCCAAATCATACGCTGCATCTTGTTCCCAGTTATGGGTTAATTCAATAACTGTATTATTTGATTCATCGCCATAACCAACAAAGGCCAGAGTAAACTTGCCATTTGGGTAGTCTTTTTGACGCAGTAATTTCATACCAAGAAGGTTGGTATAAAAATCTAATGATTTCTGTAAATCATAGACCCGAATCATAGTATGTAGCATTTTAAATTGTGCCATAATATCTCTTGGTGTAAAAGGTTAGGGGTGATCTAAATATTTTATATATTCTCGTCGGTAGGCTCGGTAGCTACTGTAGTTTGCTTTGAATCTTTTACCTTTATTTTTTTACCTTCGAAAACAGATCCATGCAGTGCCTTTATTGCAGCATTGGCATCATCATCATTGGACATCTTAATAAAAGCAAAGCCTTTGGATATACGGCGCTTTTTATCAAAAACTATATCGCATGTTTGTACGGTGCCATAAGCTTTAAATAACGCAGAGAGATCTTGTTCTGTGGTCCAGCGAGATAGGTTGAGTATATTTATAATCATTAGAATTGCTTAAGATGTTTTTATATTTTGTGTATTAAATACCATTTTCGTCATTATGCCAGAACAAGTAATAAAGCATAGTAAAAGATATGGGGCAGCTCTTAATGATATTTTCTTTACTACAAAATAGTTCATTGTTAAGTATTGAGATAGGAGCCTTTATCTACAAAATTTGAATTCTTATTAAGATGATAAACCTATTTAACAAAGCTATATTTAGCTTAGGCATTACCATAATGTTATTTGCGGCATCAAAGTCTATAGCTAGCTCTGACTCCCATACCCCAGTGCTTAAGTTGCGATTTCATTTAGTACAAGATTTAGAGATGCAGCAAAAAGGCGTTGATATGGTTAATTGGATTACGCCTGAAATGATAAGAGATACCGTGATGCCGGATCTTAATAAGATTTGGTCAGATGCAGAGATTAGATGGGAATTAGCAGGGGTTCATAATGCAAGTACTAAAAGCGCGGGGCGTCAAGAAACGGTCGATTATCTCTTGCGGGCTAGACGTAATGAGCAGGGAAAATCTGATCCAGAGCGGATTAAAAAGTTAAAAAACATCTTACCTTTAGCGGCAAGGGACCCAAATATAATTAACATATATGTTATTCCATATTTAGGAATAACTTCTCAAGGCAATGCTTCTCCTAGACAAAATATTGTAATCATGGGGCAATGGAGTGATAAAAGTTCTCGTGGGCAATCTCCTCCTCAAAAATGTATTTTATCTCAAAATGGAGCGCCAAAAAAAGGTTCCTTTAGTAGAACTACAGCCCATGAATTAGGCCATATTCTTGGCTTGCGGCATCCAAAAAAATCAAATAAAACAAGATCTCAAAATCTTTTGATGGGTGGTGGCTCATCGGTGCCAGGTGTAAATTTAACTAATGCGGAAATATTGATTGCACGAGAAGGTGCTTTCCTATTAGAATACGCTCAACGTTAATAGGAAGAAGTTATATGACTGTTAAAAATAATATTAAAGAATCAAATGTAGTTTTAGGTAAGAATATAGGGCGATTGCGGCGTATAAAAAATATTACCTGTATGCAGCTTGGACGTAAGATTAACCAAACTGAGCAACAGATTGTCAAGTATGAGAGTGGTAGCGTTCTTGTTCCTTTGCCTATAGTTGAAAAGATTGCCAACGCATTAGATGAACCTATTACTAAAAAAATTATAAGAAAAATATCTACTTTGAGAAAGTTAGAAGTAGAAAAAAAGACAGAGATGGCAGACGAGCTGATAGATTTATATAATCAGGCCTTCCCAGATGATATACTGGAATAAGAGGCTATTCTTATCTTACTTATTACTGAAAAAAACTCTTTAATCATTTGCTCGTTATTTGATAACCAATCGGTTTGTAATTAAAATTGTTTGACTGACCAGCCGAACATGCTGTTAAAGCTATTATCAAATCCATTTCAGCTTTAAATTTTGTAGATTCGCCAGCTTTGCTTTTTGGAGGAAGAACTGAAATTTTACCTATATTATCAAACTCCACATTCATAAAAACATTAAATGCAGTAGGGATATCATCAGCTTCAATACCCCATGCCGATAAAACTTTCTCAAAGTTACCTTGGCAACCATGATGAGGGTTATCGTCATTATATAAAATTCTAAATGTGTCTTTAGAGCAAGGAGTAAGGGTAAAATCATGTCTGCCCACTTCATCCTTATCAATGGTCAGCATCGGGTTACTGCGGTTTGAATAAAGAATATTACCTGTAGTTAAATATATGTTCTCTGCATAATCAAGTGATCTTCCTGAAGATATTACCTCTCTTATGTCCTCTAGGTTATAAGCAAGCATGTCTGAAACTTGCTCACCTTCAATGTCTGTTACGGTTAAATACTCACCCCGCTTTAACTTAAATGCAGTTCCTGTTCTAGCTTCTATTATTTTCATTATTTACCTTTTATTTTTAATGGACATTTCCAGCTCTTATCAACATGCCGGCCGCTATATTGGTTTGCTTCTGCTCCTTCTCCAAAATTCTTTACCATAGGGTTGATGGAGCCATTGATTTCTAAATCTTTTTTTCTTATTATTTTCTGTAGTGTTTCATACTTACCGTTCTTGCGTAAGGTTTCAAATTGTGCATGGGAATTGAACACCATAGCGGGGTATTTAAATGTTCTAGCTGAACGTGAAGCATTAGCATGAACGCCAATTATGAAAAAGCTGTAACCTGCAATACTCATACTAAACTTAGAGGATTCTGGTAGGGATCCACAATCCTCAGACCAATCAACCTTCTTGGTAATATCAATATCATGTAAAGATTGGAGTTTTCTCCATAATAGATTTTCAAAGTCTATTTCAGAAAATTGCTGTTCATCTGAAAATATCAATACAAATGATTGTAACGCTATGCCATCTAAATCGAGTTTTTGACCAAACTCCTTTAGCGACCCATGCAAATTATCATCATAGGATGAATCCAAAATAGATTCTGCAAAATAGAAATTCAGATTTGATTGAGCTAAAGAAGATTTAGCTCCAACGCATGGAAAACTTTCACTATTTATATAAGCTCTAAATTTATCTTCTATGATTTGCTTTTCCATCTAGACTTTTTATTTTATTGGCTCCCCGGGAAAGATTGATTCCGAAGCTCTAAGGAGCTTCTTTACCCTGCGGGCGCTATCGCAATGCTTACGCGTCCAAATTACTTTGTAAAACAATGTTTTCCTGCAGTAATTGGTCAAACTTCCTGTGGAACTTCTCATCTTTAAAGATATAACAAAATAAAAAAGCTAGGCAAAATACCTAGCTTTTTTATTTTATTGGCTCCCCGGGAAAGATTGATTCCGAAGCTCTAAGGAGCTTCTTTACCCTGCGGGCGCTATCGCAATGCTTACGCGTCCAAATTACTTTGTAAAACAATGTTTTCCTGCAGTAA
>JABJMA010000020.1 GCA_018659605.1 Rickettsiales bacterium
AACTATAAATACCCAAAATCAAGGCTCAAAAATTCAAGATGATATTTTAAATTTTAAAGGTTACGAATATCTCAGAAACACTAGCATCGGTGACGTTAGCTTTGCTCAGCAGGAAGCTACAATACAATCCTTTGTCGCAAAAAACAAAATGCTCAGAAGGTTCGACATCAATGAGTTTTCCGATTATACATTAGGAGGAATCATGATGCATTTTATGCTTGAAACCATTTTAATGGGGTATACTCGCAACATTAACCCTTTTGATCAGCCAGCTGTTGAATTTGGCAAAAAGATTTCTAAAGAAATATTAGAATTATTAAATAATGACAAACATAGTTAAACATATTAAAATAAATTTTGAATTAAAATTACTTATTAATGAATGCTGTGAGTAAGACCCTATTTAAAATATTACTTCTATTATTTTGTTTTTGCTCCACTCTTTACGCAGAAGAAGAAATAATATATGAATATGAAGAAGCCGCCCCTATAAAAAAACAAATTAAACACCCAAATGCAAGCCAGCAAGCCTACGGACCAATGCAAGTTGATCAATATGAAGGCGATCATAGTCTCTGGTGGTATGAAAAAAATCAAAAGAAATATCAATTTTATATGGGGATGACTATGCCATATAATCTTCCAAGTGATTTAAATGACCTTACCCTTGGTTCTGTAGATATCCCTACAGATATTTTGGATTCAAATGGTGATTTGATAGTTGCAGCCGGCACAATAGCCATTGGAGAACAAACAAATCTAGAAACAACTAATGGGATTGGATTTACTCTTAAAACTGGTGTTGAATATAGAAAATTTATAAGATTTGATATTGAAATTGGCAGTAAGCAATTATTCCTGAAATCAATTGATTTAATCAATAATACTTCGACCAACGCTTCGGGCACCTCTATCACCACCTCTTATGACCTTACCGAGGCCGATATCACACTAATGTATAATTATGCTGGAGCAAATTTAGCATTCGAATGGCATAGAGGTCTAAAAGCTATGTCCCCCTTTGTTGGCGTTGGTATGGGCGGTGGATACTTCTCAACCTCGGGACTTGGCGAGGATTTTACCCCTTATACTCAAGCCACATTAGGATTTACATATAGATTCAATAAATCCATTGCTTTAGAGGTTTTTGCTTCATCATTAATTGTCTCAGAGGATTTTAATTTCACTCTTGAATATGGGGTAGATTCAATAACACAAGGTAGCACTACATACGATAACATAAATGCAAATATTGACCTGAATGCTTTATATAGTAACGCTGTATCAGGAGATTACGCAATTAACTCAATTGTAATTGCATATCGATTTCTCTTCTAAACTAGCATATGACTCCGCGTTTATATCTAAACTTTAAGCCCAATGATAGTATAATTAGCTTGGATAGGAAGCAGATCAACTATCTCAAAAATGTCCTGCGGTTAAAAGATGGTTGCAATATCACGATTTTTAATGGCAAAGATGGCGAATATAACGCAATCTTTAAACAAGATAGCAGCAACTACTTCTTTACAATATCACATCAAAACAAAGCTTTTACTAAACCCCAATATTTAAGCCTATGTTACGCTCCGGTTAAAAATGTTAAAACTGATTTTATTGCTAAAAAAGCTGCTGAATTAGGTGTTACAGAATTACAGCCAATTACCACCCAATATACCATCGTTCGCAAAGTTAATGAAGAGAAGTTAACACTCAGCATGATTGAAGGCATTGAACAATGCGGTAGAATAGATTTAATCGATATTAAACCCATCCTAGCTATCGAGCGTTATCTGAAGGCTTGCACCGATACCATTATCCTCTTCTTTGACGAATCCGCAAACGGCTCTACCCCACAAGAAATATCAAGCAACCTCATTGATCTAGTAAATAAAAAAATAACTATCCTAATTGGCCCAGAAGGTGGTTTTTCCGATGCGGAACGATCACTTATTAATGCTCATCCAACAACCCTAAATATCTCACTTGGCCCCAGAATCCTACGTGCGGACACTGCAATAATTGCAGCCTGCACAATTATTAATTCATATTGCAGAAATTGGCAATAATGTATTGGCGGGGTTTTCCCGCCCATTAACCATCGTAGGGGCCGGATCCTCCCCGCCCCTACAAGATAAAATAATTAACCAGGGTCCTTGAATTATGTATTACCATCACTATATAGCTTTATATAACTAATAAAATACTTAAGGTAAAATGACTGAAACAAGAAAATTTGGCGCCGAGATAGGCAAGGTTTTAAATCTAATGATTAATTCTCTTTATACAAATAAAGATATTTTTCTAAGAGAGCTATTATCAAACGCTTCTGATGCATGTGATAAATTGCGTTATGGCGCCCTTACGGATGATAAACTTAAAAATCTACCTGATAGCAACTTGGCTATTAATATAGATCTAAATAAAGCCAAGACTCAGATCACTATTACTGATAC
The DNA here is from genome assembly GCA_018659605.1 of Rickettsiales bacterium. Classification (GTDB taxonomy): domain Bacteria; phylum Pseudomonadota; class Alphaproteobacteria; order Rickettsiales; family JABIRX01; genus JADHOX01. Next base: position 2,457 of record JABJMA010000020.1, read on the forward strand.
TGGGATTGGTATGAGCAAAGATGATTTAATAAATAACTTAGGTACAATAGCTAAATCTGGCACTGAGGAATTTCTAAAGAATTTCTCAGATAATAATAAAAAAGATGTTGAGCTAATAGGACAATTTGGTGTTGGGTTTTACTCTGCATTTGTAATTGCTAATAAAATTGAGGTGATTTCTAATAAAGCTGGCGAGGAGGGTTACAATAAATGGGAATCAGATGGCCAAGGTGAATTTACAATTAGCTCGGTTGATGCTAGCGAGGGTATTAGAGGTACAAAAATAATACTAAGCTTAAAGCCTGAAGAAGCTAAATATCTAGATGGATTTACTATTAAAAATATTGTCAAAACTTATTCTGATCACATTCCTTTCTCAATTACTCTTACAACCGATGAGGAACAACTAGAAACAAAAGAAGGCGAAGAGCCAAAAACTCAAGATGCCGAGATTATCAATTCTTCTAAGGCACTTTGGACAAGAAACAAATCCGATATTACACAAGAAGAATACACGGCTTTTTACAAATCTTTAGCACATGCTATGGATGAGCCAAGTTTAGTACTACATAATAAGAATGAAGGTATAATTGAATATACTAATTTATTATTCGTACCCTCAAAACGACCTTTTGATTTATTTCATCCTGACCGTAAGACTAGAGTTAAGCTTTACGTTAAGAAAATCTTTATCACAGAAGACAATGTAGCACTTATGCCTGCATATTTAAGATTTATCCAGGGTATTGTCGATTCTGAAGATTTAAATCTGAATATCTCGCGTGAGACATTACAAAATAATGTTATTGTTGATAAAATCCGTAATGCCTTAGCTAAAAGGATTCTAACTGAATTATCTCGCCAGAAAGATAAGAAATATGACGAATATCTTAATTTCTGGGAAAGTTTTGGATCTGTATTGAAAGAAGGTCTTTGTGAGCATTCTGGAGATAAAGATAAATTATTTGATTTATGCTTATTTAAAACTTCAAAATCAGAAGGAAAATACATAACCCTGAGTCAATATATTGAGAATATGCCAGAAGGTCAGAATGATATTTATTACTTGATTGGATCTGATTTAGACTCGCTACAAAACAACCCCCAATTAGGAGCATTTACTGATAAGGATATTGAGGTATTATTTTTAATGGATCCTGTTGATGACTTCTGGGCAACTACATTTCCTCAATATAAAACAAAGGGATTTAAATCTTTATCACGAATTACAGATGATTTAGATAATATTGGATCAAAAGACGAAAAGGCTGAAAAAGAAAATAAGGCCAAAACCGAAAAATTAGATGAAGAGTTAAAAGATCTTAAAGATTTCGCTAAGGAATCATTAAAAGATTTTGTAGCTGATATAAGATTATCAACTAAACTAACCTCCTCTCCAGTATGTCTAGCTATCGGAGAAGGTTCAATGGATATCAGAATAGAAAGAATGATGATAGAGCAAGGTCAATTAAAAGAACCTTCTAAAAAGCTACTTGAGTTAAATCCTAATCATAAGATTATTACCAATCTTAATAATCTAATTAAGGACGATAAAAATAAAGCTGCTGCTGCAGATATTTTATTAACGTTATATGATCAAGCTTGTATTATTGAAGGCGAAGGTATTAAAAACCCTTCAGGTTTGGCAAAGAGGATTACACAATTGCTTGAGAAAGTAAGTTAATTATTTACGTAGGGGCGGGTTCCTCCCACCCTTAATTGACTGAATTCGATATTTTCAGACAGGAATAGCACGACCATACCTATATCTTTCCATAATAAAGTTCCCTCTTATTTCCGGGCGGGAGGGAGAACCCTGCCCCTACAAGTTTCAACATCGCATTTCAATTATTTACCATCGCATCTGTTCCGGGCGGGAGGACCCCGCCCCTACGGGGTGATTATCTCATTTCAATTATTACCGGTCCTGTACGTTACGGGCGGACGGGGATTCACATATTCACCCAATTTCATAATTCATATTTCAGAACGGATATTGATACTTGTAGGGGCGGGGTTGTCCCGCCCGTGATTAACCAAATTCGATATTTACATGTAGTAAAACCCGGCACCAACTAGATAATACACAATTCACAAATAAAAAAAGCATCCAAAAGGATACTTTTTTTTACAATATAAGAGATAACCAATACTTAGCTTATTTAGATAAGCAAACAGTGTTAATTAGAGCTGCCGAGATTTCATATGGATCTGAATTTGCACCAGGTCTTCTATCTTCAAAATAACCATATCCTGCCATTTCTACTGGCTTTGGTATGCGAATAGAACAACTTCTATCAGCAGCACCAGCTGAAAAATCATTAATATTAGATGTTTCATATTCTCCTGTCAGACGCTCATGCAATAAATGTCCGTAAACAGCAATATGCTCAGCATGATTAGCTTCTAAAGCTAAAGTAGCGTCTTTGATTGCTTTCAAACCAGTTTTTTTATCCCTAGTTGCATTAGTAGAGAAGTTAGTATGCATACCAGAACCATTCCAACTACCCTTCATAGGCTTGTTATCCAAAGATACTTCTACATGATAATCTTCTGCAATACGGTATAATAACCATCTAGCTATCCATGTATGATCAGAAACATTCAAGATATCTGCTGATTCATCATCGAAGCCTCTATAACCGATTTGGAACTCCCATTGTCCTAACATTACTTCAGCATTTATACCATATATTAGAAGTCCAGCCTCAGCACATGCTGTATAATGATCTTCAACAATATGTCTTCCTGATGCTTGCTCAGATCCAACGCCGCAATAATACGGTCCTTGTGGAGCCGGAAAGCCCTTTTCAGGCCAACCTAATGGCTTACCATCTGAGTATAAAATATATTCTTGTTCAAATCCTCCCCATGCATCATGTTCTGCACCACCATTATCTAGTGCTTCCCTTAATTTTGCTCTTGTATTTGTAGGATGAGCATCTCCGTTTGGTAGGAATACTTCACATAAAACAAGGTAATTACCCTCGCCCCGAATAGGATCCTTTACAAAATTTACCGGCTTTAATATACAATCTGAATCACTACCATCAGCCTGGTTAGTTGAAGAGCCGTCGAAACTCCATTCAGAAAAACAATCAAGCGTTACTTCGTCTGAGAAATCTTTAGCAAATACTTTTGATTTTGATCTAACTAATGGAACTGGATTTGTGCCATCAATCCAAATATATTCTGCAATATGTATCATGTGTACCTCAAAGGTTATAAAAGCCTGACAATCTTAACAATCTAAAACCTAAAATACAACATAAAAATAAATCCTGCAGCCCTTACTAGAATTACTCCAAGACCATCTCCACGATATCAGTCCTTGATAACAATTGTGGTAAAATAGTTACTTTGCCCTGATTTATATAAATATAGAGTGGAATCCCAGATCTATTATATTTAGCTAGTAAGGATGTGATCTTATCATCATAATGCGTCCAATCTGCTTTTACATAATAAATCTCATTAATATTAAAGAATTCTATTATTTCATTTGTACCAAAACTCCTAATTTGATTAAATTTACATGTAATGCACCAATCTGCTGTAACATCGATAAATATTTTCTTATCCTGCAAGATTAACTCCTGCAGTACTTCCTCCGAATAGTCAGCATAATATAAATATTCTGAAGACATGTAGCCCCCCTTAACATCTATATTTTCTTCAAGATGGTTATAAAAATAATTTATTGAGACAATAGATAAAATCAGAAATATCAACTTAATAAAAGGAGAGCGTAGCTTACCAATTATCCATATAGCTAGAGTTAATAGTAACAACGTCACTATAAATATGAATAATAAATCTACATTAGTTAAATTACTAAAAATCCATAATAACCAAATAGCCGTTAGATAAAAAGGAAATGCTAGAAATTGCTTAAAACTAATTAGCCATCTTCCAGGCCGCGGAATAAGTCGTATAAGTGTATCATTTAACGAGATGAAAATCACGGGCAATGATAAACCAAAACCAATAGCTAAAAATATTAGATAGATACAAGCATTAGTCTGGGTAAATGCAAATCCTACAGCTGCAGCCATAAATGGGGCGGTGCAAGGTGTAGCAACGACAGTCATTAATGCTCCAGATAGGAAACTATTAATTGCTTCGCTGGTAGATTTATAATTTGCATTTGAAAGATAGAAGCTCTTAAGTGTAAAAATATCACTAAGATTTAATGCAATCATATAGAATAGCAAAACTAGAAATCCTACAAAATATGCTGATTGCATATGAAATCCCCAGCCAATGGCTAGGCCAGCTTTCTTTAAAAGAATAATTAAAATAGCAAAAATAATAAAACATACTTCTATCCCCAAAAAATAATAGAATGAGGAGCGCCTTATTTCATGCAATTTTTTGTTTTTACAACTCGCTATATGCAAGCATTTTAATGATAATACTGGGAAAACACATGGCATAAGATTTAATATCAAACCACCAAGAATTGCATATAATATTAACTTTAATAAATAGACAAAATCAAAAGATACATCAGATGGGAATATTAGCTCTTGATCATATTCGGCAATAATCTGGAAGTTTTCATTACCTGCAGATAAGATTCCTTTAAGTTGCTTGATTCCAGCCCCACCATCATATGGAAGCTTAAAATAAATTTTATCATCTATATTATTAGTCTGACCTATTTCATACTGAATAACAGACTCAGTAAGTGGAAAAAAATATAATTTATCTATGTCCGATATTTTAGGCTGATTTTCTATAGCCAAGATTACAGAATTATCTTTGATGTTAAAACTTGCATTGCCAATAACCTTCTGTGCGAAGACATCTTTTACCTTAGTTATAAGCTCATTGTAACTGTCATTAGCTATAGCTCTATCCGAGACTTTAACTAAGAAATCCGTTTCTATATTCTCTGGAATACAAATGTCATTGCAAACTAAGTAAGAAATTCTTAGCTTTATTTTATGATCTCCCTTGCTTAAAGCTTTGTTAAATTTTAAATCATAATTAATATAAAATTTATCGTGATAGCCAAAATTTACAAGCGTATCAAAGACTATTATCTCTGGCACTTGTGACTGATGCCCTATAATCTCAGCATCATTATTATCAATTATTTCGATATTTACCGGATATCCTGAATCACCAGGATTATCCCAATAACTATGCCAGTTCTCAACTAGATCTACCTCTAATAAAAGCTTTGACTCCTCTCCTGCTATGATTTGAGAATATTCTGAAATCAGTGTAATATCGGCATAATCACTACTAATTCTTTGGACCGTATCCTGTGCAGAAACTGACGATACAACAAATAGTAAACATAAGGCCAGATATTTGGTACAATTATATATATTTTCTTTTATCATTTCTTACTCCGATATAAATTCTTAGTAGTAGGGAAGTTTTTACTGCGAACTTCCTCACTATACTGACTAACTGCCTGAGCAAATATCTTATTAGCATCAACAAATGCTTTAGCAAAGCTAGGCAACTTCATTTTATATGTTAGTCCTAAAATATCATCAGATACTAAAATTTGCCCATCACATTTTTCCGAGGCCCCAATACCAATAAAAATGCTCTTTCTGCCCTTTATCAACTCATCTACAAATTCTTTATACACACATTCTATCACTATTATATCTACTCCTAGGTCCTCTAGTAAATCAAGATCAGACTTAATTTTTTTTCTTTGTAAATCTAATTTACCCTGAACTTTATACTCACCTTCGTCAAATTTCTGCGGTAATAAGCCTATATGCCCAACAACATTAATATTATTTAATTTTAGGAAGCTTAAGCTTTCAGCGATTTCAGTTCCCCCTTCTAATTTAACTGCATGAGCACCAGTATCAGATAAAAGTCTTTTAGCGTTTGCCAAGGCCATATTCTTATCAGACTCATAAGTGCCATAAGGCATATCCACCACAATAAAATTCTTATCTGATGCCGCCCTAGCAACAGCCCTGCCATGATTAATCATCATTTCCATATTGACACTCTTAGTGTCACTATGGCCATAAACTGTCATACCCACTGTATCACCTACTAAAATAATATCTGCGTAATTAGCGCATATATGTGCAATTGGCGCGGTATAGCATGAGATAGCAACAATCTTCTCCTTCTGTTGTTTTTTTTCAAATAAAACTCTCATGATTAATATGTATTCACGTTAGCAAGTAACACATTACTGCCTTCTGAACATGTAATCTATTTTCAGCTTCATCAAAAACAACGGATTTAGGACCGTCTATCACCCCTGTTTCAGCTTCTTCACCTCTATGTGCAGGCAAGCAATGCATAAATAATACATCATCTTTAGCCATAGATGTTAGAGACTCTGTTACTTGAAACGGGGCTAAGGCCTCCATACGCTCTTGATAGTCTGAGTCTCCCATTGATACCCAAGTATCCGTGGTGATAAGATCCGCATCTTTACACGCAAAACATAAATCATCTGTTAGGATTATATTAGCATTATTATTAGCCGCAGTCTCTAATGCCGTTTTATTTGCCGAATATTTATCTGGAACCGCAATGTATAAATTAAAATTAAATTTGTGACTAGCCTCAATCCAGCTTGTACAAACATTATTACCATCACCAATCCAAGTAACCTTCTTGCCTGCTATCGAGCCACGATGCTCTATGTAAGTCATTATATCGGCCAATATCTGACAAGGATGATTGTAATCCGTTAGACCATTTACTATGGGTATCGTAGCATTTTCTGCAAATTTAATAACATCTTCATGCTTATTGGCTCTAATCATTATTATATCAGCATAGCGCGATATAACCTGAGCTGTATCTTCTATTATCTCACCACGGCCAAGCTGCGATTGATCGCTACTTAAAAATACAGCATTTCCGCCTAATTGATTCATCCCGATCTCAAAAGACAGCCTTGTCCGTGTTGAGTTTTTTTGAAAAATCATTACTAATTGCTTGTTAGCCAGTAAGGGTTGGTATGGATTCTGTTTTAATAAAATCGCCTGATCAATTATTCCCTTTAGCTGCTCTGATGAAAAATCATCAAAACTTAT
>JABJMA010000021.1 GCA_018659605.1 Rickettsiales bacterium
AACAAAGCCGTGGATAATATCGCTGCTATGGTTAAGCGTCTAGGTTTGATAATCTGCTCTTTAAAAAACCATAACACGACAAAGCCTATGGACATATTGACCAAACCAAAAATCAGTGAAGATTGGTAAATACCAAATAATGGCAATAATAAGAATGGGAACGAGATTGTCGCAATTAACGCACCTAAATAATCAAATGATAAGATATTGGCGATATTTATATTTAATTTGTGATAAGACTCCATTAACCTGGTCAGGAAAGGGATCTCTAGACCTATGAGAAAGCCAATTCCAATAGTAAAAAATAAATAAAACCAAATAAATGACTCTGTATATGCATAAGAAAAATATAAGAACGGAATGCTTAAACCACCAAGCAAACCTAAAGATATCTCTATAATAATAAAACTCCTGAGCAAGTCTTTGGTAATATATTTTGAGACAAAAGAGCCAAGCCCCATTGCGGCCATATATATTCCTATAGTCAGTGAGAAATATTTAACACTATCTCCCAAGAAATAAGAAGTAGTAGTGGCAATTAAGAGCTCGTAAATAATTGAACAAAGGCCAGCGATGAAAGCTGAAAACATTAATGTTAGCGAATGCTTTTTAGACTTAGAATAATTCTGCATAACTAAATTATTAATGTTTTTAATTACAAAAAATAAGAATTTATAACTGAACTAACACTACTTACCACTACCAGGTCCACCACCTCTAACCCTAGATCCACTTACACTTCCCCCACGAACGCTTCTACCATAGTAAGTTGACGCTCCACCAAAATACAAAAAAGAAGGACCACGGTGATAACCGTAATAACCCATATAGCCATAACCTCTCCCAGCCTTTGGCAAAAGTGCAAAATAAATTATCATCAATGCTAAAGCAACAAATATAATAGTTCTATTCATAAGTGCCCTCCAATATTCTAGAAAAAGACTTATGCTTTTTTTCATGGAAGACGCACCCTACAATAATACAAATGACTCCAAATATCAGATGAGGAATACCACTACCTCTAACTCGACTTACAGAAACTCGTATTTTCCCCATTGCCCTATTACTGTCAGCCTTGAGTTTAAAATAATAGTTACCAACTTTTGGAAAAGTTATGTTCATGTTATAACTATTATTATTTTCCTGCCAAGCTACCTCGAGGTCTCTACCAGATTCTCGCCATAATTCTTTACCAAAAGAATATAAATACTCTTTGTCATAATCTAAAACTTCAATTTCAAGAAATGACCATGATTGCCAACCTAGATCAGCATGTATCATAACTTTATAGCTAGAATTGTTCTTCTTAACCTTGATCGGTCCCCATATCTCATTTTGGTGTAATTCAGTTTGATAATGCTCCTTTGTACCAGAAGAGAAAAAGAATGATGTCAATATGCTTACAAGACCGCATATAAAGAACACCTTAGCCAGGATTCCTAAATCAGTCTTACTATTTGTTTGATATAAAGCCTTAACCATAACTGCTCTTTAAAAAATTTGAGTTAGTATCAAGGCAAAGCTAATCGCAACACTAGCTTCTATGAAGCCAGCTCCTACACTTTTATCTTCTGATATTTCAGCACTTAAATTTCTACCAGAAACGACTATTCTATCCATAATAATTCTGATGATTGGCAAGAATATAAATGCAATACCACTAGCTAATAAGAACGATATTATATCCTGTTTCCAACTCAAAAAATTCCCAGCAATACCATTTAAAATAATTATACCTAAAGCTATCATAGATCCAGAAAAGGCCACTCCTGCAGCAAGATTCTTTTTAGCTAATTCTTGATGAATACAATATGGAGTTAAAAAATTATAGATTAAGCTGAAGATTAATAAAACAGCCTGGCCCAAAACAAAGAATATAAGAGATGAGATAATTCCACCGCCTTCGCCAGATATCGCGCCAGCTGCAATAAGGCCAGTTGCAATATAGGTTCCAAACTGTACAGATGCCACTGCAATATTATTATTTTTAGTTAGCTCGGTTACATTACAAAACTTTCTTAAAATCACTTTATCAGTAACCCATCTAGATACATTTAAGAACACTAACCCAAGTAAAGAAAATATAGTAACTGAAATCAAATCAGTAACAAAATTTACAGTTGGACCAATTAAAGCTCCAACAAATATGAATGAAGTTGCTAAATAATAACCACTCATTGTAAGCGCAACCGCCACATTATCTTTTTTTACCAGCTCATCATTAATGTTATATGAAGTGAGTATATCTTTACAAATTTTAGCCAAGCAGAATAAAACTATGTATACAGCTACAAAAGCCGAGCCTTTTAAAGCATCCTCAAATAGAATTTGTTTTAGATCCATAAGTATAAATTAAAGATTGAATTAGTAATAGGAGTAGCAAATCTTTTATGAAAAGCAACCTATTAGCTCTTGTATGATTCGTCTTTTTATTTCTAAGGTTTCAGTAGATTCAATCTTATAACGCTTCGCCAATATTTCATAATCATCAGATGTAAGAGATATTGTTAAACGCGGGCGTTTTGGCAAGGAATAAGATAGGCCTATTAACTTTCTAATTTGATCTGAAGCTGTAATACCTTCTTTGGCCGATAGAATTCGAATATTACCAGCAATCTTCTGCTCTAATTCAAAAGCTATCTGAGTTGCCTTAACGACTTTATCTTGTTGAGGAGATTTTTTGGTCAATGTATTAGAAGAATATGCTATAAATCAGAAACCCTATAAGCCCTATCGTCAGCAAGACATCTATATAAGTTGGAAATGGTGATTTAACATAGATACGACCCAAATAATAAAATATTTTAGTCATTACCAACCCACATTTCTTCTATCTCTGAGATTTCATGATAGATAGTAGCACTTAACTCTATTTCATTACTGCTATAGACTTCTATCTCTAATGCATAGGTATCTGACTTATCAACTAAAGTATGTGACTTAAATTCTTGATAACTGTTACTGGCTCCACTTACCCTAGCGTCACCTTTAGTGTAAGAACCTTTCACATTATCATCTGTTTCTGTATAGGAATCTACCAACCACTCTTCCAAACCTTCTGGTTTAGAAGCCGGTTTAGCCTTAGTACCAATACCTTTCTTGAATATCTTCTCCAGCTGCTCTTGTGGCAAGATATCGCTAATTTGGGATTTCGTAACTTTTTTACTAAGCGCCAAATATTCTTCACCGTCTTCCTCCTCAACCATTAAATAAATTATATTTGATGATTGGTCTTTGAGAATATATTCAGGATAAAATTCATTATCATAAACATAGGTGTTGATTTGCGAGATCTCAAAAGTTTTCCCAGACAGATCTTCTTGGCTTAAAAATTTAAATTTTATTATATCCCCTAGACGCAGATCTCTAGGATGAGAGAGAGTCCTGCTTGGCTTGACTTTAGCACCAAAAAGATTTTAAAAAAGCTCATATTACTTTTTTGCCTTTAATTTTGCTAAGATATCTTGAGCCTTATTATCACCTTCAATAATACCAGCTGCTTTCATTTTCTCATCTAGACTTTTACCATCAAAATCATCGTCCATAGAATCACTAACAGATAAACGATCTTCTAAATCTTGCTGCTTTTTCTTAATTCTATCTAAAGATTCTTTAGCAGTTAAAAGCTTAGATGATCCTGATGCATAGTTTTTAGTAATAGATATAGTGGCTTTTTGTACGCTATCAGTAGTTTTAACCATAACTAATTGTCTCTTCATGTCAGACAACCCTTTATGAGTTTTTTTAATCATATCCTTTAAACGCTTACCATGCTCTGAAAAACTTGATTGAGATTTCTCCTCAAGAGTTAACTCCACTTGAAAATCAGCAATTTTTTGCGCGATTTCCAAAGCCAAATCTTCATTTTTTTTCTCTAAAGCTTGGCTTACATATTTCTCATGCTTAGTCACATCTGCTTTTAAGCTTTCAATCTTTCTTGCAGCCTGCATTTCTTTAGCCAGAATTCCGGTTAAATCTCGCTTAGCTTTTTCCAATTCAGCTTCAGAGTCTTTAATCTCTTGCTCAAAAATTCTAATGCTGTTTTTATCAATTATAGCTTCACCTGTTTCCCTTGCTCCACCTTTGATTGCTGTAAATAGTTTACTTAGTATAGACATATTATTACCTTAAATTTTAATTATTTTAAATAGTTTTGCATAGTTTCAATAGCATCAATAGTATTGTCACTTAGAGCTTGAATCTCATGAGTTATATCCGAGATATCTGAATTAACTGACATCGCTCCATAGAGAACATACTGATCATTGATTTTGGCATATGATGATAGTGGCATTGAAGTGTTTGCAAGCAACATCTCATTATTAACTTTATCCAATACACCATCCTGAATTTCGCTTTCAGTAAAAAGATAAGAAATGCATAAAATCTGCTCATCAGAAGTCGAAATAAAGATAGGCAGCTCTTCTCTATCCTCAATTACAATTTGCAACACTTCCACTTCACCTGGAATAGGATTGACTGCAAAAGGAAAGTTTAAATCTTCGCCCTGCTCTTCAAGCGACTTGGCTAAAATATTTGTATCTACCATAAGAAACTATTTATTATTCATTAATTAATTTGTACATGAGGAAGCTACAGGTTGTGACATAATATGTCAAGAAACTATTATTTGCGTTTCCACAAATAAACCAAACTCATGACCCCAGCGGAGAACCAGATAATAACCCAAATAAACTCTGGCACATGAGTTAAATCAGCAAGCTTAGATCCATCCCCATAATGCCGGCCATCAATTAAATATAGCGGAGATTTTATAGCATCTAGTAAGATATAAATACCCATAACTTTTAAAAAAATTTTACCCGATTTCCAGGTTTTCAGTTTTAGAACACAAAAAAACAAGGTGAATAAAATAAGCAGGATTATCCAAGTAATAACATCACGCCCCCATAAAATGCACGACATTGCTATCAAACCCAAAATAGTATAAATAATAATGTTTGCATTTTTTGACTTCACCTTACCTGCTATCATATAAATGATAACTCCCCAAAATACCGCACCGAAATATCCAGATTGCAAAATTAAGAACCTTATACCGCCCCTTGTATAACAAAGACCTGAACCAGCAAAATGAAGCTTTATTTTATCTACAGATCCTCCAGTTAATAAAGCGACTATCCCATGACTGATTTCATGAAAGAACACAGAAACCCATGTAAATGGAATATGCACTAAAGGAATAGCTGAGATAATGATAGCAGATAATATAAGGAGGCTTAACTCGGAGGTGTATTTAGACATAACTGTAAGATCACCCTCTTCTATATTGATGTATTACGACTTTATCTGGATTAAATAATTTCTTTAAAGGTTCGATTGCATTAGCTGCATCGCACGACCCACACATAAAAACATCAATAGCACAAAAATCTATTTCAGGCCAAGTATGAATACTAATATGAGACTCAGCTAAAATAACGACACCCGTAATCCCTCCACCTTCGCCAAAAGAATGCATTTTTGTTTCTAAAATAGTTGCTTTGCACTGAGTAGCAACTTCGATTAAAGCCTTTTCAACAAAGCCTAACTCTGTTATTTTTTGAGCACCCCAAAAATCTAGTAATACATGCTTGCCTGGAGCATAGGAATTATTTAATATTTTCGGTGCCTTCATTACAACAATATATAAAATTAAATATTGGATATAATTATGCAAAAAGTTAAATCTTACAAGTTTTAAATAACTGCCTATAGAAATGTTGTAAGCCTATAATTCATCATGAATCTTCGCGACACTTATTAATATTTTAAAACCTATTCATAAAACTTAACATCTAAATCTTTTAACATAGCTTTTATTAGCAAAATATATGGCATGAATTCGCCTTATACCCCCTATACAAAATATTATATATTTTTTAGCATTACTGAACTTTCTATTTTAAATAATTACTGTTCTAACCACTCTATACATAAGATATCTTCTTTTTCTTTTATAAGTTTATATCGTACTTAATTTTCTCTCCTATTGTTAGGGCTTTCTGTTTTATGTATGTTCCTGCTAGTTGTTTTAGATATTTTTTATATTTAAATTACCTTGGTTAGAATAGTATTTTTTTCTTACCCTTTAGTTTAGCAATAATTTTAGATTATAGCTTTCAGTTTAATAGTCTTTCTCGCTTACCTTATTCTGGGGCTAATATACCTATTCTATATAGGGATAAGCATGAATCTGTTTTTATTGTTGTTATATATATACCATTAGAATCGCTACAATTATCTGATGCGTCATTTGATAATTTAATAACCATACTTCCAGTATGTGCATTACCATTATCTATTTTAGAATCTATTAGATATAATTCTGTTGGTGTAAATATCTCATCATCATATTGATCACCACTCCCAAACTTTATATAATTACCCTCTTCTACCGCATAGTCAAAACCATCTCTAACTGATCCTGCTTGCGTATATTTACTAACTAATGTAGCGCCACCATAGTCAAAGCTTTCCATGACATATGCTTGATATAGATTGTCATATATCCAGTTCTGAGATTTTATTATTCCAGCTAAAGACATTTGTATCAGGGCATTTGTTGATTCATATTCTGAAACTTCTATTTTATTATCACCATCACCATCCATTACCTCCGCATTTTTCCAATAGCTAGTTGCATTTGACAAGTCCCCCGGAAAGCTTTCATAGATAGAAACAAAAACTCCTACAGAATATTCTAATTGATTAGTATTTGAAACTATATGTCCAATTTCTGCAGATAATAAAAGTCTTCGTGCAGAAACTGTTACCACAATTAATAATGATATTACAATCATCACTAATGAGAGCTCTAATAATGAAAAACCAAGCCTCAGATTCTTTAACACAATTTTAATCACCAAACTATTTAATAAAAATATTTACTTTAACGTGTGATTTATGTAAATCAATGGCTTTTAATATTAGAATATTACACATAATATTTGCATTCTTATAGATCTAAATCATATTCATCTCTAAGATAGATTTAATTACATATGCATCACAAAACAAATAATTTATTTAGTTACAAATAATGATAACTGCAAACTCAATTAGAATAGGTAATGTTATTAATTTTAAAGACAAATTATGCGTTGTAGTAAAGACAATGCATACACAACCTGGAAAGGGAGGTGCTTTTGTTCAAATGGAATTAAAAGACGTTATCACCGGTACCAAATATAACGAAAGATTTCGCTCCAATGAAGATAAAATAGAAGTAATACGTCTTGATGAAGATGAATTACAGTTTCTATATGAGGATAGTGATAATTATTATTGTATGGATAACAAAAGCTTTGAACAAGTTACCATTGATAAAGATAGAGTAAGTGATCAGCACAAACCTTTTCTAACTGAAGGAATGACTATTACTGCGCAAACTTATGAAGGCAATATTCTGTCGATAGCACTAGCTGATGTTATAGAAGTAGAAATCGATATGACAGAAGCTACTGTAAAAGGCCAAACTGCGGCATCTTCAAATAAGCCCGCAACTTTAACAAACGGCCTAAGAATTACTGTGCCTAGCTTTATTAAAGATGGTGATAAAATTTTAATTAAAACAGAAACAATGTCATATTTAGAAAGGGTATCATAATGGGATATGCAGGAAGAGAACCAGCTATTATAATTACATTAAATAAAATCTTAGGTAAAATACAACATAAGATAATTCGTGATTTTTATGAAATAGAATTTCTACAAAAATCACAATTCTTTCCACAAAAATTTGTTCACAACCTAACAGAAACTACGCATAGTTTTTTAATTGATAATTTATTAACCCATTACCCAAATAATGGATTAATATTGAATGGTGAAACAATTAATGATGTTACTTCAGATGGAACCGTTGCGACTGATTACTTTATTGTTGATAGCTTAGCTGATCAAGCTAATCTATCTAGAAGCTTACCATTCATTGCTAATTCGGTTACGCTTATAAAAGACTTTTATGAAAAGACACAGATTATTGCAACAGTAATTAATTATCCCATTTTAGATATTACTCTAAATAGTCATAAGGATACTGAAGTTTTCTGTAATCAAAAAAGAATTCAAATAACTGCTAATACAAATTCAGAGCCATTAGCTATTATTTCTAATATAGCCAGTGAGAATAGCGAATTTTATAATTTTAACTCCCTTGCATATGAAGCATTGTTAATTTTTCAAAACAAAGCTGATATATTAATTAAATCATATAAAGATTCTCATCAATTATATGCTTTTGAATTTATTGCTAGAAAAGCAAATTTTATTTGTTCTGTAGATGAGGAAAAGCAAATTTTTAAAATTTCAAATAACAAATCTATTGCAAATACATGAAAAAAATAAAAATTTCTGTTCTAGGTGCGTCTGGTTACACTGCTATTGAGCTTATTAATTTAGCATTATCTCATCCCAATATCATAATAAAACATCTATTTGGGAATAGTAAAGTAGGTCTAGATATTTCTGAAATTTACCCTCACTTAAAATTTATAAAGCTGCCTAAAATCACTAAGTTTAATGCTACCGCTATAGCAGAATCAGATATTTTATTTTCATGCTTGCCACATGGAGAATTGCAAAAAATCATTTCCCAAATTCCCCAACATATTAAAATCATAGACGTCTCTGCTGATTTTCGTATCCAGGATGTTGATCTTTTTGAAAAATTTTATGGTGACAAACATAAAGCTCCAGAATATATCAAAGATGCTATCTATGCATTGCCTGAACATAGTAAAAATACTATACGCAACAAACGTATTATCGCCTGCCCGGGATGCTATCCCACTTCAATATTAATACCTTTGCTACCAATAACTTCAGCACAATTACTAAGCAATGATTCAATTATCATCGATAGTAAATCTGGTATTAGTGGAAGTGGTCGAAAATTGTCTGAGAATAATTTATTCTGCGAATTAAATGAAAACATCAAGCCATATAACATTCAGAAACATCGCCATTTAGCTGAAATGATCGAGAATTTATCTAGCAAAACAGATCAAAATTTAAAGATTCAATTTACACCTCAGATAGTGCCAATTTCTCGTGGAATTCTATCAACTATTTATATCTCATCAAAATCATCCGCCAAATCACTAAAGCAAGAATTAACGAACTTTTACCAAGATTCCTCATTCATCCATATTCATGATGATGATACAATACCTGTACTTCGCAATGTTATTGGCAGTAATAATTGTGAGATAAATATTTTTGATAGCGAGAATGATGATCTCAAAATTATTATTTCAATCATTGATAATTTAAACCGAGGTTCATCTGGACAAGCCATTCAAAATTTTAATATTTTATATGGATTAGCTGAGGATACTGGCCTAACAAATACAGTTTTATTTCCATAATGAATAACCGTATAATAAAATATCGTGATATCCTCCCAAATATTTCAGACAAAGCCTTAATCGCAGATAATGCAACAATTACAGGTGATGTAACTATTGGCAAAAATACGAATATTTGGTACGGATGCGTTATTAGAGGAGATGTCGCACCAATCAAAATAGGCTCTGGTACTAACGTCCAAGATAATAGCGTTATTCATGTATCCAGAGCTAATCATCCAACAAATAAAACCGGAAATTTAATAGCTCCAACGATTATCGGCAAAGGAGTTACAATTGGACATAAAGCATTAATACATGCTGCCACTATCGATGATTATTGTTTTATTGGTATGGGATCCATCATCATGGATTTGGTCCATATTGAGCATGAAGCAATGATTGCAGCAGGCGCTGTAGTTACACCTAAAAGGCATATAAAATACGGTGAAATTTATGCTGGTAATCCAGCTAAGTTATTACGTAAAATGAGCGAAGAAGAAATTCGCTATATTAAAACATCAGAGCAAAATTACATCGAGTTAGCTCTAGAATATTTTTCCTATTATAACTCAAAATAAGCGTAGGGGAAAACCCGTATGTCATTACTGTCCCACGTAAAATCATGACAATATCCTACTCCTTATTCGGAGTGGGATTTCGCAACAAATAAAAATGAACTTAATGTGTTTTGAATACTGAAACTTGTAAGGGCGGGGGTTTCCCGCCTGGATACAAGGAAGACTTATATTGGCGTCAAGAAATGGTACCCCGTAAAGGGATACCCCTACAGTCTTATGCTACTTTAGGTTCACGAGGATCACGAGGATCTCTTGTTTTATTACGCGGAGGAGCTGTCCTAGATGGACGACGATCACCTGAGCGAGGCGCAGATGAATCAGGACGACGCGTTCCTCTTAAAGAGGAAAATTCTGATCTATCACCACCTTTATATCTACCGGCAGA
Source organism: Rickettsiales bacterium (assembly GCA_018659605.1). Lineage (GTDB taxonomy): Bacteria > Pseudomonadota > Alphaproteobacteria > Rickettsiales > JABIRX01 > JADHOX01. The sequence continues at coordinate 10,317 of JABJMA010000021.1, forward strand.
TTCCGATCTATTGTCACCTCTTGATGAATCGCCTCTATATCCACCTCTTGATTCTGACCTGTTGTCACCTCTTGATGAATCGCCTCTATATCCACCTCTTGATTCTGACCTGTTGTCACCTCTTGATGAATCGCCTCTATATCCACCTCTTGATTCCGATCTATTGTCACCTCTTGATGAATCGCCTCTATATCCACCTTTTGATTCTGACCTATTGTCACCTCTTGATGAATCGCCTCTATATCCGCCTCTTGATGAATCACCTCTAGATGATGAGTTAGAACGACGATCAGACTGGAATCTTCCAGCACCTCCGCGTCCATCTCTAGAACCAAATTTTCTCTTTGGCCGACCTTTATTATTATCATTACCGGCTTTACTTTTTTTACTCGGATCTAAAAATACTTCTAAAGCATTCCATTCTTTGCGCTCATTAGATGAGACAAAAGTTAAAGCATCACCTTCTGCTCCAGCTCGAGCGGTTCTACCGACACGGTGCACATAATCTTCTGGATTTGTCGGCAAGTTATAATTAATAACATGTTTAATATGAGGAACATCAAGACCACGTGATGCTACATCAGTTCCAACTATTATTTCAAAATCTCCCTTGCGGAATAACCTAATAATTTTATCTCGCTGATTTTGCCTTAAATCACCATGTATTGATCTCGCCCTAAAATTATCATTATATAATCTGTCAGCAATATCTTCCGCATTTCTTCGTGTTTTTACAAATATAATAACCGAACCTTCACGCTCCGTTAATTGCTTTACCAATTCTTCATATTTATGTTCACGCGCTAAATGAATAAATTCTTGCTTAATCTTAGTATTAACAATGTCTTTACCATCGATTGTAACTGAAGCGGGGTCATTTAAATATCTAGCTGATAATTTTCTAATTGCAGGCGATATCGTAGCTGAAAGCATCATTGCTTGCTTTTCATTTTTAAGATAAGTTAAAACTTCATCAATCTGAACTGAGAATCCCATATCAAGCATTCTATCCATTTCATCAAGTACGACAAATTTTGTTTTCTCTAACGTCAACCGTCCTGTATCAAGATGATCATTAATACGTCCTGGCGTTCCAACTATTAATTGTGGTTTGTTTCGAAGTTGTGCTAATTGTGGACCCATAGGAGCACCACCAATTAATAATGCAGATTTTACTTCTCTATTAAAAAATAGTAAAGATTGCATTACAGTTATGATTTGAGCTGCAAGCTCTCTTGTGGGTGTAATAACAATCACACCAAAATTTTTATCTTCTATTAACTTAGCCACAATTGGAATAGAGAAAGCTAAAGTTTTTCCAGTTCCTGTAGGAGCTGAAACAATGACATCCTTACCAGCCATAGCATGAGGTATAGCCTGTATTTGAACATCTGTTGGCTTACTCATATTAAGCCTAGTTAATGATTTCTGTAGAGACTCAGGTAGTGCAAAAGCATTGAAATTATCCATATTAATATATATAAAGTTTCGTTAAAAAAAGCCAATTGCTCATAAGCTAATTGGCGCATCTAAGACTTTATAAAATATAAATAATTTCCTAGACGATGAGGCCGAATCCACGGCTGCGAACGAAGCATTATACATGCACATTACTAATTAACTACTAAAAAGATTGTTTTATCCCGTAACACTATAAGAAAACCGCCTATTTACATTAAATAGAAATATTTAATCTCTTTATCAGAAGGGCTTATTTAGCCGATATTAAAAACGCTAGCTCCAAACCCTGCCAACCATTTAACCTTGGGTCGCAATGAGTATGGTAACGATCTTTTAAATCCTGATCGTTAATTGCCTGCATACCACCTAAACATTCCGTTACATTCTGTCCCGTCATCTCAATGTGTATACCACCAGGATAAGTCCCAATCTGGTTATGTATTGCAAAAAACTGCTCTACTTCCTTAATGATATTGTCGAATTGACGCGTCTTATAACCACTTTTTGCAGTTTCAGTATTACCATGCATGGGATCACAAGACCAAATTACATTCAGCCCGCTATCTTTAACATGTGAGACAATTTCAGGTAACAAGTCATTTACTTTATCTGCTCCCATTCTAGTTATTAAGGTAACTTTACCTGGCTCATTCTGAGGATTTAAAAAATCTATTAATTCAATTAATTCCTGTTTGTCAGTAGATGGGCCAACTTTAACGCCTACAGGATTCTCTATTCCGCGCATAAATTCAATATGCGCCTCATCAATAGACCTGGTTCTATCTCCTACCCATAACATATGTGATGACAAACAATAATATTTCTTATCCTGAGGATTTTGACGAGTTAAAGCTTCTTCATAATTTAGCAATAAGCCTTCATGTGATACAAAGAAATCAGCGCTATTAAAATGCGAGCTATCTGCTATATCAAAATTACAAGCTTTAATAAAATTAATAGATCTCTTCAGCTGATCAATAATTGTAAAAATCTTATCACTAGTTTGTGAAGAATTTACATATTCGGCAGTTAATTCTTCAATCCAGCTGCTTACATTATCTAGACTGGCAAATCCGCCAGAAGCCAAAGACCTTAAATAGTTTAAGGTCACAGCAGATTGTTTGTAACCATTTATTAAATTTTCTGGATTAGGCTTTCTCAAATCAATATTAGCTTCTAATGAATTAACCATATCGCCTCGATAAGACGGATAAACATTACCATCTATAGTTTCTGTATCACTCGAACGAGGTTTGGCAAATTGCCCGGCAATACGCCCAACTTTGACCACGGGTTTATTCAAGCCCTGCATTAAAATAAAAGTCATTTGCAGCATAACCTGAAAATAGCTAGTTAAATTAGCCTGATTGAACTCTTGAAAACTTTCCGCACAATCTCCGCCCTGCAATAAAAATGCTTTACCTTCGCACACATTTGCTAATTGCTGCTTAAGTCTTTTACATTCTGCAAAATATGTAAGAGGCGGCGCCAAGCTTAAAAAACGTTCCACCCTATTTAAATCATCTTGATTGCCATAGTTTGGCTGTTGCTTAATCGGAAAGTTACGCCAACTATTTATTTGCCATTTAGATCTTTTTGCCATTATATATCTATTCTTAATTTATAAGTAAGATTATTGCATATATGAAAAAAACCGTAGATTCAATAGCTTTTCAGGGCGACCATGGAGCATACCAAGAACTAGCCTGTTTGAAACATTTTCCAAATTACACAACTTTTGCTTGTAAGAGCTTTGAGGATGTATTCCTGAATGTTGAAAATAGTAAAGTTAAACTTGGTATGATTCCAATTGAAAATAGTTATGTTGGTAGGGTGTCGGAGATACATAATCTACTACAACGAACTCAATTACACATAACAGGTGAATATTTTTTTAAGATTAATCATTGCTTAGCTACTATTGAAAGCAGTAATCTTGAAAAAATCAAAACTGTAATTTCACATCCAATGGCATTAATGCAATGCCATAATAAAATTAATAGCTATGGCCTGGAGATTAGCAATGAAATCAATACAGCTATTGCTGCTAAGAAACTTCATAATAACCCTAAAAGCGACATTGCTGTGATTTGCAGTGAGGTAGCATGCAAATTATACAATCTAAAAATATTACAACGAAATTTTCAAGATGATGATAATAATTACACTCATTTTGTTACAATAGCTAAAAATCCAGTAATAATTTCATCTAATGTTAATGCTGTAGGCACAATATTATTTGAATTAAGAAACCAATCATCTGCGCTATATGAAGTATTAGGACTTTTTGCTAAAACAGATATAAACATCACCAAAATTGAAAGTTATATCCCCGGTGGTATTTCAGAAAATGCAAAATTTTTATTATCCTTTGAAGGCAATCCTCACGCTGACAACATAATAGAAATCCTGGAGAATCTTACTAGAATATGCAGATATACAAAGACTCTAGGCTTTTACAAAGCAGCGCAAATACGACTCCAAAAGGAGCTCATTTATTAAAAAATAATTTAAGCTATAATTTATATATAAATAATTTGCCTTTTCTCCAAGAAAATGAAACTATCTCCGACTATGCATAGTTTCTAGTATAAATGAATATTATAAAGCACAACAGACAAGGTTTCTCATTAGTAGAGTTATCGATAGTAATAATAATCTTGGGACTTTTAGTAGCATCTGTTACTGTAGGTGCAGATTTAATTAAGGCCGCTCAAGTTAGAGGAGTGATTACTCAGATCACATCGTTTGATACATCAGCTAACACTTTTAATCTAAAGTATGATTGCCTGCCAGGTGATTGCGCCAAAGCAAGCAGAAGAGGTCTTGGTACTAATAATGGTAATGGTGATGGTATATATGAAGACTCAGATTATGCTACTGACAGCCTCCCCGATCTTGAAGATAGTGAAATAGTTTTTTTCTGGGAACATTTATATTTAGCTGGCTTTACTAATGGCGCATTTGATGGTGATGCAACAAATGGAGTGATAGGAGAGACCTTTCCAAAACTAAAATCAGGCGGTGGCATTGGAGTTTATGGATTAGAAGGTGTAAATTACTATCACTTATGTTTAAGCGACTCAATTGGAGAAGCTGCTCAATTTTCTGACTGCTTTGTTCCTGAAGATGCTTTTGCTTTAGATAACAAACTTGACGACGGATTTCCATTAAAAGGCACAGTAATAGCTAGAAGTAGTAGTTGTGGATCAGATCCAAATGCATTCTCATGTGCCAATACTGCAATTACAACAACTAGTGGTGGTGCTAGCACCATTGCTGGTGAAGCCTGTGTTTATCAGGTTGATGCTACTGCTGATATTGATGATGATGAATATGATTTTGAACGAACATCATCTAGCTGTAACATAAGAATAAGAATGCAATAATATAAAGTACCTGCTATTAATTTCACCTCATAATGCATAATAACCTACAGGACAAATCATATTTACCAACATCCGAGTTTTTACGCCAAGTTGTTCGTAGTAAAAAATCAGACTCTATCTCTATTGATGAGATAAAAGTTTCTCTAAATGAACGTGGCTTTGGTATTTTAATGGCAATATTTGCTTTACCGTTATCAATACCAATCCCATATATTCCTGGACTTACAACTATTCTAGCAATCCCTCTTCTCATCTTCTCCACTCAATTATTTATAGGCATAAAATACCCATGGCTACCTAAGTGGATTTTAAAAAAAACTATCAAACGATCATTTATTGCCCTACTAATTATCAAAAGCTCACCAATAATGAAAAGAATTGAGAAGGTATTGAGGCATAGGTTTGAAAGCATCACCCAAAATGGTGGCGCTAGAGTAATAGGCTTTTTTGCCCTTATCTTTTCATTAGCAATAGCATTGCCTTTACCCTTAACAAATCTTTTACCATCATTTGGCATTTTATTAATGTCATTTGGAATGTTGGGTAAAGACGGAATAATAGTAATATTGGGAATGCTAACCGGTGTCAGTGGGTTAATTATAACAGCATTAGTTTTGCTATTAGGCACTAAAATTGTATTTGGGCTATTTGCCTAATTGCAAAATTAAGATAATTTTAACTCTTTCTTTATTCTCTCTATCCAATCTTTTGCTTCCTTATCATTCGGATCTAATTTAACCAATTTCTCTAAACATTCTAATGCTAACTTTTTTTGATTTGCATAATATGATGACAGTCCCATATTAAATAATGTCTCGAGGCTCTCACCATAATATTTTATCGAGATTTTATATAGCCGCACTGATTCTGCATAATTACCCAAACAGTAATTAACTCTCGCTAATTCAAAAATTGTATTTTCTTTATTAGGAAGGAAAAAATGATTCTTCTCAATTTTCTTTAAATTCGACAAAATATTATGCTTCATTTTAATAGAAATTGATGAAAGTTTTTGCACAAAAGGATTAGCTATATCGAGGAGGATCTTACTATCATAATTAGACAAGCTCAGTAATGCAACCATCTCACTAATAGAAAGACTATCAATTTTATCCATATAGAAATTCTTTAGATTCATAAAGTTCTGAACATTGAACTCATTTGCATATTTGCGGAATCTATTTTTAAATAATCCAAACTTTTCATATGACTCATTAGTAGCAAAGCTAATAATACTCATACCCTCTCCATCATCTTGCAACAAAACATCACTACCTTTTTTGATAGAATAATAATATTTTAACGCATGGAAATTTACCATTAGGGAGAAGCTACCATGAAAAGCGAAATGGGGTTTTTGTGACTTTTGTAAAGACTCAAGCCCAACATGCCCCTTATCAGAAAACATAAAAAAAGCTTTCTGCTTTTTATGAGCTTTCGAGAAAAAATCTACAATCTTAAAGACTGTAGTTGGCATTAAAACAGTACTATCTTCAACATTGTTTTTATAATAATTTATTAATTGAGATAGCCCTTTATCAGCAACGGACTTTTCATCAAAATCTGAAAAACTATAATTAATATCAACTGATTGTAAGTCTTTTACTGCATTGTTAGAATAATTCTCAACTTTTGTTCGAAGCGTTAAATCACCCTGACTTACTTTGCCAGATTGAAAGCGTAACAAATCACAAGAAATTGTATCTAAGAAATAATTACCAATCACTATTGGTGGATTTACCAAAGATTTTTTTGATACCGTTTTTTTAGCAAATTCAGTCTGTATATCATTACAATAATCTGCATCGAAGACACCCATATCCAAGATCCCATCAATAACCATATCTTTTAACTGACTATGCTTTTTCCAGAACTCAATGTTTTTAGGGCATAGATCCGTCATAATGTAACGAATATCAAGATTGATATCTTTAACATCCTTACGACATTGCATTAAATCATTAATTAAGTGATACCCAAACTTACCATTACCAGAGCCAAGCTCAAAAATATAAATAGGGTGCTTCGGATTAAATGTATTATTACGCAGGCCATCTGATATTAAATTTATCAACATCTCTGCATATTTACGTGCCAAGAAGCAGTTAGAAGTAATATAAAACGGTACCTTACCAATCCATGCTGATACACCCTGATTCTTATAAAAATCCTTTTGTAACTTCCAAATTCTAGAATTTACAAATGGCTTATTTGCCTCGATTTCTATAACAGATGGGTCGCTAATATTACTCATTCTCATATACCTTTATTTTATTAATCAAGCGACCATCACAATTATCTAAAGCCGTAGAATATACTTCATCACCATAGTTTTCAATTATAAACATTTTTTTACCAGAAAAACTAATCTTTACATTATTTATATCATCTACTACATAATGAAAATCTTTGCACTCAGATTTGGCAACAAACTTGATTGAAATTACTACAAATAAAATAAAGCCAGCAATTAAAACTAGATTCAAGAAAATTACTGTGAATTTTAATGTGTTTAATGATTTGTCTTTCATAATTTTATTAAAATGGAAAAAATTACTATTAATATCACAATTAATCCAAAAATCAGAACAGATCTGTTTATTTACGAATCAATAAAAGATAATCATCCCGAGCTTACGCGAAGTAAATTAAAAAATCTGCTTAATTCTGAATGTATTTTTTTAAATGAAAAATTATTAACCAAATTTAATCACAAACTGAGCGAAGGTGATATTATCACTATCGAAATACCCCCTCTAAGAAATACCGATATCACACCACAAAACATTCCACTAGATGTTATCTATGATGATGATGACATTATTATAATCAACAAACAAAAAGGTCTACAATCCCATCCTGGTGGAGGTAATTATAACGACACCTTGGTTAACGCCCTGCTCTATCATTTTGATGGAAGATTGTCTGGAATTGGTGGCGTGATTCGCCCAGGTATAGTTCACAGATTAGATAGGAAAACCACAGGGCTTATGGTAGTTGCCAAAAATGATTTAGCGCATCTACATATTAGCGAGCAATTAAAAGACCGTTCCTTAAAACGAACTTACTTAGCATTAGCCTTTGGTATTCCACATGCGAGATCAGCAACTATAGAAACATTAGTAAAAAAACATCCTATCAAACGTCACCTAATGCAGGTAACTCGATATGACGGTAAGAACGCCATTACAAAATATACTGTAAAAGATACCTTTTCTAATAATATTGCTTTATTGGAGTGTAATTTAAAAACTGGACGAACTCATCAAATTAGAATTCATTTATCTCATATTGGTCACTCTGTAGTTGGCGATCAAGATTACGGACATAACACCAATAAAATCAAGAATTTAAAACATGACGAACTACGCGAAAAACTTGAGACCATAGACGGCCAATTATTACATGCATATCGATTAGAATTAATTCATCCAAGAACGAAAAAGCTAGTAAGCTTCGAAGCAAAATTACCCGATGAATTTGCCAATGTTTTGGAGTTGTTAAGAGCAATAGAAGGATAATCCTCATATATATTTGGGGCAACTCTTATGCATTACGGCCTGTGGTTGTTTTTAATTAATCAAAAAAACCAAAATCTCCATACTTTAAATTGTTATATGATCCGTAGGGGCGGGGTTCTCCCGCCCGCACTAGAACGAATTCGATGCTTCCGGGCGGGAGAACCCCGCCCCTACAATTTCTTATATAAAGAATTGTCTATCAAGGAAATTGAGAATAGGATAAAATAATGAGTACCAATAGAAAAATCAGGAATATATTAATATCTCATATTGTTTATATGATAAATAATTATCAGAATTTTGAATTTGGTAAAGATAAATCATCGCTGCAACATTTGCTTGATGACTTCACGCCTTGGGTTAATGGCGATAAGCACTTATCACACTACTGTAATATTGAAGATGAATATGAAGAACAATATCAGCAATATTTATCCAAGGGCGAAGAACAAAAAGCCTATGATTTTGTTGTTTTAAAAGCATCCGTATCAAGAGAGATAGGGATTTTTTTAGGTGATACTGAAACTATAGCATTAGAGCTAGAAAGCGCCTATCCAGAAATCAACAATTCGCCTTCTCAATTAGCAGAGGCAGAGTATCGCATGAAAAGATTATTATGTGGTTATAAGAGCGATACTGATTTTTCTGGTAAATCTTTTTATCAATTTAATACGAAATTAACCGAAGCACAAAGATCCGAGCTCATAACTAAATTAACTCAAGAAGACGAAATTCATCAAGCTTCCAAACTGAGTAAAGGCCTATTAAATATTATAAAAGACAAACTTACTGGTCCACATAAAATTGCTAAGAGTGTAATTCTGGATGAAGTATTAGAAGAATGCGGAGAGATTAGACAACAAGATTTCGCTGCCCAGATAAATGCACAAGATGAAAAAACTACAGCACGAACAAAAGCAAATAATGCAAAAACCAAATCTTGCCCGAAACCCACCACTCCACCAAAATGGGTAGTACGCGCTAGAAATTCATTAGCTAGAATCTATGCAAGAAAGCAAAAAATAACACCTTTCCAAAGAAAGATTGGTAAGTAATTTCTGCTTCTACTCTTATTAACTAAACTATATCAAAACCAAGACAAAAATTCCTAAGGAATTTGAACTATCTTGATCTGTCATTAGATGACGACCTAACATGCGAATGCACTTTAATTTCAATTAATTCATCATCGCCATTTTCCTGTTCAACTTCTTCCCTTGCTCCTACAAACAAACTACCTTGTGCGTTACGCATTAAAGGCTGAGTAAATGTTGTACCACCAACTAGTTTAGTATATAGTGCTGTATTTTCATTTTGCTCATCAGTAATACTCCCTCCTTTTCTCATAATACGCGCTACATCATAATAATCCTTACGCAAACTATCTATAAACTCGCGTTCATCTGACGTTAGAGCCTGAGTATTTAATCGTTCACGCAAATCTCCGAGCCTTACTTTTTTTACCTCAGCCTTTGTCTCCTCTACAATTATTGGCTGCGATTTCATTTGTGCTAATTGCTCTATTATATTATTTTTCCATAAATTTTGATCCCCTCCATCTACATCCGCAACATGTTCAAAATCACTGTACAATCCAACATATGTGCCATCACGATCCTTCTCCACAACTGCTTGATCTTTTCCTGGATATTGATATAGATATTTTCCACCATCCTCATCACGCAAATATGTTCTAACATCCATAACTTCATCAAATAGATCTAGAATTTCTACCTGCTCAGCAGTCATTGCTTGACTCTCCTCTATAGCTTCCACTACATTCTCATAATTGCTATGCAAACTATTTACAAACACACGTTCATCTGACCTTAAATTCCCAGATCGTATTCGCTGACGCAGATCTATTAACAATACCTGTTTATCCTCAGCCTTTGTCTCCTCTACAATTATTGGCTGCGCTTGCTCTCTTGCGCCCACAAGCTCGGCATTATCTTGAATAATCAATGTGTCATTACTATTAAGCCAAGAATCTCTACCTAATACTACTGT
>JABJMA010000022.1 GCA_018659605.1 Rickettsiales bacterium
AAAACTATTTACTGTTAATGAAAAAACACATGAGAAAATCAATATTAAAAACTTCATAGCAAGAAAAATAAATTATAATTTTAGGTTTAGGTTTATCAATTAAACAAGCAAGAAATTTATCCAAGATTACTAAAACCATTTATAAAGTTGCTAGACATAATAAAACAAAAAGTCACCTATCTATCGGATAGATAGCTTTTAACTATGTTATTGGATTCATTTTAATACCCTTCTGAACCGATTTATTAACAAATACAAATCTCTGTTTGTTCCAGGCGGGAAAAAACCGCCCTTACAATATACCAACCTTAATTATAGATCCCTGCCTATATGACCATTATCCTGAATGTTAACTAACCAATTGGCACATTTGCCTGACAATGATCCAATCATAAGGCTATGTGAAACAGATACTTTATCCTCCTGATTTTCTGCAAAATAATTTATCGTACTTGCAACTATTAGACCTGTGATAGCTCCGCTACACTTACCAACAATAAAGCTCACTGCTCCACTTTCATCAAAGTAACCTTTGGTTTCTTGATCTATATTATCGCCTAACAATATACTGGACAAAGTACCAGACCTAAGCAACTCTCCAACCACAATACTTGCTGCAAAAGACAACATTGCTGTTTTAGCTATATTCTCACTATGCTTACTATCTCTCATAAATATCTCTTCTTAAATTTGGCCTCAAATTTATATGAAGAAAATTTATAGTAAAGTATTTGTTACTCAAGAACCACTATACTCACTACAACCTGCTTTTAGTTCCGGGCGGGAGGACCCCGCCCCTACGGTGTGATCATCTCATTTCTCTTATTACCGGTCCTGTACGTTACAGGCGGGCGGGAGGACCCCGCCCCTACAGGGTGATCATCTCATTTTTCTTATTACCGGTACTGTACGTTACAGGCGGGCGGGGGGACCCCGCCCCTATAATTAAATCTCTTTTACAACACCAACTTTGGTAATCGTAATACCAGATGCCTTAGCAGCTGTCAGTAGTACATTACTATCGCTACCAGTCACAACATATCTAGCTTGATCTTCAGCAAAGAAAAACTGATTTAATGGCATATTTGCTTCTGACTCTGTAATCGTTAAGTTATAGCCTAATTTACCAAATTTAGCCATTTTGTTAATTAAAGTTAAGATTCCACCATCTGATACATCATTAACTGCAGATACTAATTTTGTAGCAATTAATTCAGATATGAAATTTGCAGTTTTAAGCTCTAACTCTAAATCAATTTCAGGAGCATCCCCCTCTTCTGAATCACAAATTTGTTTCAAATAAATTGAGCAACCTAAATGACCTTTAGTTTCTCCAATGACATAAATATCCTCACCTGAATTTGTAAAATTATTAGATGGAATATTCTCAATATCTTCAATAAGACCTACTCCACCAATATTCGGTGTTGGGTTTATACCTACTTGATTCGTCTCATTATAAAGCGACACATTTCCAGAAACTACCGGGTATTTCAAATACTTGCACGCAACTTTTAATCCTTCGAGCGAGCTTACTATTTGACCCATAATTTCTGGTTTTTCTGGATTTCCAAAATTTAAACAATTGGTAATAGCTAGTGGCTTGGCCCCTAACACAATTAAGTTTCGATAAGATTCTACAACTGCCTGCATAGCACCTTTATAACTATTAGCTTTAACATATCTTGGTGAACAATCAGTTGTTGCTGCTATGGCTTTATTAGTAGCATGAATCCTCACAATACCTGATGCCATTCCATGTGCTTTTACAGTATCATTCATAACACCGAAATCATATTGTTCATAAATATGGTTTTTGGCAGTTAAATTCGGATGTTCTAAAATTTTCTCAAGGTTATCATTCAAATCACTATTTAATTTTAAATCTGCAGTAATCTCAGGATTAGACTCAGAAATTTTATAAGGTCTTTGATATTCAGGTGCTGCATGAGCCAACGGATCAATCGGAAGATCAGCCACAACTTCACCTTTATGCCTTAATACCAATCTTTGGTCTTTAATAATCTCACCTATTTTGACGCAATCTAAATCCCACTTACTAAACACCTCTTTAGCTAGATCCTCCTTCCCAGGCTTGATTACCATAAGCATACGCTCCTGACTTTCCGATAACATCATCTCAAAAGCTGACATTTTAGACTCACGCTGCGGAACATTATCTAGATTCAAATCAATACCAGCCTTTCCATTACTTGCCATCTCGATCGAGGAAGATGTAAGGCCCGCCGCTCCCATATCTTGAATAGCTAGAATTGCATCATGCTGCATTAATTCGAGGCAGCTTTCTATAAGTAATTTCTCCTTAAATGGATCTCCAACCTGAACAGTTGGTCTTTTAGACTCAGACTCATCATCAAACTCCTGAGATGCCATTGAAGCACCATGAATACCATCACGGCCTGTTTTAGCACCAACATACATAACAGAGCTACCAACTTCACTAGCAGCTGAATAAAAGATTTTGTCCGCTTTAGCATGGCCAATACACATAGCATTAACTAGGATATTACCATTATAAGATTCATGATAAGTTGTATCACCGGCTATATTTGGTACACCGACACAATTTCCATAACCACCAATTCCTGCTACAACTCCTGATTCTAAAAATGCAGTTTTATCATGATTAACATCACCAAAAAACAAACTATCTAAAATTGCAATTGGCCTTGCTCCCATTGTAAATACATCCCTAAGGATTCCACCTACTCCTGTGGCCGCACCTTGGTAGGGCTCAATAAAAGATGGATGATTATGACTTTCCATTTTAAAGATAATTGCATCATTATCACCAATATCAATAATTCCGGCATTTTCACCAGGGCCACAAATTACCCAATCTTCCTCAGTATGCAGTTGTTTTAAGTAATATCTTGTTGATTTATAAGAACAATGCTCGCTCCACATCGCTGAGAAAATACCTAGCTCAGTTACATTTGGTTCTCGCCCAATTAACTCAATAATTTTCTCATATTCCTCAGTTTTTAGGCCTGTTGCTGCTAAAAAATTAGTAATTTCACTTTGTAATACTTGCTTCATTTTATAACTAATATTAATGGATGAGTATAATATGCCATATTCTCGCTTATTTCAAGCAACCATTAAATTTAATCTATTTTATAATTTCGGTAATCGTATTTTTTTTGTTAATGTATAGAATCTAAGTAAAGTACCAAAGAGAAATATTACTGGAAGGCAAAATGTTAATTCAACATTAAAATGACTAAGTGTAAAAATCATAACCCCAATAATGATAGATACTGTACCATAGAAACCTGATTGCAGCGTGCTAGGTATGTCATTTACCAATATATCTCTAATAATTCCACCACCGACTGACGTTAAGAAACCAATCGTTAAAACACCAAATATAGATAATTCTAACATCACGCCCACAAGTGCACCATTAATAGCAAATGCTACTAACCCTACCGTATCACTAAAAATAAATAATCTCTTCTCTTCAAAACGAAGTTTTTCATGATCTAATTTCAACACCTTAAAAATTAATATAATACATATAGTAATAAGGTATGGATTAATATCTGTAAGAATTGTTGGAGTTCTATTAATAAAGATATCTCTTATAGCTCCTCCACCCGATGCAGTTAAGAATGCTAGAATAAATACCCCCATAACATCTAGGTTTTTTTTAACACCTATCAAAACACCGCTAAGCGCAAAGGCAAAAGTTCCGATAATTGACGCAATTTCTAAATAATCCATTTGAAATAGTAAATTTACAAAATAACATGTTTTTAAAACAAATGCAATGATACGTTATATTATATATTTCTGTCAAGACGGGCGAGAGAACCCCGCCCCTACGGGTTAATCACCTCATACCAATGGATTGACCATCACACTTGTTTCCGGTCCCCTACGTTATTTTACAAACAAAGCCGTTCCTACTCTAATTTCATCAGTGCCTATAGCTATTGCTTCTTTAAAATCATCTGACATACCCATACTAAGATAATCCAACTGATTTTCTTGGCCTAATTTCTTTAAAAATGCAAAATAGATTGAAGGATTTTTACCTTTAGGTGGAACGCACATAAGACCACGTAAATTGATCGATAACTTTTTTCTAATATCGTTTACTAGCTGAGAAAGATCTTCAATGTTAACACCCGACTTTTGCTCTTCCTCACCAATATTTACTTGAATTAAATATTGCCTTTTTAGATCATTATCCCTTTCTATTTTATCAAGTTTTTCTGCAATCTTAAAACTATCTATAGTTTCAATAACATCAAACAGCTTAACTGCATCTAGCGCTTTATTGGATTGCAAGTGACCTATGAGATGTAACTTTATATTTGGGTGTAATTCCTTAATTATCGTATATTTTTCTTCTGCCTCTTTGACATAATTTTCTGCATAACAAATATGACCTGTCGATTCAACAAATTGAATAATTTCTTCTGTAGTTCGCTTCTTTGAAACTACAACTAAATTAGGCTCTGCTCGATTCCACTGCTGAGAGATAATTTTACTATTATGGCAAACTTCTTGAAAATTCTTAAGATATTGTTTGTTCATATTATTTAAGAACATGTTTCTATAAAATAGAACTATCTTATACTATGCTTTCTTCACTATAGTAAATCATAAAAATAAATTTCATTAGTTTTAAAACAATCCCATGACCTATCATGCCTGATGAAAGCCTATATTATATTCTATATCATAAAAAACATTAAAGATGTGAACTATATCTTTACTTAAAAATAACTTGTATCTTGCAGAAGAGTTAGTTATTAGGCTATAGTACGACTATAGGCGAGATGCGTTTTATTATTTTATTGCTAATATTATCTCTGGGTTCATGCGTCAACTTATCTAAGGATTGGCAAAAAAATTACCCTTCATATAAGTATGCTCCGCCATACCTTAATCAACCATACAACCCTTACACTCCTAGGAAAGCCTCTCCATATGTTAATAATAACCCATATATGAATCAATATCCACCACGTTCATATGGTTATAATCCTCATGATTATGATTCTCAATATAGAGAGCCTTATAGGGCTTATAGAAGATATGACACTCAGCAACAAAATAATCGCCCTCATATAGATAATGATCAAACTTATTACTATAACTACCCCCCTAGCCCAAATAATAACCCTGGTTACTATCAGAATAATATGGGGCAACAAGGAGGATATCAAAATCAGCAAGATGTAAATGATTATGAAGTTGCCAGGTAAGACTCTTTTATTGCTTAATGACCAGAGGATTGGCAATTACAAACAACTTAAAGCCATTTCTTACTATTTAAAGAGTGATTTCATTATAAAAGAATCTAAATTAGAATTTAATTTTTTTTCAAAACTTCCTAATTTTCTACAATGGCCTAGATCAGTTGCTATCACTAATAGAAACAAGATTTTATCTATACAGGAGAATCCAGATGTTATCCTTTCCTGCGGTCGAAGATCAGCTCCATTTGCCCGTTATTTAAAATCAAAATTTCCAGAATCAAAACTTGTACATCTATTAAAACCTAACATCTGCACAAAAAAAATTGATCTTCTAATCACACCTAAACATGATAATTATATTCATGCAAATTACGAATATCTTTTACCTCCAAGCTTAGTAAGCTTGGATACGTTTGCTAAAACATCTCAAGGTTTTGAATATTTAAAAGCAATTAATGACCCTAAATTATGTGTGATTATTGGTGGCTCATCAAAAAATAAAAAACTTGGTAACACCGAATATAAAAACTTTATTGATTTAATGGAATTTCTTAACGGAGTTCAAAATCAGAAAATACTATTAACTACTTCTAGGCGAACCGATCAGGCACTTCTGGATATAATCAATGAATCTTGCCTAAAAAACAAAAATATCGAAGCCTATCTTTATCGAGATAATGATAGCCTAAACCCATATAGCTCATTTCTCTATTATGCAGACAAAATCCTAGTTACAGGTGATTCAATCTCTATGGTAGCAGATAGCATTCTTACCAAGAAACCAGTAATGGTTTACGATGATTTTGCCGGGCCAAAACAATTAGAATTTTTAAGTAATTTATATGCTAATAATCTCGCTTTAAAATTTACTGATAAGGTTACTAAAGCTGATTTTAAGGGGTTGGTTAAATATGAAGGCAATGATGCTAAAGATATTGCACAAGCAATCAAGGATCTGATCGTTTAACGTAGGGGAGGGAGAACCCAGCCCCTACAATATTAATTTATATCTCCTGCAAATCCCATAACTTCTTATAGAGACTATCTGGCCTAGCTATGAGTTCATGATGAGTCCCCTCTTCTTTTATAACTCCATCTTCCAACACAATAATCCTATCCATATGTTTTAAGGTGGATAGACGATGTGCTATCGCTATGACCGTTTTAGATTTATCAGCTATTAATAAATCAAGACTATCTTGAATGAGTTGTTCGGTTTTAGAATCAAGTGATGAAGTTGCTTCATCCAGAATTAAGATTGGTGCATCTTTTAGGATAGCTCGTGCTATTGCAATTCTTTGTCTTTGGCCACCACTTACTTTAACTCCTCTCTCACCAACAATTGAGTCATAACCCTGGTTCATTTGCATAATATCATCATGAATCTTTGCCTTCTTGCACGCTGCTATTATCTCCTCCTTTGTTGCATCATATTTCGCAATTTGTAGATTCTCTAGAATCGAACGATGAAACATTGTAATATCTTGCGGGATAATGGAAATATTAGCTCTAAGTGATTCCTGAGTTACTGTGGTGATATCTGCATTATCAATTAATATACTACCATCATTAATATCAAAATATCTAAATAAGCTTTTAATTAAAGTTGTCTTACCAGCCCCCGATTGACCGACCAAACCTATTTTCTCACCAGCATTTATTTTAAGATTAAAGTTATTCAGGATCCTTTGACCTCGATCATTATAAGCAAAGATAACGTCTTTAAACTCTATCAAACCCTTAACATTCACCAAAGCTTCCGCATCATCTTTATCTATGATATCATATTCCTCATTCACAAATTCATAAGAAGCTCTAATTGCTGCAATCTGGGGATTAATCCCGAATAGAATATATTCCAATATTGTGCTAATATCACTATGAAGCTTTAACATAATCATAGCCACAAAAGCAAAGCCACCTGGGGTGATTTGATCAGTTTGGTACAGATAGGCTAATAAATATATTTGCGCCGCCGAAAGCATCACAATCATTAATGTATCTACATTATCAACCCAATATGCATCAAACTTACGCGTGGTTCTATCTTTTGCCTGCCTCCGTAGTAGCGCAGGTGTTAATTTTAGCTTAAACTCACTGGCTAAATTACCGATAACTTTAATACCAAAAATATTGGATACTGAATCATTGATAATACCGGTAGTTTCTTGATTAGCCTTTTCAAATAATTCTTGCAATTTTAACTGTTTCTTTAGCAAAACATATAAAATGGGTGCATATATCAATAAAAAAGCTAACTGAATTACCGCAGTTAAATAATGAATCTTTGTCAAAAAAATTATCCCAATTACAATAGCCCAGAAAACAACAAAGCTACGAAAAATATTTGTAACTAAATGGGCTAAACTAACCTGAAAACTATTAATCTTATCAGCTATCTCACCAGACATATGTGAATCAAACCAATGCAACGAATGCTTGACTGTTTTTTGATAAATATCTGTTGTAATTTTGGTGATAAAACCTGGTTTATATCTTATATCAAGCAAGCGTACGATAAAAAACATCCCATGATTCATTAATTTATAAAATACAAACAAACCTAGCAAACCACCAAGTTCAGTATTTTTATTGATCGAAATCACATCTATTATTTCCTTAATTTTATAATGAACCGATATCTCAAATAATGAAGCGATGATTGATATCGCAAAAAGTGCTAAGAAATATATTTTATAACTTAAACAAATTTGCCATAAATATTGTGTAAGTGAATTGTCATTTCGCTTCACTATTAACCTACCTTAGATTAGCTCAACTAGACTATGCTTCTTTTTGCCAGCTGAAATTTTAATTGTCTGATTTTTAGAAAAATGCTTATCTGTAATAAGCATCATCGGATCCTTAAAACTCTCATTATCAATTCGACCACCACCACCTTGAATGATTCTTTTGGCAGCACTACGTGAATCAACCAAACCAGCTTGCGCAATTAAGCTGCTAAATGTTAATCCTGCTGCTAAATCACTTGCTGAAATTGTAATTTTAGGTAAATTAGCATCTGAAGCCCCTTCGGTAAAAACCTTATCTGAAGTATCACGCGCATTATTTGCAGATTCAATTCCATGACAAATTTTAGTTGCTTCAAAGGCTAAGATAGATTTTGCCCTATTCAACTCAGCTCCTTCTAATTCCGCTAATTCATCTACTTGCTCAAGGTCGATTTCGGTAAATAGTTTGAGGAACTTAATTGCATCCAAGTCACTGATATTACGCCAATATTGGTAATATTCATATGGTGACAATAATTCGCTATCCAGCCAAATTGCACCAGATTCAGATTTGCCCATTTTTTTGCCATCAGCGGTAGCGAGCAATTCTGTGGTTAAACCAATTAAATCTTCAGTTCCTGGCTTAAGCTTTCTATGTAATTCAATCCCATTTACGATATTACCCCATTGATCTGACCCACCTATTTGCAGATTACAACCATGATTCTCAGCTAAATAGTGAAAATCATAAGCTTGAAGAATCATATAAGTAAATTCGATAAAGCTTAAATTTTGTTCTCGATCTAAACGTCTTTTGACTGACTCATAGCCAAGCATTTGATTGATTGAAAAATGCCGGCCTATATCGCGAATGAAATCTAAATAATTAAGGTCACTGAGCCAATCATCATTATCCACAAATGTAACCTGATCGATATCAAAGAATTTATTTAAAACGTTTTTGATTCCTGCTTTATTTTCAGCGACCTGCTCTTTAGATAATATTTGCCTTGTTTTATCACGACCAGATGGATCACCTATCTTAGTCGTACCACCACCAAATAAGATAATAATTTTATTACCAGCGTTAAGTAAGTGCCGAATTAGCATTATTGGTAATAAACTACCCACATGTAAAGATTTAGCCGTTAAATCAAAGCCAACATAACAAACAGCCTTACTCTTAGCTAATTGCTGCTCTATTCCTTTTGGGTTAGTACATTGATAGTAAAACCCTCTATCTGTAATATGTTTAAATATGTCAGTAACCATAGTTATAAAATTAATTACTAATTGTTATAATCCCACTTAAGAACCAATCATCTTTATGTTTCTCAAACACTAATCGTAGTAAGGATTCCTCATAGTCAGATTGATTATCTGAGTAATATTCTACTATTATTGAGTTAGGATAAAAACTCAATACATTATCAATAACATTAGATATATCCGAAAGTTTGTTATATGTAATATTATGCGTAACTGCATAATCATGATTGTAAATATAACGCCTATAATATTCACTAAAGCTCATTTTTATATTCTTATTAGAGCGCTTACTTCCCCAATCATAAATATAATCACCATAAAATCTCGATTGAATATTCTCAGCATTAAACACAATATCCGTACTCATAACATATAAGTAAGGACTAAACCTTATACCATGCTTCGGATGAATCATGTGTTTTAGCAATGTAAAATTCCTAAATTTTATTGCCTTAATTACCAAATCTGACTTTTGATGAATTAAACCTCTTGCTTCTTTTGATGAAATAATATTCTGAGAATCTCGATATTTGGATGATCTCAAAAACTCACTAAAGAAACTCTTATCATCCTCATATTGGAAAAATTTATCATGAAATGATACATATAAAACAATACCCAAAATGATTACAAGAAACATCATATTGTTTTTCTTAGCTATATATTGATATTGCTCTTTCATGACACTGTGAAAAAAATCAGATAATAATTCATAGAATCTCTGATTGCCTGATAGGAGGCATCGAGAAGATCAGTTGATACTCCAATAGTTGTCCATCTATTGCCTTGATCATCACTCGTCTCAAGTATAACCCTAATTAATGACCCCGTAGCAAAACCAGAATTTAAAATCCTTACTTTATAATCAGTAAGTTTAGTTTTAGTTATGTTGGGATAATAATCTATTAGTATCTTACGAAGAGCCTTATCCAAAGCATTTACTGGCCCATTACCCTCAGACACTGAAATAACCTTTTTATTAAAAATATCTATTTTTAAAATAGCCTCAGAAGTCGTAACAAGCTTACCTTTTGCATTTACTCGCTTTTCATCGATAATTTTAAAACTATCCAAAGCAAAGAAATTTGGAGCGGATTTAAAATATTTAACAGCTAGAAGATAAAATGAAGCATCGGCTAAATCATAAGAAAATCCTTTTGATTCTAAATCTTTGACCTCTTCTATTAAGATAGCCAAGTTTTTATCACTTTTATTAACCTCAATTCCTAAATCTTTTAAACGCGAAATAATTGAAGCTTTTCCCGATTGATCAGAAATCAAAATATTTCTTTTATTTCCAACAAGTTCAGGCTTTATATGCTCATAACTTGTCGTGTCTTTTAACATGGCCGAAGCATGCAAACCACCTTTATGATTAAAAGCGGCATTACCTATAAATGGTGCATAATCATCTGCTTTCTGATTAATAATATCATATAGATAATTTGATACATGTTTTAAAGACCTTAGGCGATCTCTATCAACAGAAATATTATAATTTAGCTTGAGAGATAAGATGGGGATTAACGTTGTAAAATTAGCATTTCCA
>JABJMA010000023.1 GCA_018659605.1 Rickettsiales bacterium
AATAGCACTAGAATCAGACCTACATAAAGCACCCTCACCAATAATAATAATAGGGTTTTTAGCTTGCTTTAATTTATCTACAAAATCATGATTACCTTTTGCTATCATTTCTAGAACTGTACTGCTAGCACCTAAATCTATAAAGTCATAATTTAGATCTACTGAATCGCCTATATATCCAACTATGCAATTATTATGATTAACTGCTTTTAAAATTCTATTATTAACTATTGCAGCCTCAGCTCTCGGATTTACACCTATTAGTAGACATAAATCTGCCTGCTCAACATTACATATCTCTGTATTAAATATATAATCAGATCTGTTCTGTAGCTGCATCACAGAGTTTTCCGGACGACAATCATAATTATTACTGCCTAAATGCTTCATAATCTTTTTAAGCATATATATAGATTCAACATCACACAAATCTCCGGCTAGAGCAGCAATCCTACTAGATTTATTACTTTTTACTGCATTGATATTTTCACTGATTACATGCATCACCTTTTCCCAGGATACCTCTTCGAACCTATCTCTTACCTTAACATATGGCCTATCTAACCTTTGCTGTAATAAACCATCATAAGAAAATCTAGTTTTATCACCAATCCATTCTTCATTAATATTTTCATTTAAAGCAGGCAATATTCTTACAACTTCTGTGCCCCTAGAATCTATGCGGATATTAGAACCACAAGCATCATGAACATCAATTGATTCAGTTTTGATCAATTCCCATGGCCTAGCAGTAAAAGCATAAGGCTTTGATGTTAAAGCTCCAACAGGGCATAAATCAACCAAATTACCCGACATTTCCGATGCAATAGTTTTATTAACATAAGTTGAAACTTCCATATCCTCACCACGCCCAATAGATCCTAGAATAGGTTCTCCAGCAACCTCCTCTGCAAATCTAATACATCTAGTACAATGAATGCATCTTGTCATATTAGTACTAATTAACGGTCCAAACTCTTTATTGGTTACGGCGCGCTTTGTTTCACAATAGCTACTTGTATTTGTGCCATAATTTAGGGCCTGATCCTGTAAATCACATTCACCCCCTTGATCACAAATCGGACAATCCAAAGGGTGGTTGATAAGTAAAAATTCCATAACACCTTCTCGTGCCTTTTTTACCACATCTGAATCAGTCCGAATTTTCATTCCATCCGTTACTGAAGTTGCACATGATGCTATAGGTTTAGGTGGCCCGCCTATCATCTCAACTAAACACATACGGCAATTACCAGCTATAGATAGTCGATCATGATAACAAAACCGAGGAATTTCATGCCCCGAATATTCAAGCGCTTGTATAAGCGTTATACCATTTGGAACTTCATGATCTACATCATTAACTATAATAGTAACTTTATTTTCCATTTTACGTTCTCAATCTATTTTGTATTCTGTCTATTATTAACGGCCTAAAATGTCTAATAAGCCCCTGTACCGGCCATGCTGCCGCATCTCCTAATGCACAAATAGTATGACCTTCTATTTGTTTAGTAATATTAAATAATTGATCAATTTCTGCTTCATCTGCCTCACCTGTAACAAGGCGCCGCATAATTCTTGTAATCCAACCCGTACCCTCACGACATGGAGTACATTGACCACATGACTCAACTTTATAAAATTCAGATAATCTTGCTATTGCAGCTATTATATCTGTTTGTTTATTCATCACAATTACTCCAGCCGTGCCTAGGCCAGATTGGTGGCTTCTTAAAGCATCAAAATCCATTGTAACATCGTCACAAATATCCTTCGGTAATAACTGAACTGAGGATCCACCTGGTATAATCGCAAGCAAATTATCCCAGCCACCAGTAACACCTCCTGCATGAGTTTCTATTAACTCTTTTAGCGGTATTCCCATTTCCTCTTCAACGTTACATGGCTTATTTACATGACCAGATATACAAAAAACTTTTGTTCCTGTATTATTCTCTTTACCAAGACCTGCGAACCATGCTGCACCTCGCCTTAGTATAGTTGGAACTACTGCAATTGTTTCAATATTATTAATAGTGGTTGGCATACCATATAACCCTGCCATTGCTGGAAAAGGTGGTTTCAACCTTGGTTGACCAATTTTACCTTCTAAACTATTTAACATTGCTGTCTCTTCACCGCAAATATAAGCGCCTGCACCGCGCTGAATATAAACATCAAAGTCCCATCCAGTTCCGCAAGCATTTTTACCTATCAATCCATCACTATATGCTTCATCAACAGCATTCTGTAATGCTAAATATTCATTATAATATTCACCCCGGATATAAATATAACAGGTATGAGCACCTATAGCTCTAGAAGCTATAAATGATCCTTCAATAACTTTATGTGGCTCATGCCTTATAATATCGCGGTCTTTACATGTTCCTGGTTCTGACTCATCCGCATTAACAACTAGGTAGGATGGCTTATCACTATTCTTTGGCATAAAGGACCATTTCATACCAGCTGAGAATCCAGCACCCCCTCGCCCTCGAAGCCCAGAAGATTTAACTTCCTCAATCAACCATTCTGGTCCCTTCTTTATGAATTCCTTGGTATTTTTCCAATCACCACGTTTTACTGCCCCCTTAAGAGATATATCGTGCATACCATAAAGATTCGTAAAAATTTTATCCTCTTGTCGCAATCCCATATTATATTACCTCTAATAATGGCTCTGAGGAAACTCTGCCTATTTGTGAACCTGACTTAATAGCTTCACCAGCTGCTAATTTTGTTATAATATCCTCCAATGCCTCTATTGTTAAATCTTCATAAAAATTATCATTAATCTGCATAACAGGCGCATTAGCGCAAGCCCCTAAACACTCAACTTTCTTAATAGTAAATAATTTATCTAAAGTAGTTTTACCAATTTTCACATCTAACTTACTTAAGCAATGATCTATAATATCATCTGAACCTCTTAGCATACAAGGTGTTGTCCTACATATTTTAACAAGATATTTTCCTACTGGCTTAAGGTTAAACATAGTGTAAAAAGTTGCCACCTCATAGACTTTTATTGGAGCAATCCCTATAAGCTCTGCAATATAATTCATAGCTTCAATACTTAACCATCCTCCGTTCTGCTCTTGGGCCAAATATAATAAAGCCTTTACATTGCTACGCCTTCGATCTTCGGGATATTTTTTGAACTGAGCATTTGCTTTTTCTAAATTTTCTTTTGTAAAACTAAATTCTTGGTTTTCCATATTTTTTAATTATCTATCTATTTCACCAAAAACAACATCCATAGTACTAATGACTGTTACAACATCAGCTATCATATGCCCCTTGGTCATGAAATCAATTCCTTGCAAATGGGCAAATCCAGGAGCTCTAATATAACATCTATAAGGTTTGTTAGAACCATCTGATTTTAAGAATACACCAAATTCACCCTTAGGCGCTTCAACTGGAAAATATACTTCACCTTCCGGTACTTTATATCCTTCAGAAAATAATTTAAAATGGGTAATTAAAGCCTCCATTGAAGTCTTCATTAAATCACGAGAGGGCTTTGAAATTTTTGGATCTAATGTTGATATAGGACCATCTGGCATATCTTCACAACATTGTTTGATTATGTTAATAGACTGATACATTTCTTCAACCCTAACCAGATAACGATCATAACTATCACC
>JABJMA010000024.1 GCA_018659605.1 Rickettsiales bacterium
CGATATTTGCGATGCTAAATCCTGACTTTTTAGAGATGGAATGCCTTTGGCCTCTTTGATTAAGTTCTCAATATCGAAAACCTCCCCTTGCTCAAGACATATAATTAAAGCCGAACAAACACCTTTATCTCGAATTAAATTTGTGACATGGCGTGTATCAATACCACTTATTCCCGAGATGCCCTTATTTATAAGCCAAGTGTTAAAGTCGGTTTCGCTTCGAAAGTTGGATGCTTGAGTTACTTCATCACAAACAATAAGACCATTTGCAAATATAGGGGATTCTGCATCCTCAGGGTTACACCCAACATTACCAATATGTGGGGCAGTAAAATTGACTATTTGTCCGGTATAAGAAGGGTCTGTTAGAATTTCTTGGTACCCAGTTATAGAGGTGTTAAAGCAAATCTCTCCAGTAATTTTCTGTTTGGCACCAATAGCTCTACCAAAAAAATATTCACCATTGCCCAAAATTAGGGCAGCATCAATATCTGGGCATGCTTTTACATAAGGGTATTTTGCCATTCTTTTTTATCTAAATTTTGGTAGTTGAAGCTAGGTAAACCCAGCAATATTTACAGCAGATCTTTTTATCAGTCAACTAATAGTATTAGCCCGCATCAATTATTTTACTCACTATGCGCTCAACTGAGCCTAAAGTAAATATGTAGATCTGGTACCTAAAATCAGCATTTGTGACTAGTTTAAAAGTAGTTTTTACTGTAAGTTTTTCGCGCAAAATAAAAATGCCTAAATTATAACATTGTTTTAACAAGGCCTTTCCTTGCTCAGTTAAACCCGCATTGGTTATAAAGTAGTTCTCCTGGTAAAAATCCAACTCTGCGAGGGTGTTTTCAATATCATTGCGAATATAATCTCTAACATTATCAATGACTTTTGGATTTGCATTCATAAATAGATGAATGAAGAATTTTACAGGCGAGTATTTTACAGAACTATCCAATTGCTTAAAGAAACCCTTTTCTAATGCCGTTGTCATCTCTTTATATAAGTCCATATAGCGTCAAAATTTTATTTAATTATTCCATAAAATTGAAAGAAATACAAAGTATTAATTTTCCTCAGAGGGTTTTTCAGTGTTTATTTCTTCTCCATTAGCTTCGACTTCCTCCTCTTCGTAGATAGGTTCGTCAATTAAATCCGACTCATCATCCTCGATATCTATGTTACGAGTAGTGTCTGGGATTTCGTTCATAGCCTTATTCTCCTGCTCTTCCTTATATGCCGATTCAATTGAAATCTCTCCTTGCATAATTTTTTCTTTAGATTCCTCTAGGCTCTCTTGGGCTGCACGATTTTTATAATCATTAATGTCAATTTCAAGCAGCTCCTCCTCCAGATCGGCGAAGTCTATATCGTCCTTTCCAAAAATATCTCCTAAAATACCTAGATAGATAGGAATCCATTCTTTTGAAGCCCCTGTAGTTTTGGCTTTTACTTGCCGCATAATTTCAATTCCATATTCATTGCTTGATAATATTGCAATTATATCTTCTAGACTGCTTAAATCCAGTTCGGCAGCGATAGCTTCATTAGCATGCTTTAATAAAAAACGTCGATTATTATCCTTGATATTATTCATTAATTCAAACTCAGCATCACTAAGATTAAAAAGATCTTTATAAGAGGCTGTAACATTCTTGTTTGGCAGGTAAATTTGTGTAGAAAGATGATTAGTTAACTTATTGGTCAAATTACTTTGTGCCACATCCTCAATTGATTCGCTAGCAAAAATTACAACCACATTTTTCTTTTTGAAAGATTCAAGCATTTGGTCTAATCTTGGCGCAAGAAAAGGATTGTCAATTAACCGCCAGGCCTCGTCCAGTACTATAATAGAAGGGCGTTCAGGAGTTGATTCTCTCTCAATCTTATTTAAGAAATAGGCAACAAGAGGGTATAAAATAATTTTGCTTTCGGCAATATTAGTTAGATCGTAACCATAGATATTATTTTTTGAAGGATCGATAGTAAAGTTATCTTGTAGATGATCGAAAAATTTTGCAAACTTGCCATCATTTGCCCAGAAGGAGATCTTGTCGGCTAAGTTAGTCTTTGCGAGCATCAAAGACACAGATTTTATATTTCTTTTTGATTCAGGAAGGGTGAATAATTTTTCTACGACTTTGGATAGGATATTTGTTTTAGCTGGGCTACACCTAATCCCACTTTCGGTGATTTCATTCTTGTCTATAGTTAGCATAGTAAGGAAGAATACTAAAAACTCTCGGGATTCTGTAGAGTCAGATAAGGCAAATGGATTGATCTGAAGATCAAAATCCCTTAGCATTAAAGTTTTGTAATCCCCATCTAGGGCATTAACAAAAATCTCGGAGCTATTAAAAAAGTCAAAATAATATAAGTTGAAATCTATTTTTGCGGTTTGGGCGATTAGAAAGTTTAATAGAACAGTTTTTCCTGAACCGTAAGGGCCTAAAATTAATGTATGCCCATTATCATTATGATGAAAGTTAAAGAAATAAGGCGTTTGATTGGAGGTATAAAATATAGAAACAGGCTCTCCCCATTTGTTATTTTCTATACTGCCAGCAGGAAAGTTACTAAGTGAGCCAAAGCCGCCAAACTTTGAAGTCTGGGCTGAGCTTTTTCTTACTAAGTGGAAAAAATTTCCAGGCAGCTGTGACCAAAAGCAATTTTCTAAATAAATATTTTCACGTATACATGTAACACCACAAGATAATAAAAGTTTAATTGACTTTTCAACATTCCTCACCAACTCATCGTTAGTCTTGCCTAAAATATTGATTAATAATTGCTGACGTCCAAAGGCTGTTTTGCTATTATGATCACCGTCTAATAATTGGTCAATACCGATATCCCTTGCAAATCTCTTATCCCCTCCGATTTTAATATTAGTCTGATATGCCAATAATTGGTCTTTTATTTCCTTAGGGTCGACGAAGCTTAGTGATTGCGTTATAATAAACTCCATAGGCAATTGAAGGAATTTATCTAATAGATTCGATGATAAGTAGTTATATTCCTTTATTGAAAATAAAGAGCCTTGGTAACTCTCTCTCTCATTCTTTATCTGGTAAGAGTCGCTGCCAAAAGCAAGTTTGCTTTGAATAAGGTCCGCAGAGATATCATTATCTTTTAAGGCAAAGAAACTTTGGTCTAAGTTAACAATCTTACTAAGGAAGCGAAGAGGCTGCGAGTAGAAGATATTGTCTTTTTTATAAATACTTAACTTTCTAGCTCCAAAGCTTGTTAAATCAGCTAAAACATTATTGGTAAGTTTCTCTAGCTCCTTATGGTTATGCTCAATTTCTTTACGAACATTATGCCTAAGTAAAGTAAATGACAAAAAGGCGAGTGCCTTACCCTTCCCTGATTTAAGGGCTGGTTTAGCCTCGTAGATAATTGTTAAATAAAGCTCATTGACGAACTTACTTTCCCATTTATGTAATTTATTCCAGCCTTGATCAAGGGCCTTACAAAATTCATTATTAAAATTGCCTTTAGGCCTTAAGTTTTTTCTTTTTCTGATGGTGTGCAGATAAATGGCGACATTATCTTTTTGTATATTTTTTGCTAATGCTTCACGAATCGTAGTTTTTAAGTCTGATTGGCTTTTGCCTACTAGCTCTTGTGCAAAACCAGTGATTTTGATAGTTTGTAGGAGATGGTTGTTTTTTAGTAATATTGTGGAGTCGTCTAAATGACAAGTATAGGGAATAAAATCAGGGGCAGGATAATTTAACTTTATTTTTGCAATTTTCTTTTCCTGATCTTTCATAATAAAAAATAGGGAGAGCCTTTATAAATAAAGGCTCTCCAAATATTAATTGGTAATCAAGAAGAAGTACCTTCAGTAGATAGCTCTTGTGGTCCTGCATCACAACTGCCACCACCAGCACCTAGGCCTTCAACGATAGTTGTCGCGCCGAAGATTGCACCGATACCTAATACAGTAGCAATAGCAACACCCCAGGAAACTTTTCCTAGGAATAATGATACACCAATAAAAATAATGGCAAAGGCTGCGATAGATTTACCAACGCCACCTTGAACAATAGCTAATGCATTACATAATATTTGCTCAAGATCTCCTCCACTACCTACTCCACCTGTTGTTTCTGCAAATGCAGGATCTGTTACAAGCAAGACTGCAAATAGCCCTAAAGCTATGGTTAATATGCTTGATAAAGAAAAGCCTTTATCAAATTTTGTTGAAAAAGTGGACATTAGTTACCTCAATTTAAGATTTAAATAATAATAAAACAGCTCAGAAAGCTTCTTAGAAACTTATATTAACATAAATTAAAAAATAAAGAAGTAATTTGTTATTTTTTTATGAAGTAGTTCTATTTCTCGCTAGCCC
>JABJMA010000025.1 GCA_018659605.1 Rickettsiales bacterium
AGTGAAAAAACAGAAGTTACTTAATTTTATGAGTATTGTGAAACATTGGCATGAGGAACTAGAAAATACATGTCAAAAGAGCATAAAAGATTCTAATAAAGCCATAAGTAGTAAGTTATGGAATGCAATCGGTCATGAGGATTTTATGGTGAGGTCAGGAAGTAATGTAGAGGTTGGTGCTTCTCAATCCCAGGATTCGACTGAGGCGTCTCCAATCCCGGATTCGGATAATCAGATGTCAGTAATGCAGGAGGAGGATGTTGCTCAGAATATTGCAGGTGGTGGTAGCCCTCCGGATAATCGGGCTGTAAAGTCTGCGAGGTATAATACGAGGTCGCAAAGTACTGGTGCAGACTCTGATAGTTCCCAAGGATCGGTTCATATAAACTGGAAGCCAGAAGGTAATTTCGCTGCTGCTTTTCCGAATGTTGCAGGTGGTGGTGGCAGTTCGTCTAGTCAAAAAAGGCAGTTGGAACCTCACATTGAGGAGGTTTCTGCGTCCCGCCCACAGGATTTATTTAAAAATGACAATGCGAAAATTGTTGATCATCAGGGAAAAGTAGTTCAGAAGGAGCTGGATTATAGTCAACACAAATGGCTGGAATCAATATTGCTATCAAATGCTATATTGAGGAAGCCAGTTGAGCGGTTGTCGCTCGAAGATGACGGCAACACTGACGGGCAAGAAGGTAGAAAGCGGTCTAGTAGTATGATTAGTAATTCTTCTAATAGCGGTAGAATATGATAGGATTCTTAAAAGGCGTAGTAACAGAGATATATATCGATAATACTATAATTGATGTTTCTGGTGTGGGATATGAAGTATATTTACCTCAGAGATTAATAGGGCAGATGAAGATCGGTGAAGAATATGGTGTGGTTATTTATACTAATGTAAAAGAGGATCAGTTGTCCTTATTTGGCTTTGCTAACCAGATAGATAAAAAAGTTTTCCTTGATTTGCTAAAAGTATCAGGCATTGGTGCAAAAACAGCTTTAAGTATTTTAGGGAACTTTGATGCTAATCAGATTCAGCAGGCCGTTTATGATGAAGATGCAAAATTATTTCAAACAATTTCTGGAATTGGCAAGAAAGCCTCTGAGCGCATTATAATAGATTTAAAAGGCAAATATAAGGATTTAGATTTGACATCAGTGATCGATACTGGTTTGGGAGCTAATTTAGCTATGAATGATAATTGTCGTGATGCAATATCTGCTCTTGAAAATTTAGGCTATACTCGAAGCTCAGTTATTAAGGTTGTAGATAAAATAAAAGGGAAATCTAATTCACTAGAAGAATTAATAACCCTTAGTTTAAAGGAGTTGGTATGAAACAAGAAGTAAGTCTAGTAAATGCGGAGATTACTGAGGTTGATGCTATTTATGGGTCGCTTCGTCCGGAATCATTTGATAATTTTATTGGCCAGAAGCAATTAAAAGAAAATTTAAAGATTTTTATAACGGCAGCAAATAAGAGACAAGAGGTGATGGATCATATCTTGTTTTACGGACCTCCGGGTCTAGGAAAAACTACATTGGCGCAGATTATTGCAAGTGAAACTAAGACGGAATTAACTTCAACTGCTGGGCCACTACTGACTAAGTCTGGTGATATTGCGTCGATATTAACAAGTTTGAAAGAAGGTGATATTTTGTTTATTGACGAAATACATCGTATGAATGTCTCTGTCGAAGAAATATTATATTCGGCAATGGAAGATTTTAAGCTTGATATATTAATTGGTGAGGGTCCATCAGCTCGAACAGTAAAAATTGATTTACCACAATTTACATTAATTGGCGCTACAACCCGTATGGGTATGATCTCAGCTCCTCTTAGAGATAGATTTGGCATTCCTTTGCGGCTAGAGTTTTATAAGCCAATAGAATTGGAGCAGTTGCTAATAATTGCGGCTAAGAAGTTAAATATAAAATTTGCTCAAACGGGTAGCGGTGAGATTGCTCGAAGATCACGTGGGACTCCAAGAATAGCCTTAAGACTATTGAAGAGGGTTAGGGATTTTGCCAATTTTTCTGATACAGATATAATTACAAGCCAGATCGCTGATATTGCGTTAAATAACTTAGAGATTGATAAATATGGTTTAGATTCAAATGATCGTCGTTATATTGCTTATATACGAGATAATTATGATGGTGGACCTGTTGGTATTGAAACTATTGCTGCTGCTCTTTCGGAGCAAAGAGATACTATTGAAGAAACTATCGAACCATATTTAATTCAAGAAGGTTTTATAGCAAAAACTCCGAAAGGACGTATATTGCTCAAGTAAAATTATAATGACTCAGGAATTTTATCACAAAGTTAGAGTATATTATGAAGACACTGACTTAGCTTCGGTGGTTTATTATGCAAATTATTTAAAATTTGCGGAAAGAGCTCGCACAGAAATGCTAAGAAGTTTAGGCATTAATCAAAATAAAATAGCCAAAGAGCAGAATATTTTTTTTGTTGTCAAGGAGTGCAAAATTAATTACATGGCATCGAGCAGATTGGATGATGAGCTTGAAATATTAACTAAGGTAGTGAAAGTTAATTCAGCAAGTATTTTACTTCAGCAGAAGATCTTTTTACAAGATAAATTAATAACAAATATTGATGTTTTAATTGTTAGTGTTAATGATAAATCTAGGATTGTAAAGGTACCATCCGATATTAGAAAAAGATTAGTCTCATGAGAAATATTACTTTTATTACTATCATTTTGTTGTCATTTTTATCTCAGCAAGCTTCTTTTGCTGCAGAAAGGTCAGAGGAAGATTTTATTATTAGGGATATTAAAATATCAGAAGTGGGGATTGATTCAGAGGCCGCTAGGCAGAAAGCGGTCATTATGGCCCAAAGTCAGGCATTTGAGATTCTGGTCGATAATTTAATAGGCAGTCAATTTGATATTGAGGTTGATTCCAGTGAAATAGAAACATTGATTGAGTCGATAGAAATCAAAGATGAGGTTATTACCAACCAAAACTATGCTGCAATATTTTCCGTATATTTTAATCAAAGCTATACTACCTATTTCTTAGATCGTAAAATAATAGCTGCAAAAGAGCATGTGCCATCAGTATTACTTGTTCCAGTAATGAATGAAAATGGATATTTCAAATTATGGCAATATGGTAATATTTGGAGAATTGCATTGGCTAATACTACTCCTAAAACTGTACTTGATATCAAAATCCCATCTGGAGACATCGATGATTTAGAGAATTTTGTAGTTGAGAACTTTGCTAGTTACGGTCAGGATAGTATTGAGCAATTAAAGCGAAATTATGCTGTTGAGAAAATCATTATTGCAACTGTATTTTATGAATATAATAATGATTATTCTAACGTTAATCTATCTCTGCATTTAGGTGAGTTGGGTACAATTGAGAATAGAGCTTTACTTGCAAGCAAATCTATTGCACCTGAAGATTCTATAAGAGATCAGCTAGATGAATATGCCTATCTTTTATATACAAAGCTTGATGAGGCATGGGTTAATTTTTCTACATTGTCAATCTCCGCACAGAGGAATGAGCAATTAGTTGTATTTGAGATTAGTCGTGCCCAAGATTTACAAAAAGTATATGCAGATCTAGCTCAGTTAGATTATATAGCTTCTTGGAGCTTGGCTTCATTATCAACACGATATGCCGGCTTTAGATTGCTATTTGATCAATCCCCATTGGAATTAATTGAAAGCCTTAAGGAGTCAGGTTATAACATATCACGTAATGGTGAGCATTTGTTTGTAATAGGTGGTAAATAAATGTTTATAGGAATTAGGCTATATTTGCTATTAGGCTTTATATGTAGTATAATTTTTCTTTATAATATTTCATCTATCCTAGCGCCGTTTATAGTTGGGATTATTTTGGCTTATTTGCTAAACCCACTTACTAGTATTTTTGAGAAATATACATCAAGAGGCCTAGCTGCCATAGCATCACTCATGATCCTAATTATGTTGTTAGTGGCATTACTGCTGATTATAGGTCCATATTTTTATTATGAATTATCATCCTTTATTATTGAGATGCCAGAATATCTTAGCAATATTCGTGCATATTTAAATCCCTATATGGAAAGTATTTACACAAAGTTCGGCATTAAGGGATATGAGGGTAATGAGGGCGTTCTGCACAAAGCATCTCAGGGCATTGTTCAATTATCATCCAAGTTACTTGCTAATATATGGAGCTCTAGTATTGCTTTTATAAATATAATTGCCCTCTTGATCATTACGCCAATAGTATCCTTCTATCTATTAAGGGATTGGAAAAACATTACCAAAGGTTTTTTTGATCTGGTGCCACGCAAAAAGCTTAAAGTTATTAAAAAATTATGCTTTCAAATTGATAGAGTATTGTCTGGCTATATAAGGGGTCAGTTAAATGTATGTTTTTTGCTAGGGGTATTTTACTCAATAGGTCTAGGACTTATAGGTTTAAACTATGGGATTTTATTAGGTTTTGTCTCTGGAGCGTTAGTAATTCTACCTTATTTCGGCATTGTAATAGGAATGATGATCGGTATTATATTAGCCTATGTGCAATCATCAGATTACACACAAGTAATGTTGGTTATATCAGTATATCTGACGGGACAATTTATTGAAGGCAATTTTATAACGCCAAAGCTAGTAGGTGATAAGGTTGGTTTGCACCCAGCTATTATAATTTTTGCTCTTTTGTCTGGGGCAAGCCTCTTTGGGTTTTTAGGTATATTGTTTGCGATACCATTTGCAGCAAGTTTATGGGTTTTAATAAATCATTTTCTTTTGCTGTATAAAAAAAGTAGTAGATATAAATAAAGATTAATTATAAATTACTGAAAAAGTCATAAAATTATGAATAGATTAACCTTATTGCTATTAATTTTCTTCGTATCATGCTCTTCAAAAGACAGGGTGCCAGATTTCGATCCAACATTAGTATCTAGCTACGACATAGAGGCTTTTGAAGAGGAGGCTGAGATTAATATAACAGATTTATATGAATTAAGAACATTTAAAGAGCTTGTAATAGCAATGCAGCTTTCAGGAGTTGATGATAATGAATTGGATCAATATCAAGAGAATGTTAATAATTTCTTCGAAAAGGTATCTAATCGAAGTAGTAAGGAGTTTTATTTAGAAAATTCTGAGATCAAGATTAATATGACTATAATGAATAGTTTTGAGATTCTGAATCAAGGATTATTCTGTCGTGAATATTCTCAAGTAATAGATTTTAGAGTGGCGAGTATCTCTATGACAGGAGTTGCATGCAGGGGAAGCAAGGGTTGGAATATATTAAAAAAAATTAAATAGTAATGATTATGTCTACAGAAGCAGATAATTTTCCAAAAGGAAATTTAATGGCAGGAAAGAGGGGCCTTATTATGGGTGTCGCTAATAACAAATCTATTGCCTGGGCAATAGCATCGGCAGCTCATGCACAAGGTGCTGAGTTAGCTTTCTCCTATCAGGGAGATATCTTAAAAAAGAGGGTAGATCCTTTGGCTGAATCTGTGGGCTCTAAATTAGTTATACCATGTGATGTGACTAATGAGGAATCTATGGATAGTCTATTTGCAACATTAGAACAAGAATGGGGATCTATAGATTTTGTAGTTCATGCGATTGCATTTTCAGATAAAGAAGAGCTAAAAGGTAGGTATATTAATACTAGCCTAGATAATTTTACACGTACAATGCAAATCTCTTGCTACTCATTTACAGCAATTGCGCAAAGAGCAGCACGAATTATGCCTAATGGTGGAAGCATGTTAACTCTTTCATATTATGGTGCTGAGAAGGTGATGCCACATTACAATGTGATGGGTGTTGCAAAAGCTGGATTAGAGGCAAGTGTAAGATATCTAGCCTGTGATTTAGGTAGGGATAATATTAGGGTTAATGCAATTTCTGCTGGACCTATGCGAACATTAGCAGCAGCAGGCATTGGTGATTTTAGATATATGCTAAAATGGAATGAGTATAATTCTCCACTTAAGCGTAATGTTACCTCAAGTGATGTCGGTAAATCTGGTCTTTATATGGTTAGTGAGCTAAGTTCTGGTGTTACAGGTGAAGTAGTTTATGTCGATTCTGGTTATCATGTTGTAGGTATGAAAGCTATTGATGCACCAGACATATCAATTGTTAAGGATGAGAACCCTAGTTAATAGGGAGCGGTATTTGATATAATGATAAAGCTTGGTAAAACATTTAAATTTCTTGCACATAATATTTATGGCGCATTATTTAAATCAGCTTTTTACAGACAAGCAGTAAATTATAAGGTTTCAAAGGTCTTAATCTCATTTTTTCTTGCATTATTAGTAGCATATAGCCTGCCATTAGTTAATATTTATTCTAAAATATTTTCAATTGATCTAATTAATCCTGAAAACTCTATATCAAAAAAAATAGAGCATTTTATTCAACAGGTTCCAGATTTCTCTATAGTTGATGGCAAAATACAAATTAATGATGAAGGAGCTATTGAAATACAGGATTACCAGAGTAAAGAATTATTAGTGGTTTTTAACAAAATAGATGCAAAGCAAAAAGAAGGCGCTATTTTTTTTGGACCAGAAGGGGTGTTTATAAAAGAGTCGGCACTAAAGTCATATATAATTAATTTATTTGATTTGCCATATAATGATTTAATGCAAAAAAATAAGGCTCCTAAATATGAATATCTTTCATATAGTAGTTTTGAGAATATAGATGTTTCATCTAGTATTATTCGTTCATCTATTACGAGTATGGTGCAGACATATGATATTAAATATTATTTAATGATATCAGCTTATTTTGTCCTAGCAAATTTTGCACTACTTATGGCTCAGATCATAATTTTTACTTTTCTTGCTATCTCAGTACTTGGTACTAGAAAACTAAGATATAGAAATGTTTTTGTATTAACGGCTACAGCATTTATACCATATTTTATTTTAGAAGTTATTAATATAGTAACCTATAAACAATCTTATTTGCTCAATAGTTACCCCTATAGTTTTATAATTTTTGTTGTAATAAATAGTTATTTTGTACGTTTCGCATCATTATCAATTCGGGGTCAAAAGCAATGAAAACATTAATAGATATATTGCCATTATTAGGCTTCTTAATTGCTTATAAGTTAAAGGGAATATTAGCTGCAACAGTTGTTTTGGTGATATTGTCCTTGATATCTATTGTTTTTTTATATTACACAGAGAAAAAGGTAGCAAAAGTCCCATTATTTTCGGCAATAATTGTTATTTTCTTTGGAGGCTTAACAATTATATTTGGTGACCCCATTTTTATTAAATTAAAGCCTACTATCATTAACATATGTTTTGCACTAGCGCTTTTGATAGGGAATATGCGTGGCAAACCTTTGCTGAAATTATTTTTAGACAAATCATTATCTATGCCTGATGTTGCCTGGGCTATATTATCTAGAAGATATGCATTTTTATTTGTTATATTGGCAATCTTAAACGAGCTAGTTTGGCGTAATTTTACTGAGGATATATGGGTAAATTTCAAAGTTTTTGGGATTTTGGGGATATCGATGATCTTTATCTTAACTCAAATGCCTTTTATTACAAAAAACAACAAGGCGTAGAAATAACGATTATACAAAGGAAGGAAGCATATTATTATGGATATTATAGGAAAGTTACAACAGATAGAAGAAAACTATCAAAGAATATCTAAGACATTAGAGGATCCATCGGCTTTATCGAGAGAGGAGTTTGTAGAAATATCTAAAGAGTATGCAGAGTTAGAGCCAATAGTATCAGAATATATTATTTATAAGTCCTTGGTAACAGAGTTAGAAGAGTTAAAGGATATTATTGCAGATTCTAATAATGATGCTGAGATGATAAGCTTAGCTTCTGACGAAGTTCGAGAGTTAGAAACAAAAATTTCAGAAATGAAGTCTGGTATAACTAAACATTTAATTCCTAAAGATAAGGATGATGCCAAAAATGCAATTCTTGAAATTAGGGCTGGAACTGGTGGTGGGGAGGCTGCATTATTTGCATCTGACTTGCTTAAAATGTATCAGAAATATTCTGAACATAAAAAATGGAAATTTGAAGTTATGGCAATTTCTGGCACAGAGATCGGAGGATGTAGGGAGGCAACGATTTCAATAACAGGAAAGGATGTATTTAGCAGATTAAAGTTTGAGTCGGGAGTACATAGGGTGCAGCGGGTGCCCGAGACTGAGTCAAGTGGTCGGGTCCATACATCAGCTGCAACAGTAGCAGTTTTACCAGAGGCTGAGGACATAGATATTCAAATTGAAGAAAAAGATTTAAGAATAGATATTTTTAGGGCTAGTGGTCCTGGTGGTCAATCGGTTAATACAACTGACTCTGCAGTTAGGATAGTTCATATACCTACCGGTATTACGGTATCTCAGCAGGACCAGAAGTCACAGCATAAAAACAAGGAGAAAGGTATGAAAATCCTAAAAGCAAGACTTTATGAACATAAGAGGCAGCTAGAGGAATCATCAAGGTCTGAGGAAAGAAGAAGTCAGATAGGCTCTGGGGATAGGTCTGAGAGAATTAGGACTTATAATTTTCCTCAGAGTCGAATTTCCGATCACAGGATAAATCTGACTTTATATAAGATAGAGGAAATTATGGCTAATGGCGAGTTAGATTATTTAATTGATCCATTATTAGCAGAGGATGCTGCAAATAAGCTTGCAAATATAAATTAATATAGTTAGCTGATAATGTACGAAAGAGAGAGAGGTTTATGAGTATAGTCCTATGTGCAATAGTGTATAATGTACTAATTGTGCCCTAAAAATGATGCAAAAAAGGGGGGAAATAGATGGTTGGTATAAGCTAGTCCATTCTAAATATATAATTTGCTTAATTGTAATATTGTTAATAGCATATTGCTGTAATATATATTGCTCATTAGAAGATAAATCAAAAGACCGTATTGCTGATTTAAAGGCTAATAGTGTAAAGCTAAATGAGGATTTAACTTTGATTTTTCAGGGTCTTAGTCAGGATACTCTTTTATTAAAAGGTAGTCAGATAAGTCATAATTCCCTAAGTCGTAAACTATTAATTAAAACTACTGTAATACCTTTAACTGAAAGCCTGAAGCTAAAGTATCTCAGTAATCAAAATTTGGGAGCATTAAAAATATTTGACCCAGTTCTTGATAGTGTGAGTGGTAGAAAAGTTTTGCCATTGGAGCTAATAGTGAAGGATAATAATCTAAATTTAAATATAGTAAGATCTGTTATTAATATTAAAGAGTTATTGGGACGGTTATTATTATCACTGGATGAGAATGTAGAATTTTTATTATTAGATAGTAATAATAACATTGTTTCTGATGTTGTAGAGGCCCCCTTTTTTTTATCTGAGGATGATATGCTTAGGGTAAATAGCCTTACTACTTTGGATGATGCTATCACGTTTGATAACCAGAAATTTTATTACATTAAGAAGTTAAGAAACTATCCTTATACAATCTTAATGGGCTATTCAAAAGTCTATTTAGATAGGCAAATATGGACATTACTTTACCCTAAAATATTAATATTGATTAGTATTATTACTCTTTTACTTTGTATAAATTCAGCACGCAAGAAGCTATTAAGTTAGAAACTTATTTCTTACTAAAGAATGAAATGGGTTGGTCTGAAAGGAGTAAGATCGAACTAATGTAATAGATTAGTTCTCTGCTCTCTGTAAAATATCTAGCATGATTGTGTCATCATTATGCATGGCGAGGTCATAAGGAGTTATTTGCTCTTTAGCACTAAAGTTAGGGTCAGCCCCCCATAATAATAGCTCAATAGCAAAATCATATTTTTGCAACTCAACAGCATAAAATAAAGGTGATTTGTTATTGAGATCAATACTATCAGGCATATAGCCTAGGGATAACATCTGCCTAAGTATATACGGATTAGTATTGTTACTAATTGCATAGGTTAAAGGCGAAAGATTATCTATAAAGATATTATAGTTTGCACCAATCTTACTAGTAATAGCCCTCACACCTTCAATATTCTCAGTTAAAATTGTAGCAAAAAGTAATTGATAATATTCTTCAACAAAAGCAGGCACAATTATATGTTGGTTTTTATTTGTATAGTCAGCATTATTAAAAAACTCTGCTCCGCTTATTAAATAAGGATTTTGAATAGGTTTTGCCTTCGGTATAATGTCATGATAGGGGGATTCTTTGGTATTTAGAGCGTTATTATGCATGACATTAGAAACTGTTTTCATGTTTATATCTAGCCCAGAGGCTGACATGCCATCGCTACTAAGAACCTTATTTGTTGTTTTTATTTTTACTTTTTTATTTTCATTCTGCGAAGATGTTATTTTAGTAACAGGGGTTTCTTTTTGATCTGCTGAATTTGTATCAGCTACGCTATCTTGATTATCAATAGTGTTAGTTTCGTCAGTAATATCATCATGGGCTAATTCTGTAGAATCTTTCACCGTATCAGTATCAGCAATATCATTATTAGAATCAGCTACGCTATCTTGATTATCAATAGTGTTAGTTTCGTGAGCAACATCATCGTTGTTGTTAGATTTTGCCTTAGCTTCTAAAATTTGCTGTTCTTGTGCGGCAATTTCTTCATCTAGATTCTTTAAAAGGGCTTTAACCTTATCTTCAGCATGTTGAGCTCTATTAGCAATGCTCTGTAGATTAGCACCACTTTCAGAGTTTTGGATATCGGCATTTTTATCTATAGGCTTTATCTGGATCTCACCCTGGTTCTCAGAAATTCTAGCATCAATAGTATCGGGGTGAGTTATGCCCTTAGATATATCCTCAATTTTAGGATATATTGGACTATGCTCTTCTTGCTGCGTATTTACATTCACTTCAGGGGCAACAGCCAATTCTTGAGTGTTGTCTGCAGAAGTAATACTAACGCTTAATAAAACAGCGCATAAAACAGATAGTGATATAAAGAAGTTTGATAAAAAAATCATAACATCATATTAATAGTAATAACCTAAATGAACACTATTTTTAATAAAAAAAATCAAATTTTTCTACTATTTAAATCTTATTATTGTTTGTCTAAATAACAATAGTGCTAAAATTAATTTTGGCAAATATATAAAAGTAAAAATATTACCTAGCTTTAGATAGATAAAATGCTGGATCAGAGCTAAAACAAAGTAAATGATAAAATTAATTAAGATTCCAATTAGAACTATTTTTATTATATTACTTTCTCTAGGCTTAATATTACCAAGAATCATAGCAAGCATAAAAATTGCTAAAAATAACAATGGAGTTGTAAGATAGTTATGAAGCGCTATGCGGTATGATAATGTATTAATGCCATTGATTTCGGACTTTTGGATAAGCTTAATTAATTTAAATATACCATATATCTCTTTATTGTGGTTATTAAGATATGAAAAGAAAAATTCTTGAGAGAAGCTAACAGGAAATGAATATTCTAATAAGCTGTTGGGTAATTCTTTGGCCTGATTGACGGTAATGTTGTGCAGAGTTAGCTTGTTCTGAGA
The DNA here is from genome assembly GCA_018659605.1 of Rickettsiales bacterium. Lineage (GTDB taxonomy): Bacteria > Pseudomonadota > Alphaproteobacteria > Rickettsiales > JABIRX01 > JADHOX01. The sequence goes on from JABJMA010000025.1 coordinate 11,537, forward strand.
TAATTCTGCATTTGTAGCTTTTATTAGAGTATTATCTGCAAAATCAGAGCATTTAAAACAAATGATACTAATGTTCTCTAGCTGTTTTGAGGAGGCTTTATATCCCTTTAGATTTAGTAAAAAATAGTTTTGCTGGTTTTGCTCCTTTAACCATAAGCCTGAGGTGCCAAAATTACTATGTGACTGACTTGTCTTACTTGCATTATAGTCGCCAATGTAACTCAATAATACTGAGGGTAGAAGACTCATTACTATTACAATAATTAAGAAGGGTTTGGCTAAACGAAAATTAGTAATACCGCTAGTTCGTATAACTTGGATTTCAGAAGTCCTTGCTAACTGTAAGAAGGTAAATAGGCTAGCTAGAAAGGTCGTAAAGAATAGTATTTGAGCGATAATTTCTAGGGAGTGAATAGAAGATAGGGTGAGTAGGTCTGGGAGTAAAAAGGTTTTAGATAATTTTCGACTATTTTCTAAGATATCTATCAAAAAAATTAAGAGAAAAAATGCACCAGTAATTTGGATAATCTTAGTAAGCAGGATTCTAGCAATATATCTATCAAGTTTAGCAAACAACATTACAGGTCTTAAATTATTTGTTATATTAGTTTCTTATAAAGAGTTTTCTTAGAACTATAAATAGATAATACGAAATGCTTAATAAAACTCAATATGACAAAAAAAATAATCATCTATATAATATTTAATTTTGTATAGGAGTTAGCAAAAATTATAGAAAATAATATTTAGATATTATCTATTTAAATAACTATAACATATTTTTATTGAATATAATGAAAAAATAATGTTAATGAAGATCAAAATAAAAATTTTAGTCATATGTCAAATACAGGTATTATAAGTCAGATAATTTCTGCAGTGGTAGATGTAGAATTCCCAGAAGGTAAACTTCCAGAAATTTTAAATGCTATTGAAACGGAAAATAACGGAAAAAAATTGATTCTAGAGGTAGCTCAGCATTTAGGTGAGAGAACTGTTAGAACTATTGCAATGGACTCTACAGAAGGTTTGCAAAGGGGACTTAAGGTTACAGATACAGGTAGCCCTATCACTGTTCCAGTTGGTCAAAAAATATTAGGTAGAATTATCAATGTGATTGGTGACCCTATAGATGGAAAGGGTGAAATTGAATGTGATGAGTTTCGTCCTATTCATAGAGATGCTCCTGATTTTGCAAGTCAATCTACAGAATCGGAGATCCTTATAACAGGAATTAAGGTAATTGATTTATTGGCACCATATGTTCGTGGTGGTAAAATCGGTCTTTTCGGTGGTGCTGGAGTTGGGAAAACAGTCATCATCATGGAGCTAATTAACAATATTGCTAAATCACATGGTGGTTATTCAGTATTTGCTGGTGTCGGCGAGCGAACTAGAGAAGGAAATGATTTGTACCATGAAATGATTGAATCTGGTGTAATTAATCTAGATGATTTGTCAAAATCTAAGGCTGCACTTGTTTATGGTCAAATGAATGAGCCTCCAGGAGCCCGTGCTCGAGTTGCTTTGACGGGACTAACCTTGGCTGAACAATTTAGAGATCAAGGTGGGCAGGACGTATTATTCTTTGTGGATAATATTTTTAGATTCACTCAAGCTGGTTCAGAAGTATCCGCTCTTTTAGGCAGAATCCCATCTGCAGTAGGATATCAACCAACTCTTGCAACGGATATGGGAGCGCTTCAAGAGCGTATTACTTCAACAAATAATGGTTCAATTACTTCGGTTCAGGCAATTTATGTGCCAGCAGATGATTTAACTGATCCAGCCCCAGCTACATCATTTGCGCATTTAGATGCTACCACTGTATTATCAAGGCAGATTGCCGAGCTTGGGATTTACCCAGCAGTAGATCCTCTTGATTCAACATCGACAATCTTAGATCCACAAATAGTTGGAGAAGAGCATTATGAAGTTGCAAGAAGAGTGCAGAAAATTTTACAAACTTATAAATCATTACAGGATATTATTGCTATTCTTGGTATGGATGAATTATCTGAAGCTGATAAAAAGACTGTTTATCGTGCAAGAAAGATTCAGAAATTCTTATCTCAGCCTTTCCATGTAGCAGAAGTATTTACAGGCTTCCCAGGTAAGCTTGTTTCACTAGAGGATACTATCAATGGCTTTAGGGATATTTGTGATGGTAAATATGATGATTTACCAGAAGCTGCTTTTTACATGGTTGGTTCAATGGAAGAGGCTGTTTCTAAGGCTGAAAAACTAACTCAAGAGGCAGCTTAATGTCAGGACTGGTTGTCTCTATCATTACACCAAAAGCTCTTCACAGCAAAACAACAACTGATATGGTTGTGGTTAATGCTGCTAATGGTGAGCTGGGTATAATGAAGGGGCATATAGCAGTATCATCGATATTAAAAGCTGGCGAAGTCAGGTTTTATAATGGTGAGAATTTAGTCAAATCTGTAAAAATAGAGTCAGGTTTTATTGAGTTCCTTAATGATGAATGCACTATTCTAACTGAGGCTGTACTAGGAGAGTAACTCCCTCTATAAGATTATCAGATTTGACCCTGTTCAGAATAGAGTGCTAGTCATTCATAGGCGAGTATGTAAAACAGCCTTGTTCAAACTAAGTTATTGAATAAATAATTTAAAATACAAAAGATACTTTAATTTCTCGGACTATAAAACTAGATTACTGTAATTAAGTTTACGGAGTAACTAGCTAGCTATCTTATATTCAATATCTAGCTTAATATCATTTGTATCTGAGTCTGATATATTCATCTCCTTTATATTATTAACTGCTTTAAGGTCTAAGATAAAATCATTTGTCCAATCAGATCGCTTTGTTAGGCTAAGTCCTAGCTTAGTAATTTCTTGTTTGATAGAGAAATTATGATCAGACTTATCCTTACGGATTTGGTCTATAATATTTAGCGCAGTATTACCGCTTGTAATTGCAAGATCATCAATAATCATCTCATCTATATTTGGCCATGCCCCACATTGATGAATAGATTGTAATTTGCTGTTAGAATTATAAAAAATAATTTGATATAGTTCTTCGGTAATATGAGGAATAAAAGGTGCAAATAATTTTAGAATATTTTCTAGACAATAAGATAAAGTGAGGAGGCTACTTATTTGACCTGATTTTATTTCTTCATCAGTAATGTTATTACAAAATTCAGAAAGCCTTTCTTTGTCGCCATAGCTACGAGCCTTAGCAATCTCTAAATAATTATCGCAAAAATCATTCCAAAAGAAACTTTCAATAGCATCCCGGGCCTTGGCATATTCATAGCGGTCAAATTCTTGGCCAGCTTTTGCTATGGTTTGTTTTAAACGTGACAAGATCCATAAGTCACTTGTACATGCAATATTACCGTTTTCTATGTCGGTTTTAATATCAGTTTTAGTTTGGATTAATTTATCCAAATTTATTGAAGCAAATTTAGCGGCATTCCATAATTTGTTAATGAGTTTCTTACCAACAGAAACAACATCTTCGGAGTAAGCTGTATCACTACCCAGATGTGAGGTTGATGCCCAGAATCTAACTAAATCAGAGCTTTTTTCTTGGATTAGAGTTACAGGGGTTATAACATTACCTTTAGATTTTGACATTTTAGTTTTGTCAGATGCTAAACACCAGCCAGAGATCATCATGTTATACCATGGTAATTTATCTTCATGATGGTGAGCTTTAACTAGTGTGTAAAATGCCCAGCTACGAATAATCTCATGTGCTTGTGGCCTAAGATCAGCTGGAAATAATTTGTTATGACGTTTGATATCGTCGTGATATGCTGCATTAATACCACGTGATGATATTTGCGGAGTTACTGAGCTTGTGGCCCAAGTATCCATAATATCCTTTTCAGGAGTTACCAAATATTCAACTCCATCTTTTTCGGCAAGAAAGCTATTATCATCTTGTTTTTTTATTTTGGTAAACCCTTTTGGTAGATCATATAAAGGGTCTACAGGTAGTTGGTCTTTATCTGCGACGACTATGTCTATTTTTGTAGTACCAGAGTTAATTTTTGATACATACCAAACTGGGAAAGGCACGCCAAAGAATCTCTGTCTTGAAATACACCATTCCCAAGATAATTTCTCGATCCATTGCTGCATTCTAATTTTCATATGATTTGGATACCAATTAATGGCCTCTGCTTTTTCCAGCAATTTTTCTTTTTCAGTAGTTACTTTTATGAACCATTGAGGTGTAACTAAAATTTCAATTGGCTTTCCTGAGCGCTCGGCGCATTTAACTACTTGTTTAACAGGAGTTTGTTTAACTAATCTTCCCTCTGCTTTAACAGCATCAATCATTAAATTTTTAGCTTTGGTAACATGTTGGTTTTTAATGATATTAAATTGCTCTTGGTAGTTGGTAAAGTCGCAATACTTATTTAGATCATCTACAAGATTTTTGTCATAATCATCAGACTCTTTATTGCTAAAATCTTTAATTAGCCCTTTCTTATTTAGAATGGATCTAATTTGCAGATTGTGTTTTTTTTGCCATTCGATATCTGTGACATCACCAAAAGTACAGCACATTACAAGCCCAGTTCCTTTTTCCATTTCTACTAAATCATCGGCAATAATTGGAACCTTTACATTGAAAAGGGCGGTTATTGCCTTCTTCCCGATTAGATTTTGATAGCGTTCATCCTCTGGGTGGCATAGAAGCGCAACACATGCTGGAATTAATTCAGGCCTTGTAGTTGCAATGATTAAATCTTGCTGACCATCATCAGATTTAAAGATGATATCATTCATTACTCCATCCTGCTCTTTATCCTCAAGATCAGCTTGGGCTAAAGCAGTATTGTCATAACAATCGAAATAACAAGGGGTGGTCTTTCTTTCTAATTGGCGGCCTTTACCACTATTTTTATCATATAAGTCTAGAAATGATAATTGTGAGATTAGACGAGTTTTATCTGATATTGTTTGATATTCCTCATTCCAATCAACCGATAATGCAATAGATTTAAATAAATGTCTGAATTCTTCTTCAGCGGGAACTACGACTTCTTTACAGATTTTTACAAACTCATCACGGGGAAGACTAGAGCCTTTGATCTTTTTGACTTTTTCAACTAAACGTTCTGTTGGTAAACCATTATCATCGAATCCCATAGGATAAAAAACGGTTTTACCTTTCATGCGTTGATATCGGGCTATGAAATCAGCCTGCGTATAGCTAAAAACATGCCCCATATGTAGCATTCCAGAAACTGTTGGCGGAGGAGTATCAATTACATAGGTCTCCTTACGGGATTTACTGGAATCATATTGGTAAATTTGATGTTCCGTCCAATAATTCTGCCATTTAATTTCAGTTTCTTTGTGATTATATTTTTTAGGAAATTCCATTAGTAAGGCTTTTGTAAGTTATAGCTAGAGAGCGCATGATATATGCTAATTGTCATGCTTCAAGCAAAAAATGGATCATTGAATTTTATTGTCGGGGGTATTCTGTATAGGTTACTGTTTTTTTATATCTTAATATGCTCCAGATGGTCTGACGAAAACAAAAACAGTTTTAAAGATGATTATTATGTCTTGCCAGAACGAGCGAGTTGCAACATATTTTTTATCAAGCTCTATTCGCTCATTGTAATCAATGTCACTTCTTCCACTAATTTGCCATAGTCCAGTTAGCCCAGGAGCAAGAGAGTAGTAGTATTTGCTATCTTTTTTGTAAAAGTTTGTAATTTCTGATCTGGTAACTGGCCTTGGTCCAACCATACTCATCTCACCTTTGAGAATATTAAATAATTGCGGTAATTCGTCTAAACTAGTTCTACGCAGGAATTTACCGATGGATGTAACTCGAGGATCATTTTTTAATTTAAAGTTTTTATCCCACTCGGTTTTAAGATCTGGGTTGTTTTCTAATATTGTTTTGAGCTCTTTGCTGGCATTTGGAATCATGGTTTGAAATTTTAGACATTTAAAAGCTTTGCCATTTTTACCAATTCTTATTTGGGAGAAGAAAGCAGAAGTTCCATTTTTCTTTATGAGCAATACTATCACTATCATAATTGGGGCAAACAAAATGATTGCGATAAGCGAGCCAATAATGTCGGTAACTCGTTTCATTTTTAAGCCAAATTTATTATGTAAAACCTCTTTATCAGTCATTATTTAGGATTGCATTTATGTGATATTATGTAGCTTCTTATGCCATTGCCAGGCAGAGTCAATAATAGTTTTAATATCACTATGTTTTGCTTGCCAGTTTAATATTTCAGAAGCCTTATTAGCATTAGCAACTAATATTGCTGCATCACCTTCTCGTCTATCTTCATAAGAATAATTAATTGATTGTTGGGTAATTGACTCAACGTTATCAACAACTTCTTTAACCGAATTGCCAATACTAGTTCCAAGATTGAGTGTTAAATTACCATGATCATTTAGTAAATGATCAAGTGCTAAAATATGAGCTTTGGCAAGGTCAACCACATGAATATAATCTCGGATTGCGGTACCATCCTCAGTTTTGTAATCATTACCATAAATTTGTAATTTTTTTATATGGCCTGATAATACCTGCATAATAATTGGAATGAGGTTATTGGGCTTTTCATGTTGGCACCCAGTCTCTAATTCCAAGTCAGCTCCTGCTGCATTGAAATATCTTAGCGCTGCAAATTTCAAACCATAGCTATGACTATAATCTTTAAGAATTTGCTCAATCATTAACTTGCTAGAGCCATAAGGATTTATTGGATTTAGAGGGTGATCTTCATCGATAGGAAGTTTTACTGGATTACCATAAACAGCAGCTGTACTGGAAAAAACAATGTTTTTTATATCGTGATCAAGCATCACATCAAGTAATGACTTTGTACCGAGAAGATTGTTGTCATAATATTCTCTAGGTTTATTGACGGATTCTCCAGCTGCAATACTAGCTGCAAAATGCATGACAGCAATGGGTTTGTATTTTGTTATTACTGAGCTTAGTTTTGTTTTATCTTTTATATCTCCAGATTCAAAAGGTCCCCATTTTACAGCATCCTTATTACCAGTGGATAAATTATCGTAAACGATTGGAGTAAAGCCAGCAAGTTTCAGATATTTACATGTTACAGATCCAATATATCCTGCACCACCTGGTACCAAAATGAAAGATTCATCTGTTTGCATAGTTTTTACTTTTAAAATTAGATTAAATCTGTTTAATCAGGCGAGCATACAATTAGAAAATAAAATGAGTACAAAAACTTTCCAAGAAATGATCTTAAGCCTTACACATTATTGGGTTAAGGCTGGTTGCATAACATTGCCAAGTTATGATCTTGAAGTGGGTGCCGGAACATTACATCCTGCAACTGTGCTAAGGGCGCTAAAGGAGCCGAAGTGGAATATTTGTTATGTTCAGAGCTCAAGAAGGCCAAAAGATAGTCGCTATGGTGAGAATCCAAATAGATTGCAGAGTCATATGCAGTTTCAGGTTATTTTAAAACCATCCCCAGATAACATCCAAGATCTATATTTAGAGAGTTTGAAAGTGATAGGAATTAACCCTAAAGAACATGATATTAGATTTGTAGAAGATGATTGGGAGAACCCATCAGTAGGAGCCTCTGGGCTTGGTTATGAAGTATGGCTTGATGGAATGGAGGTGTCTCAATTTACCTATATGCAGCAAATTGGTGGTATATCATGTGATCCAATACCTGGTGAGCTAACTTATGGTTTAGAGCGCTTAGCTATGTTTTTACAAAAACAAGATAATGTCTACGCATTGCAATATAACAATGATTACACATATGGTGATGTTTTTTGGCAGAATGAAAGTGAGCAATCTAGTTATAATATTGATTATGCTGATACCGAGATATTATTACGTCATTTCGACGATGCAGAACAAGAAGCTAATAATTTAGTTCAGCAGAATTTACCAATACCGGCTTATGAACAGTGCTTAAAGGCAAGTCATTTATTAAACTTGCTAGAATCACGAGGCGTGATGTCAGTCACAGAGAGGGCTCAGTTCCTAAAAAGAGTGCGAGCAATTGCAAAATCTGCAATTCAGTTATTTCTTGAAAAAGATATTGTAAAGGCAGTTTGAAGATCTCATCCAGATTTAATCAGTAATTTTGCAGGAAATTAGCCTTAATATTAAAAAACTTGCACTGGTGCCGAAATTATGTTAATAATTAACTTATTAATTAATAAAAGGAAGATAGTTATGCAAGAAAAAATAACTAAGGTTGTTGAGATTTTACAAGACAACTCTGATATAATATCAAAAGATTTAGCTAAATTATTATCAGCGAGGAATTCAGAGTTAGCGGCATTATGTGTCGATGATGTAGGCCGCTTACAGAAGATTATCAGCCTTTACCAAGGTCAAGACACCCGTAAGTTAAGTGAGTTACTGATTCAGAATGCAAATGGTTTGGCTCATTTATGCGCTCGTAATGATTTCTTTAATCAAATAATTACCTTATCTTTAGATAAGTCGCAGGAAGTTAGTTCTCTTGGACATTTGATGATAGAAAATTCATTTGGATTAGTATTTTTATGTAAACAGGTAGGAGAAGATTCATTGCCAAAAATAATAGCCTTATATACTAAGGAAGAAACTCGTGATTTATCTGTCCTGATAATGAATAATGCTCTTGAGCTTGGGTCATTATGCATTGAGGATAAGGAGTTTTTTGACGGCATCATTAAGGATTCATCAAGTAAACATACTATTACAAGGTTGGAGGAAAGCCTTTCGGACTATTCCAGCACCATTGATGTTAAGAGCTCTAATTCGGTTTATAATGTAAAAAAGATGCTAGCTCTAGACACTCCTCCTAGTCCAAGAGCGGCAAGAACTTCATTTATTGATTCCCTATCTGAGCCACAAAAATTATATAGATCAGAATCTGAGTCACCAAGCTTTGTGCAAAAGGTGACTGAATCAAGAAAGTTAGATTTGCCAGACAAATCCACAAGCTTTGCTCAAAAGGTAACGGAGTCCTCTGGGTCAGCGGGTAAGGATAGATCAGTGGCGGCCTAGAAATAAGCTTAAGATAACTTTGGAAGCTTGCTTCTAGCTACGAACGCTCTTCTTGGGCATAAAACCTTTGCAAAGATAGAATTTTAGGGTTACTATTCTCTTGTTCAAAATTCAGAAATTATGCAATTACATTTTTTAAAAGCCAAGTTACATAAAGTAAAAGTTACTGAAACAGATATTGATTATAATGGCTCTGTATCAATTGACGAGGATTTCCTAAAAGCTAGCGGGATTTATGAGTTTGAGAAGGTCGACATTTATAATATCACCAATGGAAATCGTTTCACCACTTATACAATTAAGGCTGAGGCTGGCAGCAAAAAAATAGGAATTAATGGAGCAGCAGCGCATTTGGTTGATATCAATGATTCAGTGATAATATGTGCTTATTGCAGCATTGACAAAAGTGAAATTGGGTCCATAAATCCTACTGTAATAAAATTCGATAATAACAATAATATAACCAATGACTGAAATTCTAATTGAGCTGTTCTCAGAAGAGATACCTGCTGGGGCCCAAAGGTCCGCAGCTATTTTTTTGCGTGATCAAATATTGGCTAACTTAGAGAAACTCAATATTACTGATCTACAGGCGCAATTTTATTTCTCTCCACGGCGCTTAACTATTGCTATAGATGGTATTCCTAAAACAGTTAAAACTAAAGCTACTGAAGTTAGGGGGCCTAAAATATCAGCTCCAGAACAGGCTGTTAATGGGTTTGTCCGCAAGATGGGTTTGGCAGATGTGGCACAGCTATCCAAGCGGAAAATAAAAAATGATAGTTATTATTGCTATATTGAGCCAGAATCGAAGCTATCTTTATTAGAATTATTACCTGATTTATTGATAGAGTCATTTAACAAGCTATCAAGCTTCTGGCCAAAGACGATGAGGTGGGGTGAGTATCAGTTGAGATGGATGAGGCCTTTACATAATATTGCAGTTATATTTGGCGGAGATATTGTTAAATTTAATTATTTTCATTTAAGTAGCAATAATAGTATTTTTGCACATCGATTATTAAATTCTGCTAAGAAGAAAGTTAAGAATTTTGCTGAATATAAGCAATTTCTGAATAATAACCATGTTGTTTTTGATCATCAGGTTAGACGGGATTTAATCTTAACATCTTTGCTGGAGAAGGTTAAAGAGGAGAATCTTGAGCTGATTCTTGATGAGGATTTACTTGATGAAGTAACGGGATTGGTAGAGTACCCTAATATATTAATGGGGGAATTCTCTGCGGATTTTTTACGTTTACCAAAAGAGGCACTCATTAGCGTTATGAAAAAGCATCAGCGCTATTTTGCATTAACTGACCAATCCGGCTATTTGGCAAATAAGTTCCTATTTGTGGCCAATATGGATTACAAAAATGAAGACCCAAAAGTCAAAGAAAGCGTTATTATTGGCAATGAGTATGTTTTAACTGCTAGATTTAATGATGCTAAATTCTTTTTTCAGCATGATCAAAATATTCAGATCATTGAAAGGGTAAAAAAATTAGATCAGATTATTTATCATCGTGAATTAGGTAGCTTAGGGCAAAAGGTTGCTTACACAACTGCACTTGCGAAGTTTATCTCAGTTTTTGTTCCTCATAGTGATTTGCTATTGGTGGAACGTGCTAGTTTATTATGTAAGTGCGATTTAACGACGAATCTAGTTGAGGAATTACCGGAGCTACAAGGTGTAGCCGGCTATTATTATGCTTTAAAGAGTGGTGAGGTTTCAGAAGTTGCGGTAGCTATTCGTGATCACTATATGCCAATTGGTAGTAAAGGTGAGGTGCCAACTGATCCAATTACAGTGTCGGTTGCTCTTGCGGATAAAATTAACAGTTTAGTTGCATTATTTGTTGCTGGGGAGCGTCCAAGTGGCTCGAAGGATCCTTATGCATTAAGGCGTTTAGCCATAGCAATTATCAATATTATTTTGGAGAATAAATTAAATATCTCACTTGCTATAGTAATTGAATATGCAGTTCATCATTACACTGCTATTATTAAGCAAAAAAACAAAGCTGGCATCTCTGGAATTTTTAAGAATCAAGAAGCTGATATTCTTAAGCAAATTATTGCATTTATCATGGAGCGTTTTCATGGCCTTATGAATAGCCGTGATATTACAAGCGATTTTATCGATGCTGTTTATGATGATGGCACTTCTGATGATCTATATATTATGTATCAGAAAGCTAAAATATTAGTAGGGTATATGCAGGATGATGAGTTTATGCGCACAGTCTCCGCTTATAAAAGAGCCTTCAATATTTATAAGCGTGCTGAAGAAGACGATAAAAAACTATATAATAAGAAATTACTAAAAATATCTTTTAAGCATGATGTAGAGAGGGATCTATTTGATGCTAATAAAATTCTTAAAGACAAGATACAGGATAATATAAAGATACAAGATTATCAAAAGGCATTTAATGAGCTTAGAATGATAGTTACTCCAGTTGAGATTTTCTTTGATGAGATTATGGTTAATGATCCAGAGCCTCAAGTTAGAGAAAATAGATTAAAATTGCTTGCAACTCTCTGTACAACTGTTAATAAGCTAGCCAATTTATCCTATCTAAAATCAAAATAGAATATAATTATGACCAAATGGGTATATAGCTTTGGAAATGGTGCTGCTGAGGGTAGTAGTAGAGATCGCAATTTATTAGGTGGCAAGGGTGCTAATTTAGCTGGTATGGCTAAAATTGGTCTTCCAGTACCTCCAGGTTTTACAATTACAACAGATGTTTGCACATATTTTTATAAGAATGAACAGCAATATCCTATCGATTTAGAGCAGCAAATATCAGCAGCAATTACAATTTTAGAACAAAATCTTGGTAAAGAATTTGGCAGTAAATCTAACCCATTATTAGTATCGGTTAGATCTGGTGCACGGGTTTCAATGCCAGGTATGATGGATACGGTTTTAAATTTAGGTTTGAATGATGATTCAGTTATAAGTCTGGCTACAAACTCTAATAATGAAAGATTTGCATATGATTCATATAGAAGATTTATTCAGATGTATGGAGATGTGGTTTTAGGAGTTGAGCATTATCTTTTTGAGCAGGAGTTAGAAACTATTAAAAATGATAATAATATCTATGCTGATGTTGATTTGACATCAGATCATCTAAAGCAGCTTGTTGATATTTTTAAGAATATTGTCAAAGAGCATACGGGCAATGAGTTCCCTCAAGATCCAAAAGAGCAACTTACTGGTGCTATAAGTGCAGTATTTAATTCATGGATGATTGATAGGGCAATTGCTTATCGTAGAATGAATGATATTTCAGATGAGTGGGGAACAGCCGTTAATGTTCAATCTATGGTTTTCGGTAATATGGGTGATAGTAGTGCAACAGGTGTTGCCTTTACGCGTAATCCATCAACAGGTAAAAATGAGCTTTATGGAGAATATTTAATTAATGCACAGGGTGAAGATGTTGTTGCTGGTATTAGGACTCCTTGTCCAATATCAATATCTGCTAAGAATGAGCAATCTTCTGATTTGCCTTCTATGGAAGAAGTATTGCCAGAATTATTTAAAGAATTTGTTAAGCTATATACTATTCTTGAGAATCACTATCGTGATATGCAAGATATTGAGTTTACTATTGAGCAAGGTAAATTGTGGTTATTGCAAACGAGGAATGGAAAGCGTACTGCAAAAGCAAGTTTAAAGATTGCTGTTGATATGGTTGCGGAAGGTTTAATTGATAAAAAGGAGGCATTACTACGTATTGATCCATTAGCCATTGATCAGTTATTACATCCAACATTGGATTAGGCAGCAGAGAAGCAGGTGCTTGCAAAGGGTCTGCCAGCATCTCCTGGTGCAGCTGTAGGTCGTATAGTATTTTCTGCTGAGGACGCAATTGAATGGGCATTTAAAAAGGAGTCAGTAATATTAGTAAGGATTGAGACATCCCCGGAAGATATTAGCGGTATGAACGCAGCTAGCGGGATTCTAACTGCAAGAGGTGGCATGACTTCTCACGCTGCAGTTGTTGCTCGTGGAATGGGCAAGACATGCGTTAGTGGTGCTAGTGATATTCTAATTGATTACAAAGCTAAGACCATGACCATTGGTGCAGAAGTATTTGCTGAGGGTGATGTTATTACCTTAGATGGCTCACAGGGCGAGATTATCAAAGGTTCCGTTGCAACGGTTAAGCCAGATTTATCGGGTGATTTTACCATGGTTATGGAATGGGCAGATCAATATCGTCGTTTAAATATCAGAGCCAATGCTGAGACTGAAGATGATTGTCGAACAGCTAGAGAATTCGGTGCTGAAGGTATAGGCTTATGTAGAACTGAGCATATGTTTTTTGAAGGCGATAGAATCACTAATGTCCGTGAGATGATCCTGGCGGATAATCTGGAAGGTAGAGAGAAGGCATTGGCAAAATTATTACCTATTCAAAGAGCAGATTTTGTTAAGATTTTTAAAGTTATGCATGGCTTTCCAGTGAATATAAGATTATTGGATCCTCCTTTACATGAATTCTTACCACATAATGAATCAGAAATAATTCAAGTATCTGAAGCTGCAGGCGTTTCAGTTTCGAAGGTAAAAGAACGTATTGATAATTTACATGAATCTAACCCTATGCTGGGTCACCGTGGCTGTAGGTTAGGAATTTCCTATCCTGAGATATATGAAATGCAGGTTAGAGCAATTTTTGAAGCTGCAGCAAGTTTTGAGAATAGTAAGGATATCACTATTGAAGTAATGATTCCACTTGCATTTGCTGTTCGAGAATTGAATCTGTTAAAAGCAAAAATCCTAAAAGTAATTGCTGAT
>JABJMA010000026.1 GCA_018659605.1 Rickettsiales bacterium
CCTATAGTTGATGAGGATGATTTGTATGATGCTATTGTAGCTGATAAAATTAAGGCTGCATTTGATGTTTTTTGGGAAGAGCCATATAAAGGTAAATTAACAGAATTTTATCCGGATAGATTTTTTATGACCCCTCACGTTGCTAGTACATGTAGTAGTTTTCTAAAGAACTGCGCTGATGATTTAAGAGAGTTTACTAACCAATTAGCTGCTTAATTGAATTCGCAAATTTCCCCTCATTCCCACAGTCAGAAAAGCTACTTTGCCAATGAAATTAGTATATTTGCTCACCTATGGCAAAGTATTTTAACTACTTATAACTTAGCAATTGAAGCAAAAGGGGAGTTTAATTTAATGCTATCAGGTGGTAATACCCCGATTAGGTTTTATAATTATTTGCTGGTAGCTGAGGAGCTTGAATTGATTGATTGGGCACAGGTTAATATTTTCTTTTCGGACGAGCGTTATGTTGACCAAGATTCAAGTGAGAATAATTGTAAGAAGGCCCGAAAACATTTCTTGAATAAATTATCCGTTAAAAATATTTTTGATTTTAAAACTGATTTGAATCCTACAGCATGTGCTCAAGATATGTCGGATCGAGTAAGGAAGCATTTTGTTCTTGGCGCTGGAGAGGTTCCAGCATTTGATTTTTGTTTTCTGGGATTCGGAGAAGACGGACATTTTGCATCAATTTTTCCTGAGGTACCATTGGATGATATCGGTGAAGAAATTTGCTATAGTCGGTTTATTGATAAGCTAAAAATGCATAGATTAACCTTTTCATTAAAGGTCATAAATAAGGCTATTTCATCAGTATTTATTGTCAGTAATACTAATAAAAAAAGATTAATGGAGAGTATAGGCTCTAGAGAGCAAAAACTTCCGATTGATTATCTTGAGTCTAATAACAATATTGAGTGGTTGGTATTAGATGAGTCTTAAAAATTATTTGCGTCATCAATATCATGCCGTAAGGAAAGTTGTATTTACTCCGATTCGATCTGGAGCTAAAGCGGAATTGCAATCTTATAAAGATTTGCATAAAGGCAAAAAAGCTATTATTATTGGCAATGGTCCAAGTGTCAGGCTAGAAGATTTTGGGAAATTTAAAGATTTTATTACATTTGGATGTAATCGATTTCACTTATGTTATAAAGATACAGATTTCAAACCTACTTATACAGTATGTATTGATCCTAAAATGATTAGTGATTTTGGTCATGATATTGCTGCTAGTTGTAATAATGATTTATTTATATCAAGCCTCAATGTGGCTAAAACACATGTGAATGCTAAGTATATTTACAGACATAGAAAAATACCTTTTTATTTTAGTAATGATATTACGGAATTTGTTTCAAATGGTTCATCAGTAGTTGTGGCAGCTATACAAATTGCTTATTATATGGGTGTTAAGGAGATTTATGTTTATGGAATTGATCATTTGTTTAAATATAACAGTTCCAACAATTATCCTAAATATGCTATTGGTGATAAAAATCATTTTATTGACAATTATCGTGATAGTAAAAATTGGTGCCCGCCAAGAATTGATGAAATAGAGGAAAGTTTTGCTTATTGTTATGAGTGGTTAAAGCAGAACGGGGTAAAACTTATTAATATCTCGCATAAAACGAAATTAGATGTTATTCCTAAAAAGAAACTTGCTGAAATTATAAAATAAAATAATTATGAAAAACGAGATTTTAAATGAATTACAGAAGTCACAATCTTTAATAACTGATATCATTAATGATACAGGTTTGCAGGAAAATATTGAAGAAGTAGTAAATAGAATGATTCAATGTTTTGAAAATGGTAATAAGGTGTTGTTTTGTGGTAATGGTGGCTCTGCTGCTGATAGCCAGCATCTGGCTGCAGAATTTGTTGCAAGATTTAATTTCGATCGTCCTGCTTTAAATGCAATCGCCCTTACAGTTGATACTTCAGCACTTACAGCAATTGGCAATGATTATGGTTATGATTATGTTTTCTCGCGTCAAGTTGAAGCGCTTGGAGTAGCAGGAGATATTTTAGTTGGTTTTTCTACATCTGGTAGGAGTAAAAATGTTTTAGCAGCTTTTGAAGCAGCAAAAAAACAAAATATTACAACTATTGGCATGCTGGGTCAAGATGGCAGAGATATTGGCAATATTGCTGATATTTCTTTAAATATGCCATCAAGTGAAACGCCAAAAATTCAAGAAGGTCATATTATATCTGGACATATCATATGCGCTTTGGTTGAAGAAAAGATGTTTGGAGATAAATATCGCACATGAAAAAAGCCTTATTTTTAGATCGTGATGGGGTGATCAATATTGATTATGGCTATGTCCATAAAATAGAAGATTTTACTTTTATTGAAGAGATATTTGAGATTTGCCTAAAGGCACAGCAATCGGGATATATGATTTTTATCATTACGAATCAAGGTGGTATTGCAAGGGGGTATTATAAAATTTCTGATTTTGAAAAATTAACACACTGGATGGAAGAAGAGTTTAAAAAACGTGGTATTACCATTACTAAAACGTATTATTGCCCTTTTTATGAAGGTGGGGTGGTAGAAGAATTTTCCAAGCCTTCATTTGATAGAAAGCCCAGTCCAGGAATGCTTTTAAAGGCAAAGGAAGAATTTGATATAGATCTTTCGCAGTCATTGTTAATTGGGGATACAGAAACCGATATTATAGCAGCTAAAAATGCCGGATTGAAAGAAAGCTATTTGATGGCCAGTGAAGGTGAGGTTGCCTTTTATGTTGCTGGTGATAGAAAGCAGCGAATATCTAAAATGCAATTATTTGAAAAATTCTAGATGGCACTTAATACGATTGTTTGGCAATTTGATGGTTTTGATGATTCTTTATGTGAAATAAAAGAGTTAGTAGCGCAGGATGTTATTACTGTAAAATTACACGTTGCATTCCGTAAATATTTTGAAAAGCCTTTTAAAGATGCTGAATATATTAATCAGCGTTTACATTATTTACCAACTGAGCAATTAAAAACTGATGAAGTTGATTTTGAATTAATCCAACAATTACGAAAATATTTGTTAAATTTTTTGATGGTCAGTGAACGCGCTTTTTCGGATCAGCATGCGTTTGATAGTATGATTCTATCAAAAGTTAATATGTTTTCTGAGCTTAGTTTTTTTTCTATCTTAATATCATATTTTAGAAAGATGATATTAAAGCATAATATTGAATTAGTGCTATTTGATCAAATGCCGCATTACCCAGGTAGTTACGTTTTATATTTGGTCGCAAAGGCTATGAATATCAAAACAATTATTTTTGCTCATACGATGAAAAATGATCAAGTATATTGTATGTATAATATTTCTGATGTGGGAGATATACTTAATCAGGTGCCAGATTTTTATGAATTTGAGCATAAAAAAATAGAAAAATCTTTTAAAAAAGATTTATATTATATGCCAAAAGTGATGACTGATAGATTTGCACGTTATGTTGATTTATTAAGTTTTAAATTTTTTAGACTACAAACATTTAAAACTATGTGCAGTAAGTTTAAGTTATTTAAAGCTATCAAAAAGGATACGAGTGCAAGTTCGAATATTCATAATATTAAATTCATTACGGACACATCTTATATTTCAAGTTTAGCAAGGACATTGCTGGGTATGTGTTATAAAAGAGGTTTTTATAAAAGAGCGCATAAGATGTATAAATCGCTGGTTCAAACAGAATGTGATTTTCAAAGAAATTATGCTTATTTCTCGTTACATTATCAACCCGAAGCTACCACTGTCCCGCTTGGTGGTGATTATATGGATCAAGCAAAAGCTATTGAAGATCTAGCTAGTATTTTGCCTGAAGGTTATTTTATTTATGTGAAGGAGCATCCTAATAGTTTTGGAGGACTTAGGAGTGAGAATTTCTATCAACGTTTATGTAATATCCCAAACTTAGTGTTATTAGATGGCAGTGTTGAGAATTATGCTTTAATGGAGCAGGCTAAGATTATTGCAACTATTACAGGCACGGTAGGCTGGGAAGCTATTACAGGAGGAAAGCCGGTTATAACATTTGGATATGCTTGGTATAATAATCTTCCAGGGGTATTTCGCTTTCCAGAAATTAGTGATATCAATGAAGTTATAAATTGTAAAATCGACCATAACGAGTTAGAAGATGTTTGCTCGCGTCTAGAGCAGAAGATTTGTAATGTGGCACCTCTTTGGGCAACTGAAAAGAAGTTTTATCCAGAGGGTGTTGATAGAGATGAGAATGCACTAAAGTTTGTAGAAATCGTTAAAAAAATGTTAATTTAATTTGTAAAAATATGTTTGATAATAAATCAATTATAATCACTGGTGGAACCGGATCATTTGGTAAAAAATTCATTAAAACCATATTGCGTGATTACAAGCCCAAAAAAGTTGCTATTCTATCGCGTGATGAGTTGAAGCAATTTGAGATGTCCCAAGACCCAGATTTTCAGCATCCAGCTGTTAGGTTTTTTCTTGGTGATGTTAGAGATGAGAATCGTTTGGTTAGAGCTTTTGATGGGATGGATTATGTTATTCATGCTGCTGCGTTAAAACAGGTTCCGGCCGCAGAGTATAATCCTATGGAATGTATTAAGACTAATATTCATGGCGCGGAAAATGTAATTAGGGCGGCAATAACTTGTGGTGTTAAAAAGGTTGTAGCATTATCAACTGATAAAGCGGCTAATCCGGCCAATTTATATGGAGCAACTAAGCTTGCTTCTGATAAGTTATTTGTTGCAGCTAATAACATGGCTGGGGATAAGGAAACCAGGTTTGCAATTGTTAGATATGGTAATGTAATTGGATCCAGGGGATCTGTTATTCCATTTTTTAGAAATTCAGTTGAGCAAAATGTCACAGAGCTTCCGATCACGGATGCAAGGATGACTAGGTTTTGGATTAGCTTAGATCAAGGTGTTCAGTTTGTATTTAAATCGTTTGAGCGTATGCATGGTGGTGAGATTTTTGTACCTAAAATTCCATCAATGAAAATTACTGATTTAGCCAAAGCAATAGCGCCAAACTTGCCATTGAAAATTATTGGTATTCGCCCAGGTGAAAAGCTTCATGAAGTAATGTGCCCTAAAGATTCAGCACATTTAACATTAGAGCTCCATGATCATTATGTTATTAAGCCAACAATTAACCTATTTGATGATGCTGTCGATTATGCGGTTAATAAAATTGGCGAGAAGGGTCAAAGTGTGGATGGTGATTATGCTTATGACTCAGAAACTAATCCTGATTTTATGACTATTGAAGAGTTGAGAAAATTAGCATGAGTTTTATTCCTTACGGTAGACAAAATATTACAGATGATGATATTGCGGCTGTTGTAAAATGTTTGAAATCTGATTTTATCACTCAAGGACCGGCTGTCACAGAGTTCGAAAATAAATTAGCAAATTTTTGTGGGGCAAAATATGCCTTATCAGCAAGCAATGCCACAGCCTGTCTTTATCTAGCTTATAGAGCGTTGGGACTGGCCCTGGGGGATGTTTTATGGACCGTATCTACTAGCTTTGTTGCAACATCCAATATGGCGCTTCAGCTTGGAGCCTCTGTTGAGTTTATTGATATTAATCCAGATGATTTTTTACTAGACGTTGATTTATTGGAGCACAAACTACAAATTGCTAAAGTCGAAAATAAATTACCTAAGATCGTGGTGCCAGTGCATTTGACTGGCTTATCATGTGATATGAAGAGAATATCTGAATTATCCAAGAAATATGGCTTTAAGATTGTTGAAGACGCATCTCATGCGATAGGGGCAAGTTATCTTGGTAGTAAAGTTGGTTCTTGTGAATTTTCAGACGCCTGTGTTTTTAGTTTTCACCCAGTTAAAATTATAACTACCGGTGAAGGCGGTATGGTGACGACAAATAGCCAAGAGCTACTTGATAATATGTCTTTAAATAGGAGTCATGGAGTCACTAGAGACGCTGATCTTTTGCAAAATGAAGTGCCAGGGGAATGGTATTATGAGCAGTTAGATTTGGGCTTTAATTTTAGGCTAACTGACATTCAGGCTGCCCTTGGTAGTAGTCAGATGGACAGGTTGAAAGATAATATCAATACGCGAAATGTATTAGCTTTGCATTATCATGAGCTATTAAAAGATCTACCGGTAAAGCTACAAAAGCAATATGATGATATAATATCGAGTTATCATTTATTCGTAATTTTATGTGAAAATTATGAGCAGAAAAAAACATTATTTAGCTATTTGCGGGAATCCGGGATAGGCGTTAATGTGCATTATATTCCAATTCACACTCAGCCTTATTATCAAAAGCTTGGCTTTAAAAAAGGTGATTTTCCAGTTAGTGAAGATTATTATGAACGAGTAATTTCAATACCTATGTTTTATGGTTTGAAACCAGAAGAGCAGGAATATGTAGTTAATAAAATTTCTGATAAATTATTTTAATGGAATATAAGATTATTATTCAGGCACGTACAGGATCTAGCAGGTTACCAGGAAAGGTTTTAATTGAGTTGGTACCAGGAAAAACGGTTTTGGAATGTTTAATTGATCGCTTAAGTTTTTATGTACCAAAATCAAATCTTATTATTGCAACAATAACGGAAGTGTCAGATAAAAAAATTTTGGCTTTAGCTGATAAACTTAAGATTAAGGCATATGCAGGAAGTGAACAAAATGTATTAGAGCGTTATTATCAAGCTGCTAAACAATATGATGCTAAGAATATTGTTAGAATTACTTCTGACTGCCCTTTGATGGATGGAGAATTGTTACGAAATATGCTGCAAGAATTTGAGCATAGTCAATGTGACTATTTAGCGAATGTTATTGATCGTACTTATCCGAGGGGCTTAGACATTGAAATCTTTCAGTTTACGGTTTTGCAAGAGGCATATAACAAGGCAGATGAACCAGCTCAGTTAGAGCATGTTACCCCTTATATTCATCAGCATCCTGAGATTTTTGAACTTAAGGATTATATTAATAAGCGCGATTTGTCAGATTATCGATGGACTTTAGATACTAAAGAGGACTTAGCTCTAATTAAGGCAATTTATCAAAATCTTTATGTTGAAAATAATAATTTTACTACAAATGATATTTTGCAATTATTAGATCTAAAACCTGAGTTAATAAAACTAAATGCTCATATAGAACAAAAGAAAATATGAATAAGATTATAGTTTTTCGAGTTGATTCGTCATGTCAAATTGCTACTGGTCATGTGATGAGATGTTTAACATTGGCTAAATATTTAAAAAAGTATCAGATAGAAATAGTTTTTATTTGTCGTGATCTTGAAGGTAATGTTATAGAACGTATTGAGAAAGAGGGGTTTAATTTAAGAATATTAACCAAACCTAATGTTAAACTGTCAGTATCAGAGAACGAGTATGATAATTGGTTTGAGGTAACATGGTATCAAGATGCATCAGAGACAGAAGAGATCCTATCTGAGTTAAAAGAGGATATAACCTTAATAATTGATCATTATTCGATAGATTATAAATGGCACAAATCTATTAGACCTTTTGTAAAAAAGATTGTCGTTATTGATGATTTAGCTAATCGAAAACATGATTGTGATATTGTTATAGATCAAAATTTATATCACGATTTTCAGAATCGTTATAATGATTTAGTATCAGATAATTGTCAGAAGTTTTTAGGGAATGATTATGCAATTTTACGAGAACAGTTTTATCAAATATCTAAACGTGATCGTAATAATGTTAGAAATATTCTGATATTTTTTGGCGGCATAGACCCTGATAATCTTACCTTAAAAGCAATTAATTCAGTCATTCTGGCTCAGCAAAGTTTAAATGTAGGTTTTAATGTTATAGTGATAGGAGCGAAAAATAATTTCCAAGCAGAAGTTATGCAGTTGTGTACAGAAAGTACTTTTGAATATAAACTATTTGTTGATAATATGGCTGAAATTATGAATTGGGCTGATTTATCAATAGGAGCTGGAGGAACTACCTCATGGGAAAGGTGTCATCTTAACTTACCAGCGATAGTAATTTCATTTGCTGATAATCAGATAGAAATATGCAATGCTTTGGCAGATTATGGAATGATCAAATATCTTGGTAATAGTAAGGATATAACGGAAGAAATTATAATGCATAATTTGATTGATGTTTATAATGATTTTGATTTTGAAATGATAAGCAGCTCTTCTAAACTTAATGAATTAATAGAGGCTATAATATGATAATAGATATATTTTGTGATTCAATTAATCATCCTATATTACCTCATTTAGAAGATTGGATTATTGCTATCAATAGTGATGATGACAAGACTGCTAAATTATGTACAATGAAGGATAAGTTAGAAGGTGGTGATTTATTATTTCTAATTTCTTGTAACCAAATTATAAACCAAGATATTAGAAAATTATATACAAGATCATTAGTTATTCATGAAAGTGATTTACCGAAAGGGAGGGGATGGTCACCGTTAGTTTGGCAGATAGTTGAAGGTCGAGATGAAATAGTGTTGTCTATGTTTGAGGCTGCTGATTCGGTTGATACTGGTGATATTGCTAGTAAGACTATATTAAGATTGGATGGTATTGAGACATATGATGAGATTAATGCAAAGTTGTTTAAAGTAAAATTGGGGATGATGACATTTGCCGTTGAAAATTTTAATTTATTAACTTTTGTGGCACAGGATAGTAGTCAGGAACCCTCATATTATAGGAAAAGAACACCAGATGACAGTGAATTAGATATAACTAAATCTATTGAAAGTCAGATAAATCTATTGCGGATTTGTGATCCAATTAGGTATCCGGCCTTTTTCCATTATAGAGGTGTAAAATATAATATTAAACTAGAGAAAGCTAAGGGGTAAAAATGCCAAATTATATAATTTGTTCAAGTACCAGTCGTAATTATGAAATGGTGAGCTTTTTTAACAAATCCGGAATAGGGAATTTTTATTTAATTACTACACCTAAGCAATTAACTATAGATTTTTTATCATTTATCAAACCGGAATATATTTTTTTCCCGCATTGGTCATATATTATTAATGCTGAGATATACGATAATTTTAATTGTATTATTTTTCATATGACTGATCTACCTTATGGTAGAGGAGGTAGTCCATTACAGAATTTAATTATTAGAGGTAAACGTAAAACTAAGATGTCAGCACTTAAATGTACTAATGTTTTAGATGGAGGTGATCTTTATCTAAAAGAAGCTTTGGATTTAAGTGGTTCTGCTGAAGAAATTTTATTAAGAGCGAAAGATTTAATGATGGTAATGATTACAAAAATTATAGAAGAAAATCCCCTTCCATCAAAGCAGGCAGGAGCAGCTGTTACTTTTAAAAGACGCACACCAGATCAAAGCGAAATTGAGAATGCTTCAGATTTAACAGAGTTTTATGATTATATTAGAATGTTGGATGCTGAAGGCTATCCTAATGCATTTATTGAAAAAAA
>JABJMA010000027.1 GCA_018659605.1 Rickettsiales bacterium
TCCCGGTATACATAGGGTTGTGAATATTCTAATGAATACAAAATAGGGGGCAACCGTTCGACGATTAGGTTTTATAACAAGAATTATCCCTATAAATAATCCTAGAACTCCCGGTATACATAGGATTGTGAATATTCTAATGAACACAATTTAGGGGGCAACCGTTCGACGATTGAATAGTTCAAATAAATAATATTTTATACACAGATAGCTAGATCCTTTGTGCAGCATAGCTTTGCAGGCAAAATGTAGAATTTAATAAATAATAAATATATAGCTTAGAGTAGGGGGTAACCATTCGACGGAGTAGGGGGTAACCATTCGACGAAATAAGGGGCAACCATTCGACGGAATAGGGGGCAACCGTTCGACGATTAAATTTGACCAATCCTGATCAGCGCTGAACAGTTAGCCATTTTCATTCTGATAACCCTTTTTAACCCTATATTAACCCTACTTACACACTGGTGTGTTAAGAATTAATTTTTTTAGAAAGATTAGAAGAATTGAAATTAATGTCTTCAGACATATTATCACATTTATTTCTCATATCTTTGACCTGCAATTGTAATTGCTCAAGCTCCGCTTTAGCCTCAGTAATCAAAGATATTTTGTCTTGTTCCAATCTCTCTAATTTTTTATTTAATTTCAACAAATTATCATTTGTCTCATTTCCTTCAAATTGTCTATCAGTTCCATCATTAGCAAAGTATACACCTGTAAATACACCATCATTGATGAACTGAATACCACTATCTGTCATAAACCTTTCTAAGGAGCTTATAACTTTGGTAGAAATTCTGCTATCTGCATATAAATCAAGATCAAAATTTCGTTCTATTTTTTTTAATAGATAATAAGAAACACCATATTTTAGAACTACTTCATCCATTGTCATATCAACAAGTAAACGTGCTAGCTTGATAAGTCTGGGTGTAATTTTGTTTTGCATAAACCTCCATAAATACAAATCAACGATAGATTTAAATGATAAGAGACAAAATGCAAGGCACAAACGATATCACCGGCAAATTGAAGCGATTTAAGTTTATCGGTGATCAACTGTAGGTTTTAATAAAAACTGTTGACGGTTTAAATTCAACGGTTATTAGATAAAGGGATATGTAATGAAAATTGCATAAAAAGGAAGGGCAAAGAAAGCACGAATGCTTTCTCTGACCCACTGAACAAGTCCTATGATAGCTAAAAGTTAAAATATTTCAACTGTAAATTTTTAACTGCTTCTTTGTCCTTCCGAAAATTATAATCTAATTTTGTGGAAGCGTCATGAAGAATGCCCTAAGAAAAGCATGTGTAAACATCACATGGATCTATTTAATATTTGTAAACAATGTGTTAGCTGAGAATAGTCCTTTTGCTACTGTTGACGAGAAATCAAGTTCAATTACTACTTGGCTAACAGGTACTTTTGCTATGGCGTTAGGAACCATAGCTCTTGTAACAGTTTTTGTGGGCATGATGTTTGGTAAAATAAACATATCATTTGCTTTGATAGTCATATTTTCAATAGTTGGAATGTTTACTGCTGATACAATAGTTGGTTTCTTTGCTAGCTAAATGACTAGAAATAGAGTTTTTTACAGTATTAGTCACCAGCTTTTTTTATTAGGGCTTCCTTTTGATTTTGCCATGTTATTTTTAATGGCCGGATCAACAACGGTTGTATTATCTGGCAGAGTAGGGGATGATGCCATTTTTGCTTCTCTGGTATTGATTATTTTTGTTTTTATATTTGGTTTTATAAAATCAAAACAAGATCCTCAATGGCTTAAAATATATTTTTCTTTGATTAAATTTAAATCACAAAAGAAAAAAGCGGTGTTTAAGAAGGAGGTGATTTATGTTAGCTAATATAAAGAAACACCAAGAATACTTATTGAAAACGGCAAAATCAAGAAACGAAGAATATCGTTTGGCAGAGATGATACCGTTACTTGATATAAAAGAAGATGACAAAACAGTATCAACAAAAGAGGGAGGTTTATTTCAAGTATTAAAAATTGAAGGTATCGATTTTTCAGGAGTTTCACACGAAATAGAAGAGTCCTTATCAGAACTTAGAAAGAAATTATTTGATTCTCTGCCAGCAAATATTTTGCTGACTTTTTATTATCATAGAAAAAAAGCCATTACCCAAAATAATAAAAAACTAAAGGCGGATAATTATTATGCGCAGCAAATAATAAATAAGTGGGAAGATAATTTTAAGGATGTTTTTAAAACGGAAATATATTTAGTGATATATTATAAATATGAAAATGTCTTTAAGAAGAATTTATTTGGTAAAAATACACTCTCAATAGCTACTAAAAAATTAGATCATCATATAAATGAGCTAAAGAATCATGTAGTTGAAATATCAAATCGATTAGATCAATATTTCCCGAGTGTTCTTAAGCATAGTAATTCCGGAAGATCCAAATTATTAAATTTTTTATCATTAATAGTTAATGGCAAAGAAATAGAGCTTGGAAATGAGATGAGTGATTTATCCTCAATTTTATCTGTTTCGGATATAGAGTTTAATACTCAGAAAAAACTAATTAAAATAAATGGCGATAAAACAATTTATTCAAAAGTTATATCTCTTAAAACATATCCTGATAATACGCATGCTAAATTATTAGAAGGTTTACTTTCTCAAAGAAGAAACTTTTTAGTTTTTCAATCTGTTATTCCATCAAATAGAGAGTCGCTTAAAATGCGAATAGGCCAAAAGCAAAATTGGCTAAAGAGCTTCCCGGCAATTTCTTTTATTGCATCTAGGCATCAAGATTTGCAAGAAGCTGGAGAATATATTGAGTCAGGAGATGTATCGTTTCATGGGCATAGTTTTTCTATTCAAATTTTTGAAGAGTCTGAGCCTGAAGTTAATAAATCTCGGCATGACATTATAAATGCTCTTAATATTATGGGTGTTTCTTCAGTAGTTGAGGGGGCAGGAATAGAGTTAGCTCATTGGTCAAAGCTTCCGGATTATCAAAAACTTAATGCTGCAAGATTGGTAGAGGGGAGCTCAGCTAATATATCAGATTTTATAACGTTAGGATCTTCATTTGAAGGCTTAAAAAGCTGTGCATTTGGTGAAGAGCCAATATGCTATTTTAGAACTAGTCAGAATACCAATTACGGATTTGCCTTCCATGCCAATTCCGCACAAGACGCATTGTCGCATACTCTCGTAATTGGTGGTAGCGGGAAGGGAAAAACAACGCTTATTTCCTTCCTGCTCGCAAATTGTTTAAAATACCCAAATTTAAAGATGCTATGTTTTGATTCATTTAGTGGGATTAATATTCCGACTAATGTTTTTTCAGGGAGGGGTAGTTACATTGATGTTGGGGAAGACTCGGAGCTACAATTAAACCCAATGTCTTTGCCGGATAAATATTCAAACAGACAATTCTTAACGCAATTCTTAAAATTATTAGCTGGGGGAACGGAGCAAATAGAGGATGGTATAATCACAGATATAATTAAACAGAATTATAGCCTTCCGGAGAATCAGAGAATATTATATAATCTTAGATTAGCTTTTGGCAATGAATCAGAGGAAAGAAACGGACCTTCTTTAGCTTTACGATTAAAAAAGTGGTTACCCAACCAAGAGGATCATTTAAAATCTGATCAGGCTAATGGCATGCTATTTAACTCTATAAAAGATAGTCTTACTTTTGAGAAAGATATTATAGCGTTTGATATGGCAAAGGTATTGAAGGACCCTGAATTGCTTGCGCCTTTAACATCTTATATATTTCATGCCTTTCAAGAATATATTAATGAGAATCCTTGTCCGCACATAATATTTTTTGATGAGATGGTGCAATATTTTCAAAACGATACTTTTAGTAAGTTTATTTTGAAATCTATTCGAGAAAGTCGAAAGAGGAGAGGGACTTTTATTGGAGCAGTACAGGAGGCGTCGGCTCTGACTCAAAATCAGAATGGTTTAGATGCGCTTAAATCAGTAGGTAGCTATATATTGTTCCCGGAAGTTACTGCATCTGCGGAGGATTATATAGATGAGCTTGGTTTGAATGAAAAAGAATTTGCATGGGTTAAGGAACCAAATGCTGGTAGAGAAATTATGTTTAAAAGAAGAGGAGGGGATTCTGTAATTTTAAATTGCGATTTAGGTTGCTTAGGTGAACAATTAAATTTGTTTTCGTCTAAGCAAATTGATGTTGTAAAGGCGAAAATGTTTATGCACAAAAATCCAGATAATTGGGTTGAGCAATTTTTAACGTTTAAAGGAGTCTAATCATGAAAAATCTTATTTTAACTTTGTTTATTTTAGTAATAGTTCTTAGCGGATGTATGAGTTATGAGCATGTTGGTAATAGCAAAATTTTAGTAACGGAGAAAATAGCCTCTCTTCAAAAAGGAATGTCTAAAACTGAGGTTATAAAATTATTTGGTTCTCCAGAAAGCGAGTCATTTGCCTCAGGTCGTAATATTATAGATTATAGATTTTCTGAGACAGAGATAATCCCTCATTGGATGTCAACAGATGTCAACATAGCAACAGCTAATTTGATGGTGACTTTTAAGGATAATATTATCGAAGATATATATTATAATAAGTCAAATAATTTTAAACATATAAGTGATGAAACAGAGAGCTCTGAGTAGCTGTATTATATTGTTAGCCATGTCTGCAAATGCTTATGCAGCAATGATTGTAACTGATCCTGGCTCTTATAAAGCATTAGGTGCAGTTTCTACTTCTATTGTTGGTGAGTTAGAGAAAAATGCAAACGTAGAACGTTTAGATAGGATAAAAGAATTTACAGAGATGGCTAATCACACAACTCAATTAGTTAAAACTGTATCCAATCTCGATGCAGCAGTAGATTCGCTAACTGGTAATCTTGTGCGTGGTTTTGGTATGGATGTTATAATGGAGCAGCTCAAAAATAATATGCTGAGTTCTACAATGGGTGCGTCGGTATTAAAGCATAGTTCTATACAGGGCCTAGATCTTAAAACAACTAAGGGTAATGCTCAAATGTTAGATTTGATTTTTTCAAATAACAAGTTTGGATCATCATCTACGGAACCTTTGCGTAAACAATATCGTCAACGTTCTTATAAATCTGCTTTAGAAACTGCTGAGACACATGTAAACAATGCAGCTGACCGCATTGATCAGGTAGCTTCAATAGTATCATTAATTGATGTTACGCAAACTCAGAAGGATGCGATCGATGTAAATAATAGGCTTATGGCTGAAATGTTAGTTGAAGTACAAAAAACTAATTTATTATTAGCACAAATTGTCAGAGTAAATTCCTCAACTTTTTATCATGGAGCATCAAACACTACGATTGAGCAAACAGAAAGCTTGGTAGATAAGGCTGCTAAGTCTTTGGACCGCGACCCTAATATTGTGCAGAAAGAATATAAAACGCCTTATAAGAAAAACCGGGAGCATGAAGAATTTTTAAATCGGGTGTTTGGTGAATAAATTAATATATTTAATATTGCCATATTTTTTAGTTAATACTGCTCATGCATCTGAAGGTGATGCTATAGGATCAGCTTTTATTAGAAGCGTGTTTACTATTAGTAGTGATTTCACTCTTTCGCTTTATGAAATACTCACATTAGATCTGCATCCTCTATATACTAATATATTGATTATTTTGCTTGTTGTACAATTTACTAAAATAATGATGGGTAGTGGTAATGTAAAAGGGCTAATCAATATTTTTATAGCAGCTTGTATTGTTAATTTCTTAGCTTTTACATCAGGGGCTTTTCAAGAATGGGTTTATAGGCCTATTATGGAGTCTGTATTAAGCTTAGCCAGCAAGGTGTTAGTAATAGGATCCGATGGCATATATGAAGGAGCGGGGTCGGTAGAAGATTCGCTTGATCTAGCTTTTGGAAATGTTGATATGATCTTTGCAAAAATGTTTGCTTTCGGTGAATGGATGATTAGTGCAGGAGGGTTTAGTGTATCTGGTCTTGTTAATCTCATAAAGGGCTTAATATTTTATGGGGCATTTATACTGCTTTATTTTTATTTTATTACGATTTTTGTTTTTGGTTTAATTGCAGGACATATTATATTAGCTGCTGCGCCATTTGCAATTTTAATGGCGGTATATCCTCAAACGCGAGGTTTAACCTTTAATGTGATTAGGGCTTTTTCAGGCTATAGTCTAACTCCTTTTTTTGCGGCTATTATAATGGGAATTACCGCGCATTTACTTGCAGGGATTCAGACAAGCGGAGACCAAATCATGCAATTGGAACAGGCTAATAATATTCCGACATCATTTTTTATACAAGCTCTACTAATCGCCTTCTTTTCTAAAAATTTATTATCTAGGGCAACTGAATTTGCGCAGCAATCAATAGGGGGGTTATTATCAAGTTCCTCAGCAATGACTGGTGGAAACATAATGGCATCTGGTATGGCTGGGATGAGTATGATGAGAAATGGTATTCCAGGGGCAATGCAGGCTGGTAAGGGCATAGGAGTTGGTGCTGTTGCTACTGGTGTAGCGTCGGGCAAGGCTCTAAAATGGGGAGGATCAAAATTAACAGAATATTATAACAAAACCAAGAGGTGAAAATGAAAAAATTAATATTAATAGGTAGTTTGTTAATCGCAGTATCTTGTTCTTCTAAAGGAGATATGGGTTATGTAAAAAGTCCATGCGCTTGTATGGATAAGCAAGAAATACAGATGGATATTAATAAATCTTTTAAGGGGTAGTTTTTATGAAAAACAAAAACATAACAAAAATACAAGAAGGCATTTCTACAACCAGCGAGGAATATAAATCATATCTTATATCTCTAAAAGCTAAAATAAGGCAGGCTCAATATGAAGCATCGCGTTCAGTTAATAAGCAGCTAATAACTTTATATATGGAGATAGGTGAGTCCATAGTAACAAAACAACAAGAGTATGGTTGGGGCAAAGGAATAGTTGAGGCTATATCACAAGATTTGCAGCAAGAATTTCAAGGACAGCGAGGATATTCGGTCCAGAATTTATGGTATATGAGGAAATTTTGTATTGTGTATAGAGAGGCCACAAAACTCCAGTCACTGATTGGAGAAATTAGTTGGACACATCATTTGGCAATTTTGGATAAATGTAAGGATGATAATGAAGAGAGAAATGTGCTAAGACGTAAATTTTATATAGAGCAAACAATAGAGCATAAATGGAGTGTAAGAGTTTTAAAAAATTATCTCGATAGTGAGTTGTTTGAAAAAACAATATTAAACCAAACTAATTTTATGCAAGCTTTATCTGAGGAGATGCAGGGGGAGGCCTTGTTTTTGGTAAAAGATGAATATGATTTATCTTTTGTAGGTTTGGGAGAGGAGTTTAAGGAAAGAGAAATAGAAGATAGGTTAATAGATAATATAGAAAAAACTTTAATGGCATTTGGTAATTATTTTACTTTTGTTGGTAGGCAGTACCGAGTTGAAGTATCTGATAAAGAATACTTTATAGATATATTGTTATTTCACAGAAAACTTCAATGTTTGGTTGTTGTTGAATTAAAAGCAGGAGAATTTAAACCAGAATATGTAGGTAAATTAAATTTTTATCTGAGCGTGTTAAATGACAATGTAAAATTAAAAGATGAGAATCCTTCAGTAGGCATATTGTTATGTAAGCAAAAGGATCGTGTGACTGTAGAATACTCACTTAATACATCAAAGCATCCAATAGGGGTAGGATCTTATAAAACAACAAAAACTCTACCATCTTTTTATGATGAATTATTACCATCAGTAGAAGAAATAGAAAAACAATTAAATAATAAATGAAAAAAAGAGTCTGATCGCAAGTTTGGCGACCGCAGATCAGACTCAATCGGGATTAAAGGCATAGCCTTCACTATTGGAGCATAATCATAAATGATTTAACTTCAAGTGACAGGTTCTGCTTCTTGAAAAATGAAGTAGAAAAATGAAAAAATATTTGAAAGAATTATCATATCAAAACTCAATAGCGGATACATATCGGTGGCAATTATTCTGTTTAATGCAGATAGGGATTATTGGCATACTTGTAATTGCTATAATGTTGATGATGCCTTTAAAAGAGAAAGAAGTACAGTATGTAGCCTTTTCTAAAGCAGATGACATTGTATTTTCTGTAATAGAAACACCATTAAAGAAAAATCAAAAACTCTTATTGTTAAGGCAGGCTTTAAGAAACTATGTTTATAACAGGCACACTTTTTATAACGATAAATCTTTGGAATACCCAAGGTTTAAGAAAGTGGTGGCTATGTCTACAGATAGCATTACGCGAGAATTTAAAGTAGAATACGAGAGAATCCTGAAGGAATCATCTTTTAATAAAAGAGAAATCCAAATCATTCGAGATATTCCTATAGGAACGGGATCTCACCAAATTGAATTTAAGACCGTTGATACATATCAAGGCAAAGAATACGAGAATTTCTGGGTTGTAAATATTGTTTACGAATTCAAAAAATTCCGTGTGCGAGCAGATAATGAGCTGCTTAATCCATTAGGGATAGTGGTGACAAATTATCTCCAAGCTAAAAAAAATCTTAAACAAGAGGAACTAAATGAAATTTTTAAATAAAGAGTGTGCGTTAACGGCTATTATATTGTGCTCAATCAGTGTAGCCGAAGCTAGAGTGATTGATAGGTTGCAAGCAAAGGAATCTCAAAATTATTCAGAATTAAATGATAGCCAAGTAAGGCGTGATGTTGATCTTAGATCATTTCAGCACGCATTTGTGAAATCAGAATCAACGGATAACGTGACAGATTTCAATTGGCTACCAAATGAAACGTTTAAAGTTAATATGAGGCTTCATATTAAAACATTAATTTACTTACCAAACGATGAAAAAATAACTGCTTATACATTGGGCGATAACAATGGCTTTAAGGTTATGCCTATACAGGGTCTATCAAATATGATCTCGGTACAGAGTTTATATGCAGGAACTGATACAAACCTAGCTATTATTGGTAAAACGGGGCGGATATATAATTTTTATTTACGAAGCTATGCAGTGGAATCAAAGATATTACCTGATTTTACAATATATGTAAAAGCACCATCTATTGGGAAATCCTATCAGTACGACTATAAAATGAATGTAGATGGTTCTAAAAAGAGTAAACAAGATTTAGTACTCGCAAAGTTAATAGATAGTAATGACTATCTTAAAACTTTATCAGATCCGAAGGAGGTGAATCTATCTTACAAGTTATATGGTGAGAAAGATATTTCCCCCTTTGCCGTATATGATGATGGAAATTGGACTTTCTTTGATTTTACAAGCGAGGGGTTTGTATCTGGGAGATTACCAGTGATTTATAAGGTTGTAGATGGTTTTGATGTTGTGGTTAACACAAGGATTGAAAATGGTTTTATCATTGCTGAATCTTTGTCTCCAGAAGGATGGACATTAAAAAATGGAGAAAAAATCGTTTGTGTAAGACCCAAGAAAGATCTTAAAAAACTATATGGCCGGAGGAAAGATGATAGCTAATATTATCCATCTTGTCAGACAACAGAAACAAATAGCTACAGCAATTGGGGTTATAGTTACAATACCTATAATATTGGTAATAAAAGGCTCTGATCCGGAGACAAGGCAAATTCCTGAACAGAATTATATTATTGAAGATCAGTTCTTTAATACTACGCCAAGATTAGAGCAAAGGGATAGAGTTATTGTTATTTACAAAGACAATGGTTTGTACAAGCAAATAGAGCAGTTGGACGAGAAGGGAAATGTGCTTAAATCGGACAGAACCTATGAGGAGGCTAAGGGTTTAATTAGAAGGAAGGGGGGGCAAGTGCTTAGAAGTGGCGAAAGGCTGCAGAATGGCGATATAATGGATGAAGAGATTTTCTATAAGGAGGGCATTCCTTATAGAAGGCAGAAAGTATACAAAGATGGGGAGTGGATTGATGTTGAAGAGCCGCTAGGTGGAGAGGAATATAGCTATGATGATTTAGAGGCTGGTATAGATACTAGAGCCGATGTTGAGGGTGAGTATTATGATGGCCAAATAGTGTCTGAAAAGCTCATTATTGATAAAAATGGTGACGTCAAAAGACTTTATAAAATATATAGAAATGGGGAGGGGGTAGTAGAGGAAATAGAGGATGTAGAAACGTTAACGGAGGGTCAATTATTAGATGAGGATATCAGAAATGAAGGAGGTATAAAAAAGCGCATTAGTAGATATCTCCGGAATGGTAAAGTGGTAGAGGAGCAAGAGATCCTTTCTAGTGGTAAAAGCTTTTTTAACTACATTGATTATACGCCTAATAAATTAACATCAGCCGAACAGCAAATTATTAGTGATATAAAAAAAAATCGTACCGGATTTGGTGAAGTAAAAATTATATCAGATGATGGTACCGATTATAATATTATTAACTCGCAGGAAAACTATTTGGATCAGGATGAATCAATTACTGAGGCATCCTATCCTGTTGATTTAACTCGAACTATTACAATGGATAGGTTTATCCCGGCTGTACTTTATACAGAAATCAATAGTGAAATTTTATCAAAGAAAGTCATAGCTGTAATAGAAAGTGATGTGGTTGGTTCGCATGGTAGGAAAATATTGATTCCTCGTGGCTCCAAGGCGATAGGGTCATTTCAATCTGTAGACGGAATGGGGGCTACTAGAATTGGTATAGGGTGGTATAGGATTATCACTCCCGAAGGTGTAAATATAAAATTAGAATCTGAGCTTGCTGATGCTGAGGGTGCATCAGGAGTTCAAGGTAATATTGATCATCGTTATGGTGATAGATATGGTGCAGCTTTATTATTTTCATCAATTTCAGCATTGGCTCAATTATCTGTAGATGTTGATAATGACCAAGGTGTTGCGGCTGCAGATGCGTTTACGTCTGAACTAGGTAGTCTAACAACTGAAATCTTACGAGAAACATTAAATTTAGTACCAACAATTTCAATACCAAAAGGAACCAGAATCAATATATCTCCATTACAGGATATATGGTTCAAAAAGGTTAAGGGAAAAGCAATTCAGGTATCAACAGTAAAATATTAAGGAGTTTATTATGACAAGATTATTATTAATATTATGCATTTCATTTGCAGTGTTTGCAAGTGGCCTAGATCAAGATTCTTTATTATCTGTAGAGATAGATAGTAACAGTAATGGAGAGTTGCGAGCTAGTGTTAATGATTTAACCAGGCAAGGAATAGGGGCGGAATTTAATCACATACGTCTTATTGGGACCCAGGAAGTGGTCAGAAAATCAATTTTAGGTATAGGTAAAAATCAAATTAAAATTTTTTGGGAAAGAGTGAGTTTAAATGGAAGGGAGGTGGAGTTAACAGAGCCATTTTATTCTGAAATTGAAGTAGACGGTAGTATTGAGATAGGCGATGTGTTTTCTGCAAAAGGCAAGCCAGAGTATTTAATGAAAGCTTATGCGCAAACCAATCAGAAGGGACCGGAAGGTCAAGGAGTAGAAGGGGCTATTGTAGAGGAAGAGGAAGAAAATTTAACAAATTATATAACAAGCAGATCTTCTGAGGTGGATAGCACCCCGAGCACTCTTAGTGACAATATTGCAGAAGAAGATACAGATTTTGGGGTAGATTTTCAGGTGGCAGAGGATGCAGTTGAAGAAGAAACTACAGATGGTTGTTCGGTTAGGATTTCACTTGAAGACATGCTTGCATATGTCCAAACCAAAATTATAAAAGGAACAGAAGAAATATCGGGTTGTAGAGATGGTGAAACTTCTTATTTGGTGGTCAAGGATTATAAAAGTTGTGGGGTTGTTGTTGATACCGGGTCAGAGACAATATACGATAAATATGCCTTGTATTATAATGATCCCAATGTTGGGAAAATTATAGTTTTAGATTGTACAACTGATACTACGCAATTTTCTTCTTTAACACGGGATTATAATGCTTGTGGTATTACCCATGATTTTGCAGAAGGTGTATCAAGGCCGTTATATAGATTGGTGGATAATCAAGGTGTGATACATAAAGATTGTGCTGTAGATGAGGGGCAAGAATATTCACATAATGAGACAAAGTCTGGGTGTGCCAAGACTTTGTCTAAGGATGCTGTAATATATAGTAAGAGAGTGTCAATTAATGTGGAGGGATCAGAGCAATATATATCCGAATGCGAGCCGTATGATGCTAATGTTAAAATATATGAAGAAGTTTGTACATTAAACAAATATACACATGACAATACAGCAGATCAGTCTTATTTGAACAAGACCTATTTCTATTTTGAGAATGGGAATAGAATCAACATTGAAGAATGTGTAAAATCGGCGACAAATTTTAGTCATAAGTTCGATACTGCATTATGTGAGGTTGAGTATGACGACAAGAACAAAGAAACAACTATTTTTGCTAGAAGGTATATCGAGGACACTACCTTGGGTGGGAAGGTATTTGTTGATGATTGTGAGCAATTAAATGAGAAAGTTACATATCTGAAATCAGATGGCGTATGGCAAAAATCTGGTGTAATCACCGTTCCATTTAAATCTCCCAAATCTGAGCAATATGGTTATTCTGTACGCCCCTATGACTCATGGAGAACGTTTGGGTTTTTGCGCCGTTATGGCAGTCCTGAGGAAATATTTCATAAAGGACTTGTTGGTTGGCAGGAACGAGGCCGTCGCCCCATAGGGGCTCCTAGAATTTTCTCTGAATGCAAGGTTTCATTGTCGGAACTTAAATCAGGTTTTAGATGGATGCGTAGTGTGCCAATATTGCAGCCAGATCAAATTAAATTAAGTAGTCAGGTAGCAAAATTTAGGGAAGATTTTAGTAATAAAAGTAGCATTAAAGCAGATGCTGTACGAGAAGAGAGTAGGGTGTGTAGAGTTGAAACTTCGACTCCATCTGGCGCGGTAAACTTTTTACTTTTTAGGATTAGGGTATCATATAAAAACATTGCGTGCGAGGGAACGTTAATGAAAAAAGCGGCAATTTATAAAAGATATGACGGTAGTGAGTATATAGATAATACTGAAGTTTTAGATACGGCATTAGTTTGTGGAGATGGTTCTAAACTTGATGGTAAGAGGATATAGTGGATGCTTTAACTACTAATAACTTGAAACCTTTAAGGTGCTACTTCCAAGACAATATCAAAGAAGTTGTGATCAATAGGCCGGGAGAGGTATATTTAGAAGCTTTGGATGGAGAATGGATAGTAAAAAAAGATAAGAAATTAAGTAAAACATGGTTTGAGGGTATGGCGCGAATTATGGCAACAGCGAGTAGTCAGAAATTCAATACAAATAACCCGTTATTATCTTTTAAACTACCAGAAGGGCATCGAGTTCAGATAATCTCAGGCTCTCTTGTAAGTTCAGGTATGGCAATGACGATTAGGTTGCATCGTAATAAGATTTTTTCTTTAGATGATTATGGTTTAAAATCTCAAGAAAAAGAAGCGCTAATTAGCGCAGTTAAAGAGTCAAAAACAATTTTAATATCGGGTGGAACTGGTACAGGGAAAACATCATTTCTGAATGTTTTATTAAGCTTTATTAAACCATCTGAACGACTTATTACGATTGAAGGTGTCCCGGAATTAAAATCATCGAATCAGAATTGGGTTAGTTTATTATATTCTGAAAATAAGTCATCATCATCAGCTACGGATGTTACTGAGCTTCTCAATGCTACGTTGAGAATGAGGCCTGATAGAATTGTTCTTGGTGAGCTTAGAAAAGAAAATTCTTTTACCTTTACTCGTGCTATTAATACGGGTCATGAGGGTACAATCGCTACAATACATAGCAATTCACCTTATCATGCAATTACTGCTTTGGTCACCAATATTATTATGAATGGGGATGCAGAAAGTAGCTCAATGCCAATTTTAGTAGATCAGCTTACTCAGGATATTTATGGAGTAGTACAGTTAAAGCGTGAAGGGAAAGAGATGAAAGGCTATTTTCAAACATTATAGAGGACAAAATGCTCAAATATTTATTAATTTTTATAACTATCGCTAATTTTGTTTTAGCGGAAGACAAGGTCAAAATTGAGAAACTACAATCAGCATACAGCGTTGATGATGGTTTGTACAGAATCCAAGATAAAGAAGGTTACGTAACGTACTTCTTTAAAAAAGGTGAAGAATTCGTGTTTTCAGATTCGGTTAAAATAGAAGATGAAAGCAAGAATACAAAGGAAGGATAATTTATTAATTTTTAATTAGAGGATCATATGATTTATTTAAACACAGTAAGACTACAAGGATATTTGGGAGCAGATCCTGTATATAGAAGACTTGAAACAGGAGATGAAGTTGCAAATTTTTCGCTAGGCATTACCGAAAGAATTAAGGGAGAAGATGTGGCAAGTTGGTTTTCTGTATCAGTCTTTAGTAATCTTACAAATATTAAAGAGTATTTACGGAAGGGAACTAGAGTTTGCATTACTGGTAAATTGAAGAAAAGTACGTTTGTAGATAAAAATGGGGATACTCAATATGAGACAGAAATTCTAGTGTCTAATTTTGGTACAAATTTATTGTTTGAAAACAAAAAGGCTACTTCAGATGATTCTAAGAGTTAGTTTTGCTTTTATATCATTTTTCATAATAGCTCATATCGGAGCAGCTTTAACATTTCCTGATTCAGGAATGGATGTTTTACTGCTATTTAAGATATGGGCTTATTATGGCTTTATGTTGCCGAAGATTATGGTTGTTTTTATAGGCATAGGTCTTATCACTTTTGCTATTATTTTTAGATATAAGAACACGTTATATAGTGGTAAAAAATATGGTTTTGGCAGATTTGCTCAGAAATCTGACATTAAGAAACAAAATCTTAATTTTAAAAAGGGCATTATTTTAGGTAAGTTTGGTAGAAAATTTATTAAATCTAATACACCTTTAAGTTTATTAGTTCTAGCTCCACCAGGTACGGGCAAGACTGCAGGTATAGTTATACCAACTTTGCTAACGATAGAGAATTCGGTTATAGTACATGATCCCAAAGGTGAGTTATATGATATAACTAAAAGAAGGCGGGAGGAAATATCAAAGGTATATTTATTTGATCCTTTATCAGATGAAACATCTTGTTTTAATCCTTTTGCAAAGGAAATGTTGCCGAAGGATAGTCGTGATTTAAGAGGTTATATTCTAAATCAGGCAGCAATATTATTCAAAGCACAAAAAGAAGGTGATCAATATTTTATTGATGCGGCGAAATCGGCATTTTTATTTTTTACCGAATGGTTAATTTGGAAAAATAAAGAAACCTCTTTACCAGATGTTCGTATTAAGTTGTTGGAGGATACTAATATTGCTACAACAATCAGAACTATGATGGTTGAAGAAGGTCTTGATGCAGATATCAAAAGAGACGGTAATGGCGTATTGATTTCAGAAGATTCTGAAAAGCAATGGGCAGGAGTAGTAGGGACTTTAAAAGAAACTATAGAACTGTTCGCTGATCCTAGAGTAATAAAATCCACAGGTGGTAAATGTGATTTTACAGGTGATAAATTAAGAGAAGAAAGAATATCGGTCTATATCAAGGTTAGAGCTAAAGATCAAAAAAGATTAGAGCCATTAATTACAATGTTATTTGAATCTATAGGTACTCAATTAATATCCGAGATGCCTCGTAAAGATAGTAACCAAGTCACATTTATTTTAGATGAGTTTGTGCGTATAGGGAAAATGGAGATAATAAGAGATCTACCGGCCGTATCTCGGGGGTATAATGTTAATTCTATTTTTATAGCACAAGATTATGAGCAAATAGCTATTAGATATGGTAGGGAGGCTATATCATTATTTGATTCAAATTGTGCTTATAAGGTAATTTTTCAGCAAAATAATTACTTGTCTGCCGATAGAATCTCAAAGTTAATAGGTAATAAAACTGAAAAAAGGTACTCAGATAGTAAAAGCAAGGGATCACGATCTATTTCTGTTACTAATAATCAGAATAAATCTGTTAGTACAAGTGAGGAGGGTGTGCCTTTAGTAACAACGCAGGATATCTTATCCATGCAGAAAAATAACTGTTTAATTATAACGCAAGGATTTGCGGCTACGCCTATTAAGGCAAAAATTCCATTTTTTTTCAAAGAACAACAATTAAAGAAGTTAATATGAGTGAATCAAAAAACATTAGAATTCCAAGGCAGCTTAAGAATTATAGAAAAGAAAAATTATCCATGGCTATATATAGCTTACTGTCTCATCCAGAGAAAATAGAAAAATTACAGGCACAAGTAAACCAAATCGAGTATCGCGAGAGTTGTCAAGTTAGGAT
This sequence comes from Rickettsiales bacterium, assembly GCA_018659605.1. Taxonomy (GTDB): domain Bacteria; phylum Pseudomonadota; class Alphaproteobacteria; order Rickettsiales; family JABIRX01; genus JADHOX01. Next base: position 16,328 of record JABJMA010000027.1, read on the forward strand.
TCAATTTGAGGATGAGGTAAATGAATGGATGTCTATATTAAGTGGTACATATAATTTGTCTCTTAAGGACATAGTTACGCTATCCCTTCTTAATAAAGAGGGTAATAGTTATTTTTTTTATCCTAATTTTTGTCCTGCTTTAAGATTGCAGATTTAAAATCTTTTTTATACTAGATTTATATAACTACAAAGCCCTGCTTTTCTAGGACTAGCTGTAAGTTTTTGGTTGTAATTAATATAGATATAAATATTACTAGAAAGAGACATTATTAATAATTTAAGAGAGTGTGATGCGAGCGAAAACCCAATTTAGTAATTTAAAGGAATTAAAATCATATATAAAAAATGGATCAATAGGTAATCAAGCCAAGATTGAGCTTTTATTGTCTGAACGTGAAGGGGCTGAAAGCTTATTAGTTTCAGGAGCTTATGGCCGAGGTAATAATTTTAGTAAATCTAAGACATTTGCGGCTTTGTCTGCAATGGCAAATTACCAAATAAATGAGATGTTACAGCAAATATGTACTAAAAGGGGTGAGGAGGTTAATTTGGTCATACCGACAGCATCAGCAACATTAGTAGATGATCAGACTCTACCTATACCAACAGCTCCAATCATGCCTATTAAAGCTCAAGCCTATCCGTTGCCACAGAATGATAATGGAAATCATGCTGAAGCAGTAAATACAACAAGCTCATCAAGTTCATCTGCTTCATCGAGTTCGGCAAAATCAACTATCCCAATATCTGGGCAAATTATTGCATCGATTTTAGAGCAAGATATTACCGCTATTAATTATTTACAAATTAGCGAGCTATTTAAACAGCTTGATATAAAGCAAGAATCCTTGGCAATTAAAGAGTTAAGGAATAATTTATCAAGTGATAATCATGCTTTAGCCAAACAAGTCTCAAGTAAATTATATCAAGCAATAAGTAATAAAAATCACTTAAATGAAATCTATGGTTTTTTTAGTGAGGGTTTGGGTTTAAGCTTGCAGGCTTTATATATAGAAGATGCTGATATATTAGCTCATATAAGACAGCATTTATTAGGAAATAGCGGCTTATTACAAGATATACATATTAGCCATATAGCTCATTTTAACGAGCAGTTATTACAAGAAAATCCAGCTGCATTGATATTAAAAGAGGATATCTTAAGAAGATCAGAAATATTGGATTCCAGGCCGAAATTAATCAAATTACTAAAAATTCTTGGAGCAAATGAAGAATCACAAAAATTATGTGATCATTTATCAATTGAATATCCACATAGTTATTTATTAATAGAAAAGGGCTTAAGTAGCGGAGAGGATTTAGCCAGTTTAGAATGTGAGGATCTAGCCTATTTTAATAATATGTTACAAAAAGGAGAAAGAGACGCCTTAATGTTGCAAGAGAAATTACTTACAGCATCTGAGCAAGTGCTACAAAGTTTAGAAAGTCGTTTTAGCTGTTATAAAGGCCTTTGTCTAGAGACTCCAGCATATTTAGCATTAAGTGACTTTTATACTAATATTTGCTTAGGAGAGCA
>JABJMA010000028.1 GCA_018659605.1 Rickettsiales bacterium
ATATGTTTAACTATGTTTGTCATTATTTAATAATTCTAATATTTCTTTAGAAATCTTTTTGCCAAATTCAACAGCTGGCTGATCAAAAGGGTTAATGTTACGAGTATATCCCATTAAAATAGTTTCAAGCATAAAATGCATCATAATTCCTCCTAATGTGTAATCGGAAAACTCATTGATACTAAACCTTCTGAGCATTTTGTTTTTTGCGACAAATGATTGTATTGTAGCTTCCTGCTGAGCAAAGCTAACGTCACCGATGCTAGTGTTTCTTAGATATTCGTAACCTTTAAAATTTAAAATATTATCTTGAATCTTTGAGCCTTGATTTTGGGTATTTATAGTTAGAAAGTTAAAAAATAAATCTTGTCCTCCCTCTAGGAAATATTGCAGTAAGCTATGTTGATCAATGCTACCCAATGCCTTTATTGGTAGTAATCCACTATTATTTTTACCTAATGATTCAGCAGTTAATTGGGCATACCAAAAGGGAAAATAATATAAGCGCTGTAGGTAGGGCATCATGACATTACTTTTGATTCCACTATCTTCTACAGCAAGCAATAAGGCTGCACCTTTTACTACCTCACTTGAATCATTCTCTGATATTAGTTTATTTAGGACATGTGATGCGCCTTTACAAAATTCTCTAATATTGCAATTGATAACTGCCGCTGGGAGTAGGGCTACATTCGAAAAACAACTATATCTTCCGCCAATATTTGGGTTGTGAATTAAATTCCGAGCCCCTATTTCTTTAGCAAAATTATTAATAGGGTTATCTGTATCTTCTGTAATAAAAATCACATTTTCTTTTAGATTATGCCCTTGATCTTTGAAATAGTTAAGAGCAACAACCATTTGTGTTAATGTTTCAATAGTTTGCCCAGATTTTGAGACAATAAGACACATAGTTTTCTTGAAATCGACAATTTTAAGATACTCAACAAAATTAATATAATGGATATTATCAATGAATTTTATATCTATATTGTGATTGAGAGAATATTGGTAAAATTGTGTTCCGCATAATGTCTGTGCGCCGAGTGATGAGCCTCCAATTCCAAAAACTAATAATCTATCATAATTAGATCTGATCTCTTCGGCAATTGCTTCAATTTGATCAAAATCATTAAGATCTGTATTTAGACAGTCTAAATCACCGTTATTATAATCAAAACTTAATTTATTAATTTGGGCTGAAACAAGCTCAATGTTTTTATTATAATCTTGCTTAGTGATGAGCAATTTATCATTTGAATCTTTAAAGCATGAGGTAAAATCTTGTGTGTATGGCATTATATCTACTTGCAAAACAGGAGCTTTCTTATATATAGGCATCTCAATTTAAAAGCCTATAAATTTTCTGTAACATATAATAAAGATTTTCAAAAATGAACAAATATCTTTTTACATCAGAATCAGTTTCTCATGGTCACCCAGATAAAGTCTGTGACCAGATCTCAGATTTGATTTTGGATTTGTATTTAGCACAAGATAAAAATGCTAAAGTTGCTGCTGAAGTAATGGCTGCCTATAATAAAATTTTTATTTCCGGAGAGATTGGCTCACAGATTATAATTCCAAATAGTGTAATTGATAAAGAAGTGAGAAACTTAGTGCGTCAAATAGGTTATGTATCAGGGTCATTCTCTGCTGATAATGTAGAAATTGAAATTAGACTCAATAAACAATCTCCTGATATTAATATAGGTGTAGATAAGCTTGCAGAAGAGGATCAGGGTGCTGGCGATCAAGGCATTATGTTTGGCTTTGCTAGCAATAACTCTGAGCATTATATGCCAACAAGCATTGCTTATGCGCATAAAATTTTACAAAATGTTTTAGATAAAAATGAACTTAATCTTGGTCCTGATGCTAAATCACAAATAACATTTGAGTATGAAAATGACAAGCCGGTACATTTACATACAGTATTACTTTCCATCCAGCATAAAGAAGATACTACAATTGAGCAAATAGAAGCAGAGTGTAAGCCATTAATTACTAAGCTGTTTCCGAGTCATTTAATATCAGAAAAAACCAGATTCATGTTTAATCCAACTGGACGTTTTACTATTGGTGGTCCTGAAGGTGATGTTGGTTTAACGGGGCGTAAAATCATCGTTGATACCTATGGTGGCTATGCAACTCATGGAGGCGGCGCTTTTTCTGGAAAAGA